>NZ_JALNPM010000015.1:0-137416 GCF_024520875.1 Pantoea sp. Ft-CA_14 | reverse complement strand
CAGAAGTGAAACGCCGTAGCGCCGATGGTAGTGTGGGGTCTCCCCATGCGAGAGTAGGGAACTGCCAGGCATCAAATTCGTTCCTTTTCCCCTGACAAGGAAAATAACAGGAACAGACGGCCATCAGCCAGTTGCTGACAGCTGTGAAAGAATCGGTGGAGCGGTAGTTCAGTTGGTTAGAATACCTGCCTGTCACGCAGGGGGTCGCGGGTTCGAGCCCCGTCCGTTCCGCCACCCTATTAGGGGCGTAGTTCAATTGGTAGAGCACCGGTCTCCAAAACCGGGTGTTGGGGGTTCGAGTCCCTCCGCCCCTGCCAGAAAACGATCCTTTGCTTCGGCAAAGGATTTTTTTTTGCCTTTAAAAAAGCAAAAAAGAAAAACCAGCTAAATCTAACTGGCCTCTGATCTTCTCTGCTTACTGTCCTGCCTGCAAATTCAGCTGTTTTGCCTGACCAGAATCGGGAATTTAAGCAACTGACGGATATGTGCCTGCTGATCGCTGTTCTGCAACCAGACAGCATAGAGCGGACGAACGGCGACGGGCGTATCCGGAATCACCATCAACTCACTGTACACACTCTGCCAGAAGTCCGGCAGAAATGCGCACGCTCCGGTGGTATGTAGCAGTTCACGGGTGACATGTGCCGACGTGGTGGTCAGTACCGGTACATCATCAGCCCCGGAGAGATAGCTCTGATGCTGATGAAAATCTGCTCCCCATTCCAGCTTGATATAATCATATTTTTCACGCTTCTCGCTCTGCCGGGCGCAGAAAAGCGCCAGTGAAATATGACCAATCTGCTGACTGGTTAACTCATCCATCTTAGGTGCTTCAGTGGTGATCAACAGATCCAGCTGGCGCTCATGGAGTTGCTTAACCAGCAGATGTCGTTGTGCCACGCGCGCTTCTAAGTGCAGGCTCTCCCGATTCTCGTAGAGCGTCTGTAGCCATGGCGTCAGATAAGCCTCCCATAGTGATGCACTGGCACCTATTGAAAGCTCATGGTGCTGCTGAGTGTGAGAAACCTCCTTCTTCGCCATCATCCAGGTGCTCATCAGGCTTTCAGCATAGGGGAGCAGTCGCTCTCCGGCCGCCGTCAGACGTATGTTATTGCGATGCCGTGTAAAAAGGTTAACGCCAAGCTGATTCTCTAACTGACGGATGCGAAAACTGACAGCAGATTGCGTGAGGTAAAGTGCTTCTGCAGCACGCCCGAAATGGCGAGTTCTGCTCACTTCCAGGAAAGTTTTCAGTAATTCCGTATCCACAGCGTTCTCCCAAAAAATGTTTGTCGTATAGATTTAAATGTTTTGTTTTACACTCTGTCAAGCCTATCTAATACTCCGCGCCATTAACAGCACGGCATTAGAAAATCAGGAGCGTGTAACATGGCGGAAAGCTTCTCAACAGAGAATCGTTTCTTTGATAACAAACATTACCCGCGTGGTTTCTCACGCCACGGTGACTTTACTATTAAAGAAGCTCAGCTTCTTGAACGCCACGGTTTTGCCTTTAATGAGCTGGATTTATCAAAGCGTGAGCCTGCAACCGAAGAAGAACGTTTGTTTATTGAAGTGTGTCGTGGCGTGCGTGAGCCGCAAACGGAAGCTGAACGTGTATGGTCTAAGTATATGACCCGCATTAAGCGTCCTAAACGTTTTCATACGCTGTCTGGCGGTAAACCGCAGATGGACACCGTTGAAGACTTCACCGACAGCGACGATTAACAGAGAAGGGGCGAAAGCCCCTTTTTTATTGCAGGCTGTTATGCAGATGGATCATTAATCGATCTATCGTGCGATAGCTGACCGCTTCCTGCAGATGATGCCGGGTGATGTCTGTTTCCCCAGCCAGATCGGCCAGGGTACGCGCCACTTTTAAAATCCGCTGCCATGCCCGTACAGATAAACCCAGTTTCTCCAGCACTGACTCCAGCCACTCCGCATCCTCTTTAGCAGGCTGACACCAGCGCATAATCTCTGCATTGTTTAAATGCGCATTTATTTTTCCTGCACGGGTCAGCTGAATGTCACGCGCCGCGACCACCCGATGACGAACCTGCTCAGATGCTTCCGCTTTGGTGCGCTGACCGCTGAGCATGCCGCTGGGGAGTAGCGGCACCTCCAGCGAAAGATCAAAACGATCAAGAAAGGGGCCGGATAGCTTACTGAGATAACGCAGCACCTGCTGCGGTGAGCAGCGGTTATGCTGTCCCTGATAGTGTCCGGTTGGGCTTGGATTCATCGCAGCAATCAGCTGAAACCGGGCCGGGTAGGTAACTTTTGCCCGAGCGCGTGAAATAGCGATGACGCCCGACTCTAATGGTTCGCGCAGGGAGTCCAGCACCTTGCGATCAAATTCCGGTAATTCATCCAGAAACAGCACGCCGTTATGCGCCAGGGAGATCTCACCGGGCCGTGGCAGTGAGCCGCCGCCAATCAGAGCATAGAGAGAGGCGCTGTGGTGAGGTGACCTGAAAGGCCGGGTGCGCCACTGTCGGTGCAGGGTATTGCTGTTCACCAGGCTGGCGATTGCCGCGCACTCCAGTGCTTCCTGATCGCTTAAGGAGGGCATGATGCCGGGCAACCGGGTAGCGAGCATGGTTTTACCGGTGCCAGGGGGCCCGATCAGCAACAGGTTGTGCCCGCCAGCCGCAGTGATCTCCAGTGCTCTGCGTCCCTGTTCCTGACCAATGATATCAGCGAGATCGTCAGCAGGTGCATCGCCCTGATGCTCAGGATATTGGGCTGTCGGTAGTGTGAGTTCATTGCGCAGAAAGGCGCACACTTCGCTGAGGTGAGAGGCAACCAGCGACGAGCCCTGACGGATTAGCCCGGCATCACACTGATTCTCAGCGGAGAGGACCAGCTGTCGTCCAGCCTGAATGGCTACCATGGCCGCTGGAATCGCGCCCTGTACACCGCACAGTGCACCGTCGAGTGCCAGCTCACCCAGAAACTCATAGTGCGTCAGCTTGTCGGCAGGAAGCTGCTCAGAGGCCACCAGAATGGCAATCGCCATGGGTAAGTCATACCGCCCGCCCTCTTTGGGTAAATCTGCGGGTGCCAGATTGATGGTGACGCGTTTTGCCGGGAAGGCAAAACCGCTGTTGATAATGGCGCTGCGTACCCGCTCACGCGCCTCTTTCACCGTGGTTTCAGGCAGCCCCACCAGCGTTAACGCAGGCAGTCCGTTACTGATGTGTGCCTCGATGGTCACCAGCGGGGCTTCCACTCCCAGCGCTGCCCGGGTCAGAACTTTTGACAATGACATACTCGCTCCTTGTTACCGTCAGTCTGGTGACAGCATCAAAGGAAAGCCAGGGCATCATCAGCACTATTCGGGTCATTGCACAACCTATCAGAAGTTTTTTCACAACCTGTTAAAACGCTGCGTGTCTGCGCGCAAATTCACCAAAAAATTATTACGTCAGTAAAGTGATGAATAATTATCATCATGTAATTATTTCTTGTATTACAAATTGATAGACCGCGATTTAGCGCCAGGCGCTAAAAAAAGTCTGTAAAAAAAGTTGTGTCATGCCCCCTGACTATGATAACTCTGTAGGCATTACTTCGAACAAGCGAAAGAATTGAACAACACATGAAAGCCCTTCTACAAGTGATTAGCCTGGTCGTGATTAGCGTGGTGGTGGTTATTAACCTACCGTGCGGGGCAACGCTTGGAGAAAGAAAGGCTTAGAAATCAAGCCTCGAATCCGAAAAAACCCCCGCACCGAAAGGTCCGGGGGTTTTTTTTCGACCAGAGGAAATATCAGTAAATCCACAAGGAACAAACAATGAACAGTAGCATAAAATTCTGTTGTTCCGGTCAGGACACAGGAGAATAGCGATGACAGGTGCACAGTGGGTAGTTCAGGCTTTACGCGCGCAGGGTGTTGATACCGTATTCGGTTACCCTGGCGGCGCAATCATGCCGGTTTACGACGCGCTCTACGACGGCGGCGTGGAACACCTACTGTGTCGTCACGAGCAGGGCGCTGTGATGGCGGCGATCGGTTATGCGCGCTCAACCGGCAAAACCGGCGTCTGTATCGCCACCTCTGGCCCTGGCGCGACAAACCTGATTACCGGCCTGGCAGATGCCATGATGGATTCGGTTCCGGTGGTGGCAGTAACCGGTCAGGTCACCTCGGCCTTCATCGGCACCGACGCCTTTCAGGAAATCGACGTGCTGGGCTTATCGCTGGCCTGCACCAAACACAGCTTCCTGGTCGAATCGTTAGATGAGCTGCCTGCCATCATGGCAGAAGCCTTTGCGCTGGCGCAGTCGGGCCGTCCGGGTCCGGTACTGGTGGACATTCCTAAAGATATTCAGATTGCGCAGGGAGAACCTGCCCCGCATCTGGTTCCGGTAGAAGAGGGAAGCGCGCTGCCGCATCAGGCGATTCAGGAAGCACGCGCACTGATGGCGCAGGCCAGAAAACCAATGCTCTATGTTGGTGGAGGCGTTGGCCTGGCACAGGCTGTTCCGGCACTGCGCGCGCTGGCAGAAGAGACCGGCATCCCGGCAGTGGCCACCTTAAAGGGGCTGGGCAGCGTAGACCCCCACAGCGAGGTGTATCTCGGCATGCTGGGGATGCACGGTACTAAAGCTGCCAACCTGGCGGTGCAGAGTTGTGACTTACTGATTGCGGTCGGTGCCCGTTTCGATGACCGCGTGACCGGCAAGCTGGACACCTTTGCCCCCCATGCCAGCGTGATTCATCTCGATATCGATCCCGCTGAGTTAAACAAATTACGTCGTGCACACGTCTCTCTGCAGGGTGATCTCAACGAACTGCTGCCCGCCCTGAGTCAGCCTCTGCATATCAACGCCTGGCGCGATGAGATGAAAGTGCTTAAGGCCAGTCACCCATGGCGCTACGACCATCCGGGCGAAGCGATCTATGCACCGCTGTTGCTGAAGCAGCTTTCCGATCGCAAACCGGCCAATACCGTAGTGACCACCGACGTCGGTCAGCACCAGATGTGGACGGCGCAACACATGGCATTCAGCGCGCCAGAGAACTTCATCACCTCCAGCGGCTTAGGCACCATGGGCTTTGGTTTACCCGCTGCCATCGGTGCGCAGGTTGCACGCCCGGAAGATACGGTTATCTGTGTCTCGGGCGATGGCTCCATCATGATGAACATCCAGGAGCTGGGCACCATCAAGCGCGGCAAGCTGCCGGTCAAAATCGTGCTGCTGGATAACCAGCGTCTGGGCATGGTGCGTCAGTGGCAGCAGCTGTTTTTCGATGGCCGCTACAGTGAAACCAATTTGTCCGACAACCCCGACTTCCTCACGCTGGCCAGCGCTTTCAATATTCCCGGCCAGCGCATTACCCGTAAAGATCAGGTCGACGCCGCCCTTGATGCTCTGCTGAACAGCGAAGGTCCTTACTTCCTGCATGTTGCAATTGATGAGCATGAAAACGTCTGGCCACTGGTACCGCCGGGTGCCAGCAATGCAAACATGATGGAGAAAACTGTATGAACCAGCATCAATTGTCTATCGAAGCCCGTTTCCGCCCTGAAATATTGGAGCGCATTTTACGCGTAGTGCGTCACCGCGGTTTTCAGGTCTGTTCTATGAACATGGCCTCAGTCGCCAACGCAGAAAACATTAATATTGAAATGACCGTTGCCAGTCAGCGTTCCGTCGATTTACTGTCTTCGCAGTTAAGCAAATTGATCGACGTTGCATGCGTTCAGATTCAACAACAGACAACACAACAAATCCGCGCTTAGCCGCGAGAGGGAATAACAATGAGCACGAAGAAAGCAGACTTTATTTGGTTCAATGGCGAGATGGTTAAGTGGGAAGAGGCGAAGGTCAGCGTCATGTCCCACGCGTTACACTACGGTACGTCGGTATTTGAAGGCGTGCGCTGCTACGACTCTCACAAAGGACCGGTTGTGTTCCGCCATCGCGAACACATGCAACGTCTGCACGACTCCGCCAAAATCTATCGCTTCCCGATTAAAAGCAGCGTTGATGAGCTGATGGAAGCGTGCCGCGAAGTCATCCGCGTGAACAAACTGAAAAGTGCTTATATCCGTCCGCTGGCCTTTGTCGGCGATGTGGGCCTGGGCGTGAACCCGCCAGACGGCTTCACCACCGACGTGATCATTGCGGCGTTCCCGTGGGGCGCATACCTGGGCGCTGAAGCCCTGGAGAACGGCATCGATGCCATGGTCTCCTCATGGAACCGCGTAGCACCGAATACCCTGCCAACCGCCGCTAAAGCGGGCGGTAACTACCTCTCTTCACTGCTGGTGGGCAGCGAAGCCCGTCGTCACGGCTATCAGGAAGGGATTGCGCTGGATACTAATGGCCTGATCTCAGAAGGTGCAGGCGAAAACCTGTTTGAAGTTAAAGATGGCGTGCTCTTTACCCCGCCATTTACCTCTTCAGCACTGCCGGGCATCACCCGCGATGCCATCATCACGCTGGCGCGCGATATGGGCATTGAAGTGCGTGAGCAGACCCTGTCGCGTGAATCTCTCTATCTGGCTGACGAAGTCTTTATGTCTGGCACCGCGGCAGAAATTACACCGGTGCGCAGCGTTGACCGCATTCAGGTCGGCGAAGGCAAACGTGGCCCGGTGACCAAACGCATCCAGGAGGCCTTCTTTGGCCTGTTCACCGGCGAAACCGAAGACAAATGGGGCTGGTTAGATCCGGTTAACCCATAATCAGATACAGCGCGGGCGTCATCTGACGTCCGCGAGCTTATTCTTACTGGAGTAAATAGAGTATGCCTAAGTACCGTTCCGCCACCACCACCCACGGCCGCAATATGGCGGGTGCCCGTGCCTTATGGCGCGCGACAGGAATGACCGACGACGATTTCGGCAAGCCGATTATCGCTGTGGTTAACTCATTCACCCAATTTGTGCCGGGCCACGTTCACCTGCGTGATCTTGGTAAACTTGTCGCCGAGCAGATCGAAGCGGCAGGCGGTGTGGCTAAAGAGTTCAACACCATTGCGGTGGATGACGGTATTGCCATGGGTCATGGCGGCATGCTGTATTCACTGCCGTCGCGTGAGCTGATTGCTGACTCGGTCGAGTACATGGTCAACGCCCACTGTGCCGACGCCATGGTCTGCATCTCTAACTGCGACAAAATCACCCCGGGTATGCTGATGGCGTCATTGCGCCTCAATATTCCGGTGATCTTCGTTTCAGGCGGACCGATGGAAGCGGGTAAAACCAAGCTTTCTGACCAGATCATCAAGCTGGATCTGGTAGATGCGATGATTCAGGGTGCCAACCCGAACGTCAGCGATGCCGACAGTGAGCAGATCGAACGCTCTGCCTGTCCGACCTGCGGCTCCTGCTCCGGTATGTTCACCGCCAACTCGATGAACTGCCTGACTGAAGCACTCGGTCTGTCGCAGCCTGGCAACGGTTCACTGCTGGCTACGCACGCCGATCGCAAAGAGCTGTTCATCAATGCCGGTAAGCGCATCGTAAGCCTGACCAAGCGCTATTACGAGCAGGATGATGTCAACATGCTGCCGCGTAACATCGCGAACAAGGCCGCTTTTGAGAACGCCATGATGCTGGATATCGCCATGGGTGGCTCCACCAACACCGTGCTCCACCTGCTGGCAGCCGCACAGGAAGGCGATATCGACTTTAATATCTCCGACATCGATCGCCTGTCACGCAAAGTGCCTCAGCTCTGTAAAGTGGCGCCAAGTACCCCGAAATACCACATGGAAGATGTGCATCGCGCGGGTGGCGTCTTCGCCATTCTCGGCGAGCTGGATCGTGCCGGCCTGTTCGACAGCAGCGCCCGTAATATCCTGCAGCAGACCATGCGTGAAACGCTGGATCAGTACGACATCATGCTGACCAAAGATCAGGCGGTAAAAGATATGTTCCGCGCGGGTCCGGCGGGTATTCGTACCACTCAGGCGTTCTCACAGAACTGCCGCTGGGACACGCTGGATGATGACCGTGCCGAAGGCTGTATCCGTACCCGTGAAAATGCTTACTCGCAGGATGGCGGTCTGGCCGTGCTCTACGGCAACATTGCGGAAGATGGCTGTATCGTAAAAACTGCGGGCGTAGACAAAGAGATCCTGACCTTCACCGGTCCGGCCAAAGTCTATGAAAGCCAGGATGACGCCGTTGAAGCGATTCTGGGCGGCAAAGTCGTTGCGGGCGATGTGGTCGTCATTCGCTACGAAGGTCCAAAAGGCGGGCCAGGCATGCAGGAGATGCTCTATCCGACCACTTATCTGAAATCGATGGGGCTGGGCAAAAGCTGCGCGCTGATCACCGATGGTCGTTTCTCTGGCGGTACGTCGGGCCTCTCTATCGGTCACGCCTCGCCTGAAGCAGCCAACGGTGGCACCATTGCGCTGGTCAAAGATGGCGACACCATCGAAATCGATATCCCTAACCGCGGTATCAAACTCGCCGTACCGGATAACGAACTGCACGCCCGTCGTGAAGAGCAGCAGGCACGTGGCGATGCGGCGTATACGCCGGTCAATCGTCAGCGTGAAGTCTCCTTTGCGCTGCGTGCCTACGCATTACTCGCGACCAGTGCTGACAAAGGCGCCGTCCGCGATAAGAGCAAGCTGGGAGGCTAACGATGGCCGAGTCTCAACCGCTACCCGAGGCGCCTTGTGGCGCCGAGTATTTGCGCGCAGTGTTGCGTTCACCGGTGTATGAAGTGGCACAGGTGACGCCGCTGCAGGTTATGGAAAAAATCTCATCGCGTCTCGGCAACACCATTCTGGTGAAGCGGGAAGATCGTCAGCCGGTGCACAGTTTTAAGGTGCGCGGTGCCTACGCGATGATTGCCGGTCTGAACGAAGAGCAGAAAGCGCGCGGCGTGGTAACGGCGTCAGCCGGTAACCATGCGCAGGGCGTGGCGCTCTCCGCCACTAAGCTGGGCATCAAGTCACTGATTGTGATGCCGCTGGCGACGGCAGACATCAAGGTTGATGCGGTGCGCGCATTTGGCGGTGAGGCTTTCCTGTTCGGGGCCAACTTTGACGAGGCGAAAGCCAAAGCGATAGAACTCTCTGAACAGCGCGGTTACACCTTCGTGCCGCCGTTTGACCATCCGGCCGTCATAGCCGGACAGGGCACGCTGGCGATGGAGCTGCTGCAGCAGGATGCGCATCTCGACCGGGTCTTTGTCCCGGTTGGCGGTGGAGGTCTGGCAGCCGGCGTCGCGGTGCTGATCAAGCAGCTGATGCCGCAAATCAAAGTGATTGCGGTGGAGTCAGAAGATTCAGCCTGCCTGAAAGCAGCGCTGGAGGCGGGTCATCCGGTCGATCTGCCGCGCGTCGGGCTGTTTGCCGAAGGGGTGGCGGTGAAACGGATTGGCAGCGAAACCTTCCGGCTCTGTCAGGAATACATCGATGACATCATCACCGTCGACAGCGATGCCATTTGTGCCGCAATGAAAGATCTGTTTGAAGATGTCCGTGCTGTGGCGGAGCCCTCTGGCGCGCTGGCGCTGGCGGGCATGAAAAAGTATATCCAGCAGCACGGGATCAAAGGCGAGCGGCTGGCGCATGTGTTATCCGGGGCCAACGTCAATTTCCACGGCCTGCGCTACGTTTCTGAGCGCTGCGAGCTGGGCGAACAGCGTGAAGCGCTGCTGGCCGTAACGATCCCGGAACAGCAGGGCAGTTTCCTGCGTTTCTGCCAGACGCTGGGTGGACGGTCGATTACCGAGTTCAACTACCGCTACGCCGATGCGGACAAAGCCTGCATCTTTGTTGGCGTACGACTGACGCGTGGCGTGGAAGAGCGCAGCGAGATCATCAGCGAGCTCACCAGCGGCGGTTATCAGGTGGTCGATCTCTCGGATGATGAGATGGCGAAACTGCACGTGCGTTACATGGTGGGCGGACGCCCTTCTAAACCACTGCGTGAACGCCTTTTCAGCTTTGAATTCCCGGAGGCACCCGGCGCGTTGCTGAAGTTCCTGCAAACGCTGGGCACCCACTGGAATATCTCGCTGTTTCATTATCGCAGCCACGGCACCGATTATGGCCGTGTGCTGGCCGCTTTTGAACTTGGCAGCGATGAGCCACGCTTCGAAGAGCATCTCACCGATCTGGGTTACGACTTTCATGACGAAAGCCAGAACCCGGCGTTCCGCTTCTTCCTGTCAGGCAGCTGATTATAGCTGGCTCCAGAAAGCACTGATCAGCGGCTCTCCGAGCCGCTTTTTTTGCACGCAGATGCCGAGTTCGAACGGCGCAACCGAGTCAATATTCTCCAGTAGCAGCACACGGTTACGCACCGGGTCCGGGCTGTTTTCCAGCACCACATCCGGTAAAAGTGCGATACCGCAGCCCAGCGCCACCATCGAAACAATCGCCTCATGCCCCGAGACCGTGGCGTAAATCACCGGATTCGGGATGCGCTGGCGGCGGAACCAGAGATCGATACGTCGCCGTGCCGGTCCCTGCACCGGCAGGATAAACGGAATTTTTGACCAGTCGGGCTGCGGCTGTGTTGCCTGAGTACGAACGGCACAGGGCAGTGCAGGCGCGATCAGCACCAGCGGGATCAGCCCCAGTGGCATAAAATCAATGCTGGCGGGCAGCGTTTCAGGACGGCCGGCAATGGCCAGATCGGCATCGCCGGAGTGCACTTTTTCCACCGCATCCGCGGCATCGCCGGTATCCAGTTTGATTTCGACCTGCGGATGTTCAGCGCGAAAGCGGTCGAGGATGGGCGGCAGATGACTGTAGGCCGCCGTCACTGAGCAGAACAGGCGCAGCTCGCCGCTGAGCGACGGACCGTTAAGATCCATCACATGGCGCAGTTGCTGATACTGCAACAGCGTCTGCTGGGCAAACTGGCGCAGGCGTTCGCCCGCTTCTGTCAGCGTCACGGTGCGGTTATCGCGCAGAAACAGCGCATGGCCGACATCTTCTTCAAGCCGCTGGATCTGGCGTGACAGCGTGGAAGGGCTGACGTGCATAGCACGCGCAGTGCGTCCGAAGTGGCAGCTTTCTGCCAGATGAAGAAACAGTTTCAGATCCCGTAAATCCATGTGCGCGTCGCCTCTGGGTGGTGTTGCATTTATTGCAATGTGACGTTGTTAATATATCAATTTAAGCAACAGAATTCCTGTCATATGATGGGGTCATTCGCGGCGCTGCATGACACGCCGTTCCTGAACAAAAAAAGCAAACACAACCTTACCGGAGTACCCATGGCTAACTATTTCAACACATTGAACCTGCGCAACCAGCTGGCGCAATTAGGTAAATGCCGTTTCATGGCGCGCGATGAATTCGCGGATGGTGCCAGTTTCCTGAAAGGCAAAAAAGTCGTTATCGTTGGCTGTGGTGCGCAGGGCCTGAATCAGGGTCTGAACATGCGTGATTCCGGTCTGGATGTGGCCTATGCACTGCGTGCTGAAGCAATTGCGGAAAAACGCCCTTCATGGCGCAAAGCGACCGATAACGGTTTCAAAGTGGGCACCTACGAAGAACTGATCCCGCAGGCTGACCTGGTGGTAAACCTGACGCCAGACAAGCAGCACTCCGCTGTAGTTCAGGCTGTTCAGCCGCTGATGAAAGATGGCGCTGCGCTGGGCTACTCGCACGGTTTCAACATCGTTGAAGTGGGCGAAAGCATCCGTAAAGACATCACCGTGGTCATGGTGGCACCGAAGTGTCCGGGTACAGAAGTTCGTGAAGAGTACAAACGTGGCTTTGGTGTACCGACGCTGATCGCGGTTCACCCGGAAAACGATCCAAAAGGCGAAGGCATGGCGATTGCCAAAGCCTGGGCAGCAGCAACTGGCGGCGATCGTGCTGGCGTGCTGGAGTCCTCTTTCGTTGCTGAAGTGAAATCTGACCTGATGGGTGAGCAGACTATCCTGTGCGGCATGTTGCAGGCTGGTTCACTGCTCTGCTTCGACAAGCTGGTGGCTGAAGGCACTGACCCGGCTTACGCAGAAAAACTGATCCAGTTCGGCTGGGAAACCATCACCGAATCACTGAAGTTTGGCGGCATCACACTGATGATGGATCGCCTCTCTAACCCGGCTAAACTGCGCGCTTATGCGCTGTCAGAGCAGCTGAAAACCATCATGGCACCGCTGTTCCAGAAACATATGGATGACATCATCTCCGGCGAATTCTCTTCCGGCATGATGGCGGACTGGGCTAACGATGATAAAAACCTGCTGACCTGGCGTGAAGAGACCGGCCAGACCGCGTTCGAAACCGCTTCACAGTATGAAGGCAAAATCGAAGAGCAGGAGTACTACGACAAAGGTGTAGTGATGGTTGCGATGGTTAAAGCGGGCGTTGAGCTGGCGTTTGAAACCATGGTAGACGCCGGCATCATTGAAGAGTCTGCTTACTACGAATCACTGCATGAGCTGCCGCTGATCGCGAACACCATCGCCCGTAAGCGCCTGTATGAAATGAACGTGGTGATCTCCGATACCGCCGAATATGGTAACTACCTGTTCTCCTTCGCCGCGGTGCCGCTGCTGAAAGAGTTCATGACCACGCTGCAGCCAGGCGATCTGGGTAAAGCGGTAGAAGGCACGCAGGTTGATAACGCGCAGCTGCGTGACGTTAACGAAGCGGTTCGCCAGCATCCGATTGAAACCGTTGGCCGTAAGCTGCGTGGCTACATGACCGACATGAAGCGTATCGCTGTCGCGGGCTAATTACCGTCATCACAGTTTTCAGCAAAACAAACCCCGGCTTGCCGGGGTTTTTTGTTGATGAACCATACCAGGCAAGGCCGATTGTAAGTTAGTGCCTGCACTGCTGTGAGACAGTGCAGGCACATGGAATACGGTCAGATCGGAAAGACGCAAAACCGCCATCCATGGCATGCTCGGCCCGCGCGATTACGCACCTCATCCCTGAGGTGCGCCCGTTTCCGGGCCAACGCTTTGCGTTGTTCAAAAACGCTCCCGGCGTTTTTGTCCCTGGCGCGGGACGCTTTCCTCTTCTGACCGTATTCCCTGTGCCCTTAAGCTTCTTTATTGCTGCCAATATCAATACGCCTTTCAGCGAGGTCCGGTTTTTTCAAACAGAAAGCTAACCCGCTTAAGGCGTATGCTCCCTGAGCCTGTCGCCTGATATTGTTTAGCCCTTCAGAGCGGTTGTACTCTGTGAGCCTGCTCCATAAAAAAACCCGGCAGCCGCCGGGTTTTCACTGACCTTCATCCAGCCGGATTAAACGTCATACAGCGTCTGATTACGCGTCTCTTTACAAGCGAGCAATGCAATCAGCGTCAGCACGGCCATCGACGCCAGATAAAGTCCCACCGCCTGCAAACCATAATGCGCATTCAGCCAGGTCGCGATATAAGGCGCAACAGAGGCACCCAGAATCGATGAGAGGTTATAAGAGAACGATGCGCCGGTATAACGCACTTCGGTCGGAAACAGCTCCGGCAGCAGGGCGCCCATCGGACCAAAGGTCAGGCCCATAATGCTCAGACCCAGCAACAGGAACGCCATCACCAGCGCCTGCGATCCGGAACCGAGCATCGCCGGGAACAGGAACGAAAACACGATAATCATCAGCGTAATGGTAATCATCGTCTTGCGGCGACCAAAACGGTCAGCCAGCAAACCGGCAATCGGCACCATCACTCCAAAGCCAATCACCGCCAGCATCAGCATCCACAACATACTATTACGCGGAATACCCAGACCGGCCGGTGCTGCCGTGGTGCCGTAGCTCATCGAATAGACGGTCATGATATAGAACAGCGTATAGGTCGCCAGCATGATAAAGGTGCCGAGAATGGTGGCGGTCAGATGCTTGCTCAGCAGTGCCGCAATGGGCACCCGAACCTGCTTCTTCTCTTTCTGTACTTTGGCAAACACCGGACTCTCATGCAGCGAAACGCGCACATAAAGGCCGATCAGCACCAGCACGGCGGAGAGAATAAACGGCACGCGCCAGCCCCACTGCATAAACTGCTCGTCGGTCAGCAGCCACGAAAGCAGCAGAAAAGTGCCGTTAGCGAAGAAAAAGCCAATCGGCGCACCCAGCTGAGGGAAGGAGCCGTAAAGCGCACGCTTCTTCGCCGGGGCATTTTCCGTCGCCAGCAGCGCTGCGCCGCCCCATTCACCACCCAGTCCCAGTCCCTGACCAAAACGCGCCAGCGCCAGCAGCAACGGAGCCATCACGCCGATGGTTTCATAGCCGGGCAGCAGACCAATCACCACGGTGGAGATCCCCATGGTCAGCAGCGAGGCAACCAGCGTGGCTTTGCGACCCACGCGATCGCCAAAGTGACCAAACACGGCGGAGCCAATCGGACGCGCGATAAAGGCGATAGCAAAGGTGGCCAGCGACTGTAGCGTCGCGACCGTGGCATCACCCTGCGGGAAGAAAATGTGCGGGAAAACAATCACCGCAGCAGTGGCATAAATATAAAAGTCGAAAAACTCGATGGCCGTTCCGACCAGCGAGGCAATCACCACTTTACTGCGTGAGTTAACCGGCGTGGGATCCTGCTGTTTGTCGAGCGTGTCTGTGAGGGAGGCTTGCATAACTGTTTCTTATTTGTAAATACAGACAAAGAATCTTACGCATCTGCCAGAGCGCATTCAATGAAGAAAACCCGCGCCGCGTCTGGCTTCAGCGGGCAAAAAGAGGATAATTTCTGAGGTGCGACGAATGTCGGGTGATACCGGGGTAATCCGGACGATATCTGGCGGGATACTCTACGAAAGGGCTAAATAAAAGTGACCCCTCAGCTATTCATCCTGTTATCTGGTTAAAAAATAGCCGAGGGGTAATATTTTCCGCTGTTGTTAACGGATTACGATGATTTGTGTCGTGACGCGCTGCCCGCTTCAGGCATTTGTGGGTCGTCTTTATATTTGGCGGTGGCGATCCACGCCGCACAGAACAGCGTCAGACGGGCGAAGAAGTAGAAAAACGCCATCAGGCCAAGCACGGAACCAAAGGCCGCACCAGAAGGCGAGGTCGCCAGCTTCGGCAGCGTTAGCGTCATCACAAACTTGATCACCTCAAAACCGATTGCCGCCAGCAGAGTGCCGCGGAACAGTGCTTTCTTACGCGGCTTATGACGCGGCAGGATCCAGAAAATCCACAGGAACAGCAGATAGTTAGCCATAACGGAAATCGAGGTGGCAATAATGGTCAGGGCGGGCCGTAACCAGTCGATGCCATCCAGCCCCAGTGCGCTGACGATCATTGCCTGCGCCGAACCGGCTACCGAGGTCAGCGACAGCGTAATCACCAGCGCCAGCATCAGACCGGTCAGCGACAGGAAATCGCGAATATAACGCTTCCAGATCTTCTCTTTGTCATCCGGTTTGCGTTCCCACACGTCGCGCGACTGGGCACGAATCGCTTCGCGCAGGTTACCCATCCAGTTAAGACCGGAGTAGAGCGCCAGCAGTAAACCGGTAATACCCACGGTGGCACGCTGCTGAATGGCGGTATTTACCGTATTCTTCAGCGTGGTGGCCAGCGTCGGGTCGCTGATGCTGCTGACGATTTTGTTGATGATATCGGTCAGCAGATCCTGGTTCGATGCCAGCACAAAACCCACGGCGGCAAACGACACCATCAGAATGGGGATCAGCGATAAAAAAGAGAAATAGGTAATGGCCGCGCCAAACTGGCTGCCGAGCCGATCATTAAAGCGGTCAAGGGCGCGAATAAAATGCGCCACTGCCGGGATCGCCTGAAACCAGGCGGCAAAACGCGACACGCGCACTATCGAATGATCAACCGTCTCGTTGCCGGTTTTAATATCGATAAGTGGCTTTTGCGGCTGCGTATCCTGCGGGTTTTCCTGCTTGTCTGTCATAGACCTTCACTGTCCTGTTTATCATTAAAATCAAAGTATAGCCGCTCAGGTGACGTACTCCTGTAACACCTGACTCAGCCACTCCATAAAAACCCGCACGCGACGCGCCACATTGCGCCGGTGCGGATAGAGCAGGTGGATCGGCATCGGTCTGGCGGGAAAGCGATGCAGCACTTCTACCAGCTCGCCTCTTTCCAGTAATGTCTGAATCCCGGCGGCTGGCACCTGAATAATGCCTAACCCCGCCAGACAGGCGGCGCGATAGGTTTCGGTGCTGTTCACGGTGACCACACCGCCGGTGTGAACATAGTGACACTGCCTGCCATCAAAATATTCAAAACCCGGTGAGGCCTGACCCAGTTGCTGGCTGTAATGCACCATCGCATGCTGCGACAGCTCTTCCAGCCGGATCGGCATGCCGAAACGCGAAAGGTAGCCAGGGCTGGCGCAGTTGATCAAGGTATGGGTACCAATTTTTCGCGCAATCAGGCCAGAATCTTTGAGCTCGCCGACGCGGATTACGCAGTCAAACCCTTCCCGGATCACATCCACCTGACGATCGCTGCTGCTCAGCTCAATCTCTACGCCGGGGTAGTGCTGCAAAAATTCCGGCAGCCGTGGCAGGATAAAACTGGTGGCCATGGCCACAGACATATCAATCCGGAGCTTACCGCTGAGCGAGGCAGGCTCGTGCTGGAACAGACTGTCCATATCGTCAATCATCGACAATAAATCAAGACAGCGATCGTAATAGACCAACCCATCCTGGGTTAGTTGCACCCGGCGCGTGGTGCGATGCAGCAAACGTGTTGCCATTTGATTCTCCAGCGCCTGTATCTGCCGCGAAACGCTGCCTTTAGGGACACCTAAACTCTCTGCCGCGCGGGTAAAACTGCCCATTTCGGCCACCCGCACAAACACCTGCATTGCGTGAATTTTGTCCATGTTGTTCACCGATTGTTGTTTTTATTGAAACAGTGATGCGCATTTAACACTGTTTATAGATCAATAATTCGCGAATATCCTTAACCTGTGTTCAATTTTTCAACAGGTGCGAGAGATGAATCAGAAAGTGGCGTTAATTACCGGTGCAAACCGCGGTTTAGGCCGTAATGGCGCGTTAAAACTGGCGTCCAGGGGGACAGACATTATCCTGACTTACCGCAGCCATGCCGATGAGGCACAGACGGTGGTGAAGGAGATTGAGGCGCTGGGACGGCGTGCAGTGGCGCTGGCGCTGGACGTCGGCGAAACCGGTCAGTTCGATCGCTTTGTCGGCCAGGTGAAAGAGGCACTGCAACAGCAGTGGCAGCGGGAGCGCTTTGACTATTTAGTGAACAACGCCGGACACGGACACTACAAGCCGTTTACCGACACTACCGAGGCGGAATTTGATGCGCTGGTTAATGTGCATTTCAAAGGGCCTTACTTCCTGACCCAGAAGCTGCTGCCGCTGATCAACGACGGTGGCCGCATCCTGAATATCTCCAGCGGTCTGACCCGGCTGATCTATCCTGGCTCCTCGACCTATGCGTCAATGAAAGGGGCGATGGAGGTACTGACGCGCTATCAGGCGAAGGAGCTGGGCGAACGGCGCATTCGCGTCAATATCCTGGCACCTGGCGCGATAGAGACCGACTTTGGCGGTGGCCGGGTACGCGATACCCCCGAGATTAACCATCAGATTGCCGGGCTGACGGCGCTGGGCCGGGTCGGACTACCGGATGATATCGGCGACGCCATCAGCGCGATCCTCAGTGACGAAACCGGCTGGATCACCGCTCAGCGTATTGAAGCCTCAGGCGGGCAGGGGATTTAACCGCTGGTGGCGTCGCGGAAAGCACCCCGCGACGTCGCCGCCTTTTACAGCGTAATGGTGCCATCGATGACGGTTACGGTATTACCACCAATCCAGATGGTCTCACCATTAAAGGTTACGTTCACCCGACCGGCACGCTGCAGGGCAGTACCCTGACGCACGCGATAGGAGGTGGTATGGCCTGCGGCTGCAAAGTAACGCGCCAGACAGGCGTTGGCGCTGCCGGTCACCGGATCTTCGGTCAGGCTGCCATTTTCCACCAGCAGGCCACGCACTTCATACTGTTCATGCTCGCCCGAGGGCAAACGGCCAAAAGGCATCACGCCCGAGACACCCGCATGTTTAATCAGGCGCTGCAAATCGCTGACATTGGGCTGCAGCGCCAGCACGGCCTCGGCGCTGACCATTGGCACCAGCAGCCAGCGGATACCCATATCCACCACGGTGGGGCTTTGCGTCAGATCGAATGCATCGCTGTTTAAGGCGTTACCCATCAGCGCATCCTGCCATGGCATCAGGGTGGCAGCTGGCGCGGCAAAGGCCAGTCCGCCCGTCTCATTAATCTTCACCGTCACGTTACCGACGCCGCACTCCTGCACGATTTCACCCGGCGTACGGGTTGGCCAGCCCGCCTCCAGCAGCGCGTGTGCGGTGCCCAGCGTTGGGTGACCGGCAAACGGCAGTTCGCCTTCAACGGTAAAAATACGCACCCGGTAGTCCGCCTCTTCATGTTGTGGCGGCAGCACAAAGGTGGTTTCCGACAGGTTAGTCCAGCGGGCAATTGCCGCCAGCTGGCTGTCGCTCAACCCCTGAGCATCCATAATCACCGCCAGCGGATTGCCATTAAAGGCTGCTGAGGTAAACACATCGACTTGCTTAAACGCGACCTTCATGGTGACTCCTTGCGATTGGGTTCAGTGCGGCCTTTTCTCTGCCGGATGATTGCTTATAACAGCTAACAGCGTTATCAATAAGTTAAAGATTTTACCGGAGACTGTGAATGCTAACGATCCTGGGACGCGCCTCCTCAATCAACGTGCGCAAAGTATTATGGCTGTGTGACGAGCTTGACCTTGATTACCAGCGCGAAGAGTGGGGCGACGGATTCCGCTCAACGCACCTGCCCGAATTCATGGCACTCAACCCCAATGCGATGGTGCCGGTACTGAAAGATGATGACTTTGTGATGTGGGAATCCAACGCCATCCTGCGCTATCTGGCGAATGCCTATGGCGGCGAGTGGCTCTATCCTCATCATCCGCAAACGCGTGCGCCTGTCGATCAGTGGATGGACTGGCAGTCCACTGAACTCAACACCTCATGGCGCTACGCATTTATGTCGCTGGTGCGAAATTCACCGGCTCATCAGGATCCACGTCTGCTGGCCGCGGCCAGCAAAGGCTGGGCACACACCATGAGCATTCTCAATCAGCAGCTGGAAAAAACCGGTCGCTACGTTGCCGGACGTAATTTCACGCTGGCAGACATTCCGATTGGTCTGGCGGTGAACCGCTGGTTTGAAACGCCGCTCGAACACCCTGATTATCCGGCGGTACGCACCTATTACGAACGCCTGACTGAACGCCACGGCTATACCGTCTGGGGCCGCAACGGTACACCCTGAGCCTCGCCGCAGGATACTCCCGCCAGTTCACAGGCGATTTCGCCCGCGCGTCTGATCGCCCAGCTGTAGCGCGCATCAAACGGATAGCAGCAGGAGAGGCGCAGTGCATGGTTGTAGCGCTCGCTCAGCGAATAGAGCGCGCCGGGCGTGACGCAAATCTGCTCCTGCAGCAGCCGATCAAACATCTCGGTGGTATTTACGCCGCCCGGTAACTCGACCCAGAAGACGAAGCCACCGCGCGGCAGCGTCGCGCGGGTGCCCTCCGGGAAGTAGCGGGCGATCAGTCCCCGCGCCTCATCCAGATTGGCCGCGTAGCGACGGCGCAGCGTGCGCAGATGGTGGTCATAACCGCCGGAAGCAAGAAACTCCGCCAGCGTTTCAGAGAGCAGGGCAGATTCTGCCATCGACGACACCGCTTTCAGTCGGGCAATCGCATCATGAAAACGGCCAGCGGCGGTCCAGCCAATACGGAAATCGGGCGCCACGGTTTTGGTGAAGCTGGTGCAGTAGATCACCCAGCCGTCGCGATCAAAGGCTTTTACCGCGGGCGAGAGCGGCCAGTCGAACTGTAACTCGTCATACAGCCCATCTTCTATCAGCGGAACGTGGTAAGTATTCACTAACTTCGCCAGCCGCTTCTTGTTCTCCAGCGACATGCCGCAGCCCAGCGGGTTCTGCGCGCTCGGCATCGCAATCAGCGCCTTAATTCGCTGCTCCTGAAGCAGCATCTCCAGCGCATCCAGCGACAGCCCATGCTGCGGATCGGTGGGGATTTCCAGCGCCTTAAGGCCCAGTGAAGCCAGCAGCGGGAAGAGGAAAAAGTAGGTTGGCGACTCCAGTCCGACGCAGTCGCCGGGCTGCGTGACCGCCCGCAGCGCCAGCTGAAGCGCCTCCATGCAGCCGTGGGTCAGGGTGATCTCATCGGCGGTGAGCGTCTGTCCGGCGTGCAGCGCCCGTCGCGCAATCTCCTCCCGTAAGCGCTCACTACCGGGCGGAAGCGCATAGCGCCCAATCATGTTCGGATCACGGCGCAGCAGTGAGGCAGTAATCCGGGCAATACGCGCCGCAGGAAACAGCTCGCTATCCTGGGGGCAGGCCAGGGAAATATTGATGTAGTCGGGATGGTTCTGCGCCGCAAATACCTTATCGATCAGGTCGAGCTTGCTGCTGCTGGGGTCGCGTACCCGGGTTTTATGCTGACCATGGCGGGTCACGGCGGGCAACACGCCGCGCACGTAATAGCCCGACTGGGGACGCGCCTCAATCAGCCCGCGATCTTCCAGCAACTGCCAGGCATTCAGTACCGTATTGACGCTGACCTGATGTGACTGGGCGACGCGGCGGATCGCCGGCAGGCGTTTGCCGGGTTTCAGCGTGCCCTGATGGATAGCCTCAGCGAAGCTCTCTGCCAGCTGCTGATAGAGAGGCCGATCGGAAGTGGGAGCAAGGGACACAGTAGCCTCCGGATTGGATGGGTACAATTGCTGTTAACGGGAACTGTAACCATAACAATAGTGATTTTGTGTCACTGTTACCATCCCTTTTCCCGCCGTAGCATAGAACTCTGTCTGTTTTCAGGAGAGTCACCATGCTCGATCCCTCTTTCTTCAGTTACGTTACCGTCATGTCGATTACGCCAGGCCCGAACAATCTGCTGCTGGCGACCTCAGGTGTCAATTTCGGCATGCGCCGCACGCTGCCGATGGTGTTTGGCATACTGGTAGGTTGTGCGCTGCAAACGGTGATCGCCGGCGTCGCACTGGAGGTCTTACTGCACTGGATGGCGGCGATTCGCCTGCCGCTGACGCTGGCAGGCTGTGCCTATCTGTTGTGGCTCTCGTGGAAGATTTTCCGTGCGGCAGCACCTGAAGTGCGCAGCAAGCCGCAGCCCATGACGCTGCTGGGCGGAGCCTGTTTCCAGGCGATCAATCCCAAAGCCTGGCTGATGGCGACCAATGTGGCGCTGTTGTACAGCGCCAGCAGCGGCGTGCTGACGGTGATGATCGGCTTTATGCTGCTGAACCTGCCCTGCATTCTGATCTGGGCTGCGCTGGGCGATCGCCTGCGCAGCCATCTGCAGATTGCCTGGAAGCGTCAGTTGTTCAACAGCCTGATGGCGCTGTCGCTGGTGGCGACCACCATCTGGATGCTGACCGACGCCTTGCTGGCTGCTTAATCGGGTGCACCTGGTGCTGTGGCCGACGGCCATTTCCAGTTCTGCACCTCCGGCACATCTTCACCGTGTTCACGCACATAGCGATGATGTTCAGCGATGCGCTCCTGCAGATCGTCCAGCAGCTCAGGATGCGCATCGGCCAGGCCCGGCACGCGCAGAATCGCCTCCTGCGCCAGATGATAGCGGTCAAGCTCGTTCAGCACCGTCATATCAAATGGCGTGGTGGTGGTTCCCTCTTCATTGAAGCCGCGAACATGGAAGTTGCGGTGGTTGGTTCGCGAATAGGTCAGGCGATGTATCAGCGTTGGATAACCGTGGAAGGCGAAAATCACCGGTTTATCCTGGGTAAACAGCGCGTCGAATTCCGCATCAGACTTGCCATGCGGATGCTGATCCTGCGGCTGCAGCGCCAGCAGATCGACCACGTTCACCACGCGGATACGCAGTTCGGTCAGCATACCGCGCAGCAAATCCACCGCCGCCATCGTCTCCATGGTGGGCACATCACCGGCACAGGCCATCACCACATCCGGCTCCTCATGCTCTGGGGTGGTGCCCGCCCAGCGCCACTCGCCCATGCCCGCTTCACAATGGGTTACCGCACTCGCCATATCCAGCCACTGCGGCGCAGGCTGCTTGCCCGCCACAATCACATTGATGCGGTCCCAGGTGCGCAGGCAGTGATCGCCAACCCACAGCAGCGTATTGGCATCGGGCGGCAGATAGATGCGCACAATGTCCGCTTTTTTATTGGCAACGTGATCGATAAAGCCCGGATCCTGATGGCTATAGCCATTGTGATCCTGTCGCCAGACGTGCGAAGAGAGCAGATAGTTCAGCGACGAGATCGGCTTACGCCAGCCCAGTTTACGCGAGACTTTCAGCCACTTAGCGTGCTGGTTAAACATCGAATCGACGATGTGAATAAAAGCTTCATAACAGTTAAACAGCCCGTGGCGGCCGGTCAGCAGATAGCCCTCAAGCCAGCCCTGACACTGATGCTCACTGAGAATTTCCATCACCCGGCCATCACGCGCCAGCTGCTCATCGTAAGGCTCAGTACGTTCCAGCCAGGTACGGCTGGTCACGTCGAAGACCGGCGTCAGGCGGTTAGAGGCGGTTTCATCCGGGCCAAACAGGCGGAAATTATCGCGGTTGCGCTGGAACAGCACGCTGAGATAGCGGCCCAGATGCTCAGTGGCCTGCGCCATCTGTGCGCCTGGCTCGCTGACATCGCAGGCAAACTCCGCGAGTTCAGGCGCATCCAGCTCACGGCGCAACAGGCCGCCATTGGCATAAGGCGAAGACCCCATGCGTTTATCACCTTCCGGTGCCAGCGCCTGCAGTTCCGGCTTTAAGCGACCCTGTTCATCAAACAGGTCGTCTGGCTGATAACTCCGCATCCACGTCTCAAGGATCTGGCGATGTCCTTCATCTTCGCGACAGGCCGCGACCGGCACCTGATGCGCCCGCCAGAAATCTTCCACTTTCTTGCCGTCGACCGTTTTGGGGCCGGTCCAGCCTTTGGGGCTGCGCAGGATAATCATTGGCCAGCGCGGCACCCCGGTGGTGGCTTTGCCCTGGCGCGCCTCGCGCTGATAAGCGGCGATTTTACTGAAGGCACTATCCAGCGCCTCCGCCATCAGCGGATGCATTTTTTCAGGATCATGCCCGCAGACGAACAGCGGCTCATAGCCGTAGCCACTGAACAACTGGTGCAAATCTTCATCGCTGCTGCGACCCAGCAGCGTCGGGTTGGCGATTTTGTAGCCATTGAGGTGCAGAATCGGCAGGACCGCGCCGTCACGTTCAGGATTCAGGAATTTAATGCCGTGCCAGCTGGAGGCCAGTGGACCGGTCTCCGCTTCGCCGTCGCCAATCACGCAGGGTACAACCAGTTCGGGATTATCGAAGGCCGCGCCAAACGCATGGGAGAGCGAATAGCCCAGCTCACCGCCTTCATTAATCGAGCCAGGCGTTTCCGGTGCCGCGTGACTGGGAATGCCCCCCGGAAAGGAGAACTGTTTGAACAGACGCTGCATGCCCGCCGCATCCTGCGTGATGTGCGGATAAATCTCGCTGTAGCTGCCCTCAAGCCAGGTATTCGCCACCATGCCGGGGCCGCCATGTCCTGGTCCGCAGATGTAGATCATATCCAGGTTTTGCTTCCGGATAACGCGGTTGAGGTGGGCATAGATAAAATTCAGGCCTGGCGTAGTGCCCCAGTGACCCAGCAGACGCGGTTTAATGTGTTCAGGCCTGAGTGGCTCACGCAACAGCGGGTTATCCATCAGGTAAATTTGTCCGACGGAGAGGTAGTTTGCGGCCCGCCAGTAGCGGTCGAGCAGCGTGAATTCCGGTGAAGCAGGGGAGTAAGACATGCAGTTTCCTCCTGATCGTGCAGCTAAAAGATGCCTTAACCCTAATAGAGAATGCCCGGATCGACCAGGTAACCGGCCAATAAAAAAGGCCCCGCAGTGCGGAGCCTTTTTATCAATGGCGCTGAATTATTTGCCGACGACGAACGCGGTTTCACGTCCTTCATCGTTTGCTGCCATCGGGGTAACCGGCGAATAGTCGAGCTGCAGAATCCGGCTGGTTTCGGCTAACACTTTCTCTGTCAGCGCTACGTCGCCGTTCAGCTTACGTCCCCAGGATGGGATCACCGCACGGATTTTGTTCTGCCATTCCGGCGAAGCCATCTGCTCAGGACAGACCTTGTGCAGCAGCTCCAGCATGATCGGTGCCGCCGTAGAGGCGCCAGGCGATGCACCCAGCAGTGCTGAAATCGAGCCATCCTGTGAGGCGACCACTTCGGTGCCCAGACGTAACACGGCGCCCTCTTTCTCATCTTTCTTGATGATCTGCACACGCTGACCGGCAGTCACTAAGCGCCAGTCCTCCTGCTTCGCCTGCGGCACATAGGCGCGCAGGGCGTCCATCCGGTCGCGATCGCTTTGCAGCACCTGATCCATCAGATATTTCACCAGATCAAAACTTTTCAGTCCTACTTTCACCATCGGCAGCATATTGCTGCTGTTCAGTGAGGTGAACATATCCATCAGCGAACCCTGCTTCAGGAACTTAGTCGAGAAGGTGGCGAACGGGCCAAACAGCAGCACCTGCTTGCCATCCAGCACGCGGGTGTCGACGTGCGGCACGGACATCGGCGGCGCACCGACGCTGGCTTTGCCATAGACCTTGGCCATGTGCTGCGCGACGACCTGCGGATTTTCCGTTACCAGGAATGAACCGCCCACCGGGAAACCAGCGTAACCGTTGGCTTCCGGGATGCCAGCCTTCTGCAACAGCGGTAACGCTGCGCCGCCAGCACCGATAAATATTCTACCCGCCGTCAGTGTGCGACGCGTGCCGCTGTTCAGACACTGCAGCGTCACCTGCCAGCGACCGTCGGCGAGCTGCTTCAGCTCACGCACTTCCTGGCGCAGACGCAGCTGGAAATTCGCCCTCTTCTCTAACGAGGCGATCAGCTGACGGGTGATTTCACCGAAGTTCACGTCGGTGCCCATCTCCGTCCAGGTCGCGGCCACTTTCTGGCTGCGGTCACGGCCATTCATCACCAGCGGGATCCAGCGGGCAATCTGCTGCGGATCTTCGGAGTAGGCCATGCCACGGAACAGGGTGCTTTTCTGCAGCGCCTTAAAGCGCTTGCGCAGGAAGTCGACATTGTCGTCACCCCAGACAAAGCTCATGTGCGGCGTGCTATGAATAAAGCTTTTAGGGTTGCGCAGGTTGCCTTTCTGAACCTGATAAGCCCAGAACTGGCGGGAAATCTGGAACGATTCGTTGATCGTTACCGCTTTAGAGATGTCGATGCTGCCATCCGCCTGCTGAGGCGTATAGTTCAGCTCTGCCAGCGCCGCATGACCGGTGCCCGCGTTATTCCAGCCGTTGGACGACTCTTCGGCCACGCTATCCAGCCGCTCCACCATTTCGATGGACCAGTCCGGCTCTAAATCCTGCAGCCACGCGCCAAGGGTGGCGCTCATCACACCTGCGCCAATCAGCAGCACGTCAACGTCTTTGCGCTCCTGCGCGGTAGTAGTGGTGTCCTTTGCCATGGCACTCATCGCGAGCGCAAGGTTTACAGCTGAATTGCACATGAGGCGACATCTCCTCTTCTGTTGACCTGAAGCCCAACAGTTTTGCAGGCGAAATAGTCACGCTTCTTACGAGCGCGTTGCGCTATTTCTCAAAGGTTAAGTCTCAGGTATAGGGTTAAAGCGGTAATAACGCGTTAACTGCACGTTATGCTTTGTCATCTGAATATAACATTCTCGCATCTGAATTAAACATTTGTTTATTTTTTAAATGCAGAAATGATTCAGCATAAGAATTAATCATCAGGGCCAGCGGCGTATTAGGGATTTTTTAGTGTGAAGTCAGTGGGTTAACGGAAATGGCATGTTGCTGAAAAGCCCCATACTGGTGCAACGACGGAATGGATATGAACCGTGCGGAATTATTTAATCCGCTGAAATTTAGCGATTTATTATGCAGCAAGGAATAACGGGAATCGGGAGCAGAGCGCCTGAAAGGCTGCTTGTGTAAAAATAATGTTACATTTTTGTGAGTCTGAAAATGCGTGCACACCGGCGCACGCATCGGATTCACTTATGACTGACTGGCGCTGGCGGGCAACTTTTTCAGACTTATCGCCATGCGGTTGTAGGTGTTCATCAGACCAATCGCGATGTTCAGATCGACAATCTCTTTTTCACTGAAGTGCGCTTTCAGTGCGGTATAGCGGTCGTCTGGCGCACCCTGCTGAGCAATCAGGGTCAGGCATTCAGCCCAGTACAGGGCAGCCTTCTCTTTATCACTGAACAGCGTACCGGATTCCTGCCAGACCGAGGTCAGCACGATCTTATCCCAGCCCATGCCCGCTTTATTCAGTGCTTTGGTATGTAAATCAATGCAGTAGGCACAGCCATTAATCTGCGATATGCGCAGGAACAGCAGTTCCAGTAAAGTGAGCGGCAGATCGGTTTGTGCCAGATAACTGTATACGCCGCCCAGCGCTTTCATGCCTGCCGGTGCTGCACTGTGAAAATCGATACGTTCGCTCATCTTATTGCCTCATTCAGGGTTGATAAGGCGATTTTCAGCCTTTCAATGGAGCAGATAAAGTGCCAAAAAATGAGAGTCTGACTGGTCCATCGCCGCTTTCCACGCTGACACTGCAGCGCGGCGCGTCACGTGGCCTCAGTGAACAACTGCGCCAGCTGATCGAACAGGCGATTGGTGAAGGTCGTTTACAACCTGGCGCACGTCTGCCTTCCTGCCGCGATCTGGCCGCTCAGCTCGGCGTGGCGCGTGGCACCGTTCGCGCCAGTTATGACATGCTGGTTGATGGTCAGTTTCTGCAGGCCAGAGGCGCGGCGGGTACCTTCGTCAGCCCATTACCGCCGTTAAAACCGGTCAATGCCGAGGCTGAACGCCAGCTGCTGGAGGGTGCAGAGGAGTATGAAGCGCCACCGCTGACCTTCCAGATGGGCATTCCTGCCAGCGATGCATTCCCGGCCAAAGTCTGGCTGCGCATTCTGCAGCGTCAGACGCGCCTGCAGGTCAGCAGACCGGCCAGCTATCCCGATCCCCGCGGCAGCTTAGCGTTGCGGCAGGCGCTGGTGGCCTACCTGGCGGTGGCACGCGGCCTGCGCTGTCAGGCGGACCAGATTATTATTACCAGCGGCTATGCTGGCGCAATGGGACTGATTGGGCTGGCGATGAATTTTCAGGGTAAAACAGCATGGCTGGAAGATCCCGGATTCTGGGTGGCGCGTCGCGCGGTTGAAGCGCTGCGCGTCACGCCGGTTGCCGTGCCGGTTGATGCCGAAGGGTTGCAGGTTGAGGCCGGGATTGCTCGCGCGCCGGATGCCGCTTTTGCGCTGGTCACACCGGGACAGCAGGCGCCGCTTGGCATGACGATGAGCCTGGCACGCCGGCATGCCCTGCTTAACTGGGCCAGCCGCGCGCAGCGCTGGATTATCGAAGATGACTATCTCGGCGAGCTTCAGCCCGGCAATCGCGCCGCGCCGGCACTGGCCGCGCTCGACAGCCAGGGGCGGGTGTTGCACATCGGCACGTTCAGCAAGACGCTGACGCCGCAACTGCGTCTCGGTTTTATGGTGGTGCCACCCGCGCTGATGGCCCGATTCGGTGAGGTCTGCGCGTTGCTTTCGCCTGCCTCCTCCGGATTGCTGCACAACGCGGTGGCGGAATTTCTGCGGGATGGCCACTTTATGCGGCATCTGCGGCGCATGAAGCGCGTCTATCATGAGCGGCTGGAGCAGATGATCGCGGCGCTGCATCCTCACTTTCCTGACCTGCAACGCGCCGGGCTGGCGGTGATTCTCCGTTTACCCGCCGGTTCACCGGATCAGGTGATTGCGCAGCAGGCGGTGGAGTGGGGCATGGCACCGTCGCCGCTGTCGATCTGGTATCAGCAGGCGGATCAGCGCGGTGCGGGCCTGTTACTGGGGGCGGCCCATCTGCCACGTGAAGGTTATGCGCGCAGTGCCGAACGGCTAAAAGCGCTGGTCGATGCGCAGGCTGTCAGCCTCTGAACCAGCGACGCCAGACAAAACGGATAACAAAAAACTCCAGTGCGCCCAGCAGCAAAAACCAGACGCAAAACACCACCGTATAGAGCTGATTCAGGTCCTGCAAATGGAACATCTGCAACAGATGCTGCGCTACCGTCACGCTAAAGGCGGGCGCGGGCAGCAGCAGCGCCGAGAGAAAGCCCAGCAATAAAATGCCACCAGGCACGATCAACGTTTCAAAAGGGTTATTCATAACCGGTATCCCATATTTATCAGCCCGGCATTTTCCGGTAAACGGCGACACGGTTCAATGGTGGCGCGCTGCTTCGTGCGCATCCGGCATGCTACATGGCCAGAGAAATGGTCAGAAAATGCTTTGCTACCATCGACTTAGCGCGATTCATAGCGGATGATAAGAGTTATAGCCTTTGCTATACTTAAATCCCTGATTTTACTGTCTTTTTATCTTTGGGTTTGCATGGTAGACTGCGCCCACTTTTTCATAACTGAACACTTTGTGTGGTGAATTCAGCGTGAATTGCCGCTTTTTCGCCCCAGGTGAATAAATCATGACCTTTATTGCCACTTTAATTCTTGCGCTGGGCATGTCGATGGACGCGTTTGCTGCTGCTCTGGGCAAAGGTGCCACGTTGCATCGTCCCGGTTTTAAAGAAGCGCTGCGTACCGGTCTGATTTTCGGCTCAATTGAAGCGCTGACGCCGCTGATTGGCTGGGCGCTTGGCCTGGCCGCCAGCCGTTACATCATGGCGTGGGATCACTGGGTCGCCTTCATCCTGCTGGCGTTTCTGGGTGGCCGAATGATGATGGAAGGCTTCCGTCAGACTGCTGTTGCAGAACCCTGTGAAGCTCCGCAAAGTCATGGCTTTATGGTCCTGGCGACAACTGCCGTCGCGACCAGCCTGGATGCGCTGGCTGTTGGTGTGGGTCTGGCTTTCCTGCAGGTGAACATCATTACTACCGCGCTGACCATTGGTGCAGCCACTACGGTGATGGCGACGACTGGCGTATTAGTCGGGCGCTTTATCGGTCCGATCCTGGGCAAATGGGCGGAAGTGCTGGGTGGAGTAGTGCTGATTGCCGTCGGCTCTACCATTCTGTTGCAGCATCTCGGCTACACCGCGTAGGGCTTTTGCACATAAAACCGCCATTTTTGTGATCTGGTTCAAATTTATTTGCTGTTAAAACGCACAGGAGCTATACTTTTTCGGTATATGTTCAACTAAATTTGAATCAGGTGTTCCATGAAACGTATTTTTAAACACGTGTTCCGCGCTTACGTTGAGACGTTCAAACACGTACCGCCGGGTGCCATGTACTAAGCACCCCGCAAGAAACCCTCGATAATCGCGGTCAGGGATCGACCTGTGATTATCACCTTTTCTGCTTTTTCTGCCTTTGCTTCTGCTGATTTAAACCCGCGTTTTTGCACTTCGGGTGCATCCTGTTTGTTGCAACTCCTCTCCTTCTGATTTTCCCGTTATGCGTCACTTTGAGCCAGAAAAGACGTTGCTGCAGTGATCTAATCTGCCCGGGAGATTTCCGGATGCCAGAAAAATGGCGGCATACCTTAAACAGGAAACAAGCACTTTTAATGGGTCACGGGATTGCCTGTGCCGAAACAAAGATTCACGGTTAACCCTGATGATTCTTCCTGAATATTTCAGTAAACCATTCGATAAAGACCCGGACCTTAGGCGGAAGATAGCGTCGGTCAGGGTAGAGTATAGAAACCGGTTTCGTCACAGTCGCATAACCCGATAATACTTCCTTCAGCTGGCCTGTTTCGAGGCAGGGCTTTAATGCCGTATATAATGCGTGAAGCATGCCGAGGCCCGCCACGCCACATGAAAGAAGGACGTCAGAATTGTTAACTCGTATGCTGCTTCCCGGATGCCGTGAAACAATTTCGCCATTCATGACAAATTTCCATTCCTGGATGTCCCGACTGTGTTCATTAAAAAAATAAATGGCTTTGTGATCTTTAAGGTCATCAGGCGTTAAAGGAGTGCCATATTTATCCAGATAAGAGGGGGCTGCACAGGTGACCATCTGCAGGCTGCCCATTCTGCGCGAAATAAAATTCGAATCAGCAAGCTCACCGAGACGAATAACACAGTCCACACCCTCTGTAATTAAATGGGTCAGGCGATCTGAAGCGGTTAAGACTATTTCAATTTCAGGATATAAAGCCTGAAAATCGCTTAATTGTGGGATCAGGATACTGTGCGCCAGCGCCAGTGGAACATCAATGCGCAGCTGGCCACGAGGTCGCTGATTTGAAGAGTAAGAAGCCATTATATCGCTGGCATCACTCAGCAGCGTTTTAGCCCGCTGATAAATTTCCTCCCCTTCAACGGTCACACTCAGACTGCGCGTGGTGCGGTGCAATAGCTTAACGCCAAGCTTGTCTTCCAGCTGTTGTACGGACTTACTGACCGCAGGGCGATGCAGCTGCAAGGCGTCAGCGGCCCGGGTGAAACTACGGAATTCAACGACGTGAACAAAAATATCCATCAATTCCAGCATGTTCGAGCGCATCATTTAACTCCGCAAAAAATATTCCTGCCGAAATAGTGTATTGCGGATTATATCTCATTCCGATTGTTTCTCCTGCAGTAACACTGAAGTCCTTTTACGTGGCTTTTTACGCCTGCCTGCTTTTTTTATCATCGTCCTATTGGATGCATACACATGGGAAATGACAAAATGAAAGCATGGTTACTGAAAGATTTTGGCCTTGAAAACTTAAAGCTTGAAGAGGTGGAAACGCCTGTACCGGGTCCGGGTGAACTTCTGGTTAAAGTTGGTGCGGTGTCTCTGAACTTCAGGGATAAGGCAATAGTAGAGGGCTTCTATGAGCCTCATCTGGTTCCAAAGCCACTGATTCCTGTCTCTGATGCCACGGGTACCGTTGTTGCCACGGGGCAGGGTGTGTCCCGTTTTAGCACGGGTGATCGCGTTAACTCGCATCTCTATTCACGCTGGTTAGAGGGTGAACCTGCGGCCGATGAGCCAGCATGGTGTATTGGAATGCCGTTACCCGGCGGGCTGGCTGAATACATGATTATTCATGAGGACAGCGCAGTTAAAGCGCCTGACAGCATGACCGATGAAGAAGCTTCTACACTTCCCATCGCTGCGCTTACGGCATGGTACTCGCTAATGGATATCGGCAATCTGCAGCCCGGTCAGACCGTGCTGGTACAGGGAACCGGTGGCGTATCGGTCTTCGCTGCTCAGATAGCGCATGCCTATGGTGCACGTGTCATTGCCACCTCCAGTAACGATGCAAACCTTGAGCGCATTAAATCACTGGGAGCAGATGAAGGGATTAACTATAAAAAATACCCTGAGTGGGAAAGAAAAGTGCTTGAAATGACTGATGGTAAAGGCGCTGACGTAACGATAGATGTCGCCGGGGGCAATGGCATCAATCAGTCAATTGCTGCGACAAAAGTTGCCGGTACGATTGCTCAGGTAGGATTTCTGACCGGCCAGACAGCACAGCTTGATTTGATGCCGTTAATTTTCCGTCAGACAAAAATCCGGGGCATTGCGGTTGCACCACGCTCCTCGTTTGATCGGATGAATCCGTTCCTCAATAAACATAATATTAAACCCGTCATTGAACAGGTTTACAGCTTTAATGAGGCGGTTGAAGCCTTCCGGCATCTCTCCCGTGGTGCATTTGGCAAAATCGTCATCAGAATTAGCGACTGATAACGACTTTTCATTCCTCAATTCTGGCAGTTTTTACTGACTGCCAGATACTTTTTAATCCCACTCTCACCGCGTTAAACCCCTTCTCAAAGCGTGCTTATATTCCTTCTGCACATCGTCAAAAGGGCCGCTTTCTGTATAACCGCGACCGGCAGCGGTGAATTACTTTTGCGGGTGGATAAACCGAAAAGTACGGACAATTTTCGCCCGGCAAAAACGCTCCTGTCTTAAATCGCATCGGCCAAAAATTCAATAAATGTCCGTACTTTCGAATTGAGTGCCGAACGTTCGGTGACACAGGCATAGATATTCATCGGCAGGGACTCAATGGTGCTCTCGCCACTGTGACCTGACCAGGACAAAGGCCTTAGCAGACCGCTGTCTATCAGTGGCTGAGCAACAAAACTTGCCAGACGGGCAATGCCGCCGCCGTTTACGGCTATTCTGGCGATGATATCAATATCATCGCTGATAAAACTGGGGTTGAGTTTTGCATTAACAGGCTGTCCGTTGACCATAAACGTCCATGGCAGAAACCGTCTGTCGGTGGGATAGCGGAAAACCAGGCAGGCGTGCTGGCTAAGTTCTCCAGGCGTCTTAGGCGTACCAGCGCGATCAAGGTAAGCGGGAGCCGCACAGAATATAAAGGGTAACGATGCAATTTTTCTGGCGATCAGTTGATCATTCAGCTGTGCTTCGATGCGGATACTGACATCGACGCCTTCCAGGCGATGATCGACGTTGCGATCGGTACTGATCAGTTCAATATCTATATCGGGGAAAGACGCTTTGAAAGCGGGCATAAGGGGAGCCAGAACGTACCGACCAAACGCGGCTGTTGTGGCGATACAAAGTGGGCCCTGCGGTTTGGTTTCATTCGCAGCAGCCTGCGAGGCGAGTTCGATATCCTGTGGGATGTGACGGACTTTCTCGAAATAGCGTTTACCGTTTTCCGTTAAGGTCATGCTGCGGGTGGTGCGCGATAGCAGTCGCACGCCCAGATGCGCTTCAAGACGGGAAAGACTCTGGCTGATTGCTGCCGGACTCATACCTTTAGCGCGTGCCGCCGCTGCAATACTGCCGTTTTCCACCACGCGGATAAAAGTGCTAATCAGCCCTAAAATGTCCATCGTATCCTCAACCGTTAATTCGTCACTTTTACTTAATAATGATTAAAGCATAACCGCTCTACAACCCCCCGCATAAGCTTGTTAAGTTAGCCGCAGTCTTATCTACTTTTGTTAAACAGGATATTCAGATGACTGATGCTGCAACAAAAAAAACCTTACGAACCCGCTTGCCGGTGCGCACGACACCTTACATATTTGCGCTTTATATGGCGATCATCATGGCGTTCCTGATGAGTCTGGTCATCACGTTAGCCGAATTCGGAATGGGGCCTCATTACATGACAAATGTGATGAATGCTTACCGGGTCGCCATGCCAGCGGCTTTCTTTTGCATACTGGTTGTCCGTCCTGTTGTTATCCGGCTCGTAGGATTGACCGTTCACGGTCACTGAGACAGTCAGCATGCCCAAAATGGGCGGACAGGTAGGGTTTAGCCCGCTTCTCGCTCATCGCGGCAGGCTGCTTCTGCACCAGAATGGAGGCGGGTGGCAAACCTCCAGCATTTCAGATGGAGGGTGAGGGCGGGCAGGTCGTCCGGATAATGACCGGTATCAGGATGAAAGATACCGAAAGCCGGGCGTACGATATGCAGCAGGTAAAGCTCACAGATGAAGAAGGCGATGACAGGGCTTCACTGGCCGTGCGGAAATTTTTACGCAATGTGACCTTACTGGCTCTGTTTATTGTTAAGCATCAACGTTAAATCGGCACCGTCATTATGACGGGGCTGGCCTGCTCCTCTTCGCACATAGCGGAGCCTGAAGCACTTCCTGAGCAGTCAAAATAAAACAGCCATTCAGCCATCTGAGCGTTTAAATGGTTAAAATAAATAAACATATACATTGCTAAATTATTATCGCTATGTCTTAATGCGTCATCGGTTTGGAACACAGACCTTATGAAAGCAGTTTTAGTAAAGTAGTCCTCAGTTCAAGTGTTATCCACAGATATCCTTCTTCGAGAGCCTCCTCCTAAGTGCCCAATAAGTAAATCTCTAACTACAGGCCATCTTCGCCGCTCTTAGTGGCTAATCGATTAAGGAAATATCTATGTCTAACAAAATGACTGGTTTAGTAAAATGGTTTAACTCAGATAAAGGTTTTGGCTTTATCACTCCTGATGATGGCAGCAAAGATGTATTCGTACATTTCTCTGCTATCCAGGGTGATAACTACAAAACGCTTGATGAAGGTCAGAAAGTCTCCTTCACCATTGAAAATGGCGCCAAAGGCCCTGCAGCTGGCAACGTCACAGCGCAGTAAGCCGCGCTCATTATCAGCGACGCTTACAATAGCGATGAAGACATAAGTCTGAGCAGATAAGATCTGCTGATAATAAAAGAAACCCGCCCAGTGCGGGTTTTTTATTGCCTGAAATTCGTATTATCTCTGGTCCGTTGACCTGCTCCACGTTTATCAGGCTACCCCGATGTTAATCCTCTCTTCATAAGCCCTGCCCGTGATGAAATGTTACGTTAAGCCATCGGGCAAAAGCCATAACGCGCCTTTTGAAATCAGCGATGCTCCCCTGAGGTGTATTACTGATTACCAGCAAGTAATCCCTTTCTTTTGCTAACGCTGGATATCGGGCATTGAATGTAAAGCGATACTCCTCGAGTGTTTCAGGCCACTCTTTGTCATGTTCACTTCGAAGAATATTGGTTGCTCTGATTGCCTTTCGTGCAGCAGCACGCTGTAGCTGCAACTTTTTATTTTCGTCAGCAGATAACTGCATTTGAGTTATTAATTTTTCCAGCACCGGCAGGAAGTCACCATTCACTGCTACAGCAATTTCTTTTGAAGGTTTAAATGCCTGGAATCGTTGACTCAGGTCCTCTCCGTAAACGCAGACACAGTGATGTTTGAGCCAGTATCCCCAGCTAAGCAGATTATCCGGATGCACTACCTGTTGTAACAGACCACAATCAAAATCGATTTTACTGACAACAGGATTATTTTTTTCAAGTTTACGTTGTATTTCAGTAATTTGCACTTTAGCCGCTTCGCCGGGATCAACGCTAAATATGACTGTCATATCCAGATCGGACGTCCCGATTTTTGCCCGGCCTTCAGCCACACTGCCATACAAATAAAGGCTATGTATAAGCTCAGGAAAACTTTGGATTAGCTTTGCCACGACCTGTGCAACAATATTCCGGAACTCTGGCTGCAATTTATTGGTTTCTGGCAGGGCAATAAAGCCGTTGTGATCGATTGCCACCCTGTCTCCCTTTTAATGGCGTCATTCACCGGGTTAATAAGTCCTGGGAATCTGAGATTCTCATGGCGGATTAATTATATCTCTCATGTCCGCTTCTCGCTCACAGCGTACACACATCATTCACTGCCGTCATTGCCTTCCCGCTTACACCAGACAGATCTCCCGCCAGAGTTTATCACCCGCAACGCCAGCGTCTTCTTATGCGAAACCCCATACTTTTTCACACCATCGCGCGGATAACCCGCCTGCTGTCTGATCCCGACCTACACTGAATTATTCTCCCCAAAGCAGGAGCAGCGGATGATCCAGAAGCATCGACGAAAACAGGCATCGATTGTGGCAGGTATTGGATTGGGTGTGGCGGCCACGTTATGGGGCATGAAACGCTGGCGGCAGCTTAAGGAGACGCCGCCGGTGTCGCCGAACAGTCATCACGCCGGTCTGGCCGGTTATTATCAGCAGATTGGTGACTGGCGCATGTTTACCCGCGTTACCCCCAATGAGGCTCAGGGACTGCCGGTCGTGTTAATCCACGGTCTGGTGATGTCGGGCCGGGCGATGGAGTCACTGGCGCTGGCGTTGGGGCGCGACTATCACGTGCTGGTGCCGGATCTGCCCGGTTTTGGCGCCAGCACACTGCCCCCTTCTGCGCCGATCATGTCGGTGGATCAGCTGGCGGATGCGCTGTGGCTGTGGTTACAGCATAACGGTTTCCAGCGCGCTATCTGGGTCGGCAATTCGTTTGGCTGCCAGATTCTGGCCGCGCTGGCGGTGAAACATCCACAGGCTGTGGCGGGACTGGTGCTGCAGGGGCCGACGGTCGATCGTCATGCCCGCAGTCTGCCGCGTCAGTTCTGGCGCGACTGGCGTAATGGCCGGCTGGAATCCCGTCGTCCACCGGGGCCACTGGCCCGAATCGATTACGCCAAAGCGGGCCTGCGGCGCGCCTTCGGTACCCTGCGCGCCATGATGCGCGACCGCATTGAGCATCGCCTTACTTACATTAACGCACCCACGTTGCTGCTGCGGGGCTCGCGCGATCCCGTCTGTCCGGCCCGCTGGCTGGATGAACTCGCCGCCCTGATGCCGCGCAGCGAAAGACTGACATTACGCGACGGGACGCACACTTTGCACTACGTCTACCCGTGGAGTTTCTGTCACGCCATCCGCCCGTTCCTGGCACGTATTCAGCTGGAGGATCAACATGAGTAAACCACCAAGAGGGATTGCCCGCTTTGACTCTGCTGCCGCCATGCTGCTTGCGCTGGCCAATGCGCTGCACGACCGCCCCTTTGCCAGCCCCAGCCAGTCACCGACGCTGGATCGCCTGTTGCCCTCACTGAACCGGCTGCCGACCGGACTGCGTGAGTGGGGCTATGCGCTGGGCGGCATGGCAGAAGGCATCAGCCTGCGTCAGGCGGGTGAACTGGATGTGGAAGGGATCGCCGAATGGATGGTGAGTGAATACCCGCAACAGGATTATCCGGCGGCCTTTATCGGTTCATCGAACGGCGCGCTGGTGCATCTGGCGTCAGCGATGAGCGTGCCCTGGCTGCCGCAAACCTTTCTCTGTCCGGTGCGCGCGGCCAATAGCGATCCCGATGATGTACAGGCGAGTTTTGAGCAGGGTAAAGAGGTGGCGGCGGCACTGCTGGCCGCCTGGCCGCGTCTTGCGGTTCACCATATGCATGACCCGAATCAGGATCGGCTGATGCTCGACCAGATGCGCTATTTCCGGCTGAAACTGCGCGAGCTGCCGCTGGCCTTTAACGAATTCCTGATGGGAAGTCTGCCCGCTGGCTCCACGCTGTTTATCAATCACTGCACCCAGCAGTGGCCGGTAACGCGCACCAGCGATCGCTCGTTTTTCCAGTTTGGTGCGCTCGGCGGCGCAACCGAAAAAGAGTACTTACAGGGCGGCCCGCGGGTGGCGGAATATCTGGCACGCTATGGCATCGATCGCGAGCGCTGGACGCCGCCGGCCATTACTGACCACGTGCCGGAAGCGGAGTGGGGACTGGATGGTTATCTGATTTCGCCGCTGAAAAAACTGGCGGAAGCTCAGAACTGGAAGCTGATGGAGATTCGTTATGAAGATCCGGAGGCGATGAGCTATGTGGTGGCAGAGATCTACCGCGACTGGTATCTGGCGGCGGGAATTTTACCGACCCGGCTGACGGTGGACAGCTTCCTGCTGATGGACCCGTGGTGCAGCATGCATCAGCACGCCATCCCGTTCTGGCTGGTCTTTTGCACCGAGCCTTCGGCCGCGGCCCTGCAACGCTTCCTGGAAAAACAGCCGCCGTTCCGCAACATCGACATGATGCTCTTTTCTCACGGCACCGACAGCATCGGGCTGGCGGAGATTGACCGCTGGCGGGCGCTGCTCTCCCATGCACGTGATGAAGGCGTATTGATTGGCGTGGATGAAGAACGTTTCCCGCGTGATTTCGCGACGTTTGCCCGTTTCGACTCGGCGCTGCGTGAACGGGCGCCGCTGTTGCCACCTCCACCCGCGCTGAGCGCGGAGAAGGTGATGACGGGTATTCAGCGTTATGGTGCGAAACATGGGGTCACCCTGACGGCGCTGACGTAGCAGTCGCGCCGTCAGCCGTGATTATTCGCCGTCGGTGATCGGCTGGCGCACCAGCAGCAGGTAGGCGAGTGCGCCAACCAGCGTCACGCAGGCACAAATCATCAGCGCCATGCTGAACGATTTGGTGGTGTCGAGCACCCAGCCGGTGATGACCGGCGCGAACGAGGCGAAGATAAAGCTGGCGAAGTTCTGGATGCTGCCGACAGACGCTGTCATACGGGCGGTGACGTTGGCGTGGATCAATCCCCAGCACGACGTTCCGGCGAAGTGGATACAGAACAGCGCCATCCCAATCAGCGTTACGGCGCTGGTGGTGTCGGTCGCGCGGGTCACCACGGCGGTAAAGCCGGCGGACAGCAGCATCCCGCTGACGATGCAGACTTTGCGGGTTTTCACCGCGTTAAAGCCGCGACGTACCAGCGAGTCGACCACATAGCCATTCAGCAGCATACCCGCCGCACCGAACAGGAACGGAATCGCCGCCAGCAGGCCGGTACTTTTAAGATCGAGATGATAGGTCGACTGCAGATAGCCCGGCAGCCAGGCGATATAGAGCCAGGCGGTGTAGTTGATGCCGCTGAAGCCAATCATCATGCCCCACATGGTGCGCTGCTTAAACAGGCCGCGCCACTCTTTGAAGCTGATCGGCTCTTTACGCGAGGCGACGCTGCCCGCCTGCAGATAGTGGATCTCTTCAGCGCTCAGGGTGTTGTTGTCGCGGTCGCGGTAGATCATATACCAGCCGATAGCGAGGAACATGCCGAGGATACCGATCGTGACAAACATGCCACGCCAGCCCATCACCAGCATCATCGCCGCCAGAATCGGCGGAGCCACCGACAGTCCAATCATCGAAGCCGCATTGAACATTCCCATCGGCATGCCGCGATCTTTAATGTTGAACCAGTCGTTGATTACCTTCACGCCGCACGGATTCATCGGCGCTTCGCCAATGCCGAGGCCGATGCGCACCAGGATGAACTGGGTAAAGTTATGCACCAGGCCAGAGGCGGCCTGGAACAGCGACCAGATAAACATGCCAATGCCGAGCATAATGCGCGGCCCTTTACGATCCAGCAGCGCGCCGCATGGCAGTTGCGCCAGGCCATAAGCCAGCGAAAAGGCGGAGAGCAGGAAGCCGATTTCGGTGGCGCTCAGCCCCATCTCCTCGCGGATGGTCATATTCGCGACCGACAGCGAGCTGCGATCCAGATAGTTGATGATGGCGGCGAACAGCAACAGCAGCATCGCCGTGATCTGAATCTTGCGGATACGCGGTGAACGCACCACGTCGCTACGCATCGGCACGAAATCCTGGTCTGGTGGCGTGTCACCAGCTGCGCTGTCGCGGCCGGTTACTGAAGTCTTTTCCATTGCACTCTCCCGAAACTGGGTACTTATCGTTATGGTGAGAAGGGGTCTGCGCGCAGCGGCAAAAGGCCGCCGTGACGTTGCAGTCGAGACTAAGAGCAAAGGGTTAAGGATGTTGCAAAGATGTTTCTGAATCGTGCGGGAGCTAATGCTTTGTGGTTTTTAATCGGTTTTTAATTGTACTGACCGATTGAGCGCACCATCGAGGTTTTAGCGGTCGCCAGATGGTTATGTAATGCACAGAGGGCGTCGACATCCTGACGGCCAATCAGCGCGGTCAGAATCGCCATATGCTCCTCCAGCGCCACAATATTTCGCTGCTTGAGGTCGCTCTCATCCCACTGATAATGCGAGTGAAAGATCACCGAGATAATCTCCAGCGACTGATTGAAAAACGGGTTGTTGGCGGCGGATAAAATCAGCGAATGCATCTGACGATCCAGCGCGGCAAAGTGGCGATAGTTGCTGGCGATGGTATCGCGCATCGATCGGTGACGATCCAGCAGATCCCGCGCCTGAACCCAGCGCTCGTCGCCTGCGGGCAGATTCAGGAAGCGGCTCAGGGCGTGGGTTTCCAGCATCTCGCGCAGTTCAAACAGCTTCTCGGCGTAATCCTGGGTGAATTTTTTCATCCGCCACTGGCCGCGTCTGACCGGCTCCAGCAGGTCATAGCGCATAAAGCGCAGCAGGAATTCGCGCACCACCACCGGACTGACTTTCACCTGCTGCGCCAGTTGCAGCTCGCTGAAGGTATCGCCGGGCACCAGCTGCCGCTGATTAATCATATTAAAAAACATCTGCTCAAAGTGGCTGGCCTGCTGCTCAATCGGCGGCGTTAACGCGCTAAAACCGTCATCTTCGCGCGGATCGCGCACGATAACCCAGGTTTGATCCACCTTATCCAGCACGCCGCACTGATGCAGATAGTGCAGGGTGTGGCGCACCGTAGTCCGGCTGATATTGAACATTTCCGCCAGTGCCGCCTGGGCCGGCAGCGGTGAACGAATGTGGTGCTGAGCGATGCTTTCCAGCATCTGGTTGATGACGTTCTGGCGCAAATTCTGGCTGCGGCTCATCTCACTCTCCGGTTTTTTATGCATTAAAAACCATTCAAAGCCCAAAAAAATCGCGGTGCTTCACACTTCCCGCAAACGAACACCGCAGCGCGTGCAGGATTCGCCATAACTGCCTGCAGGACAACCGGAGAATCACCATGACAACAATGAAAGCACTGGTCATCGCTGAACCACGTAAGATGGTATGGACCACCCGCGATATCCCCACGCCCGCCGCTGGCGAGGTACTGATTAAAATCCTCACCGCGGGAATCTGCGGCACTGACATCCACGCCTGGTCCGGTAATCAGCCATTCTTCAGCTATCCACGGGTGCTGGGCCATGAAATCTGTGCCGAAGTCGTGGCGCCGGGAAGTGATGCGGAGGACTTTCAGCCGGGCCAGCGGGTAGCGTTAATGCCCTACATCTCCTGCCTGCGCTGTGACGCCTGCCAGAGCGGCAAGACCAACTGCTGTGAGCAGATCTCAGTGATTGGTGTGCATCAGGATGGCGGGTTCTGCGACTACCTGAGCGTGCCGGTCAGCACGCTGCTGGCGGTGGATGATGTCGCGCCGGAAGCGGCTGCGCTGATTGAGCCGTTTGCCATCAGCGCCCATGCAGTGCGTCGTGCCGCAATTGTGGCGGATGAGCAGGTGCTGGTGGTGGGTGCCGGACCGATTGGGCTGGGTGTTGCCGCTATCGCCGCCGCCAGCGGCGCGCAGGTGGTGGTGGCGGATACCAGCGAATTTCGTCGCCAGCATGTTGCTGACCAGCTCGGCCTGGCGGCACTGAATCCGGCTGATGAAGCGTTTTACAGCGCGCTGCGCGAGGAGTTTGGTGGCCGTCTGGCGCTGAAGGTGATCGACGCCACCGGCAGCCCGGCGGCGATGAACAATGCGGTCAACCTGATGCGACACGGCGGCACTATCGTTTATGTCGGCCTGCACAAAGGCGATCTGGTGATCCCGGACAGTGAATTCCATAAAAAAGAGACCACCCTGATGGGCAGCCGCAACGCCACCCGTGAAGATTTCGATCGGGTGCGTGCGCTGATGGCCAGCGGCCAGCTGCGCGCCGAAATGATGCTGAATCACCATCTGGCCTTCTCCACGCTGGATGAAACCTTTGAGGCGCAAATCATCAGCAACCGCGAGCTGATCAAAGGCGTGATTCATTTCGACCGGTAACGCGGCCAGTCGGTTCGCGTGGTTCAGGGCGCGGTGAGGGTCTGAAAGAAGTGCGCCCGCACCGCGTCAGCATCCACGCCAAGTGCGATACGCTGGGCGGGCAGGCCGTTAAAGGGATCCTGGCGGGATGCCAGCGCGCTCAGCTTACGCACCGTCTGACCGCAGGCGATGCCCTCCGTGATCACCCGCAGCGGGCTTTCGGTCAGGGTAAACGCCTGTGGCAGAGTGAGCCACGCCACCGCCAGGGTGTCATGCAGCGCCATACCCTCGAACCCCTCTTTCTGCAGGCTGTAAGCCAGGTAAGGGCGACAGATCGCACTCAGCACTGGCTGATTCAGACGCTGAACCTCATCGCCGCTGATCAGCACCTTGTGCGTGACATCCAGCGGGATCACCACCACGTTCAGCGCCGAGGCGAGTACCTGATCGGCAGCATGCGGATCTTTCCAGATATTAAATTCGCTGAAGGGCGTCACGTTGCCACTGTGCCCGTCGGTGCCAAATGCGCCGCCCATGATCACCAGCTCTTTTACCAGCGGAATAATATCCGGCGCCTGATTAATGGCCGTGGCTATATTGGTCAGCGGACCAATCGCCACCAGGGTGATCTGATGCGGCTGCGCCCGCACGCTGTCGATAATAAACTGCACCGCGCCCGGCGCCTGATCGCTGCAGGTATTATCAAACGCATCGCCCAGCCCATCTTCACCGTGCAGTCTGGCAGGCGCAGAGGGTGGCAGCGCCAGCGGTCGTGAACAGCCGCGATAGACCTCCGCGTTAATCGCCATTTTCCCGCAAAACAGTCGGGCGTTTTTCACCGCCTGACCCACTGCCACGTTGCCGAAGACCGTGGTAATCCCCAGCAGATGCTGCGTCCGCGCCGCATAGGCCAGCGCAAAGGCGTCATCCACGCCGATATCGGTATCAAAAATCAGGGTACGCATAGGGTCTCCGCAACAGGCTGTAAACCATCAGCATTACTCCGTCTGTGGCGTGCGCGTCAAGGTTTTCAGCCGCCATGACCTCACTGTTGCCAGCCTGAAACGGGCGTCGTATTATCACCGGCTCAAGGTGATGGCGTGCCACCTTTCCCAACCGCCGGTGGGCTTTACACCGGCTGATGACGCCTGACACTCAATCCTTTCGCGGGAGCTGAGGTGTCAGGCGCAGTTTATCTCTGCCTTTCCCCCTCAGCCCGGCGTCAATCTGCAATCAGGAGCAAGACATGTTGAAACCGTTATTGGCTGTGATGATCGGCGGCTCTGCCGGCTGTGTACTGCGCTGGCTCTTTGCGATGCGCTTTAATGCGCTCTTTCCCAATCTGCCACCTGGCACACTGCTGGTGAATCTGATCGGCGGTCTGGTGATCGGCGGCGCGATGGCCTGGTTTGTTCGCCATCCCGATATCGACCCGATCTGGAAACTGCTGATCGTCACCGGACTGTGCGGCGGGCTGACCACCTTCTCCTCTTTCACGGCGGAATTAATGGGGTTGCTACAATCAGGGAACTATCTCTGGGCGATGACCAGCGCGCTGGTGCATGTGATCGGTTCGCTGCTGATGGCGTTTGCCGGTTTCGCACTGGTCACGATGCTGGGCTGATCCGGCTAAGCGGCGCTTGTCATACTCCTTAAGAGGTAGATACTGTTTCAGGTTTTACGCCCGACCATCCCGCATGAACGGGCGCAGAAGCTGAACGTCACCGATTATTCCGGACGATTAAGGAGCCGAGCAATGCGAACTAACCCCACTTTCCTTAACCTGGTGCTGTTAAACGGTGAGCCCGGCCAGAAACTTCAGGCGGCGCGTGACGCCGGTTTCGATCAGGTGGAGATCTGGCGCGAGGATGTCGAGGCGTGCGAGGGCGGCGCGGCGGCACTGGCTGAGATCGCTGCCCGGCAGGGACCTGGCTTTACCAATCTCCAGGTGCTGCGCGATTTCACCGGGGCACCCAGTGCGTTGCGCGGACAGAAGCGCGAAGAGCTGCGCCAGTTTATTCAGATTGCCCAGGCGCTGGGCTGCGACACCATTCAGGCGCCGGCCAGCACCCGCGAGGATTGCTGCGCCGACCAGATTGATGATGACCTGCGCTGGATGGCCTCTGAAGCTGCGCGCTACAACATGCGCATTATGTATGAGCCGATGGCCTGGTGCAGCGTGGATAACACCCTGCCGCTGGCGTGGCAGCGATTGCAGCGGCTCGATCAGCCCAATATCGGGCTGGTGGTCGATCTGTTTCATATCTGCGCACTGGGCGGCGACGCCTCGCAGCTGGACGGCATTCCTGCCGATCGCATTTATGAAGTGCAGCTGTGTGATATGGCCGCCGTTCCCGCGCAGGATAAGCAGAGCCTGATGGCGATGGCAAAGCATCAGCGTCTGCTGCCCGGCGATGGCATTATCGACATTGAACGCTTTGTCGATAAGCTTAAAAGCGCGGGCTATCAGGGACCGGTGGGCATTGAAGTCTTTAATGATGCGCTGAAACGCCTGCCGCCTGAGGTCGCTGCCCGTCATGCCTGGCAGGCATTAAAGCGCTGCTGGGGTTAATCCTGTAAGCACTGCGCGATAAACGCGGCGGCGTGCATGGCACCCTGAGCAGAGATGGTGTGGCCGGTGGCGGGTTCAAATCGCGCTTCTACCGGCACCAATGCGGCCCTGAGTCGTGCTGCGGCAGATTCGCTCTCCTGCCACGGAATCACCTCATCGGCCTGGCCGTGGATCAGCAGCGCGGGCAGATGAGGCTGTGGCGTCAGTTCACCGTCAACCGCCAGACGACCCGAAAAGGCGACCACGCCCGCCAGCGGATAACGGCCAGATGCCAGCGCATCCAGCGCCATGATCGACCCCTGTGAAAAGCCGACCAGCACCACATCCTGCCAGCGGTCGGCGAAGCCGTGCTGTGCGATAACGTCGCTGAGGGTCGCGTCAAACGCCGCCCGCGCGGCCCGGACCCGGCCTGGCCGGTTCTCTGGCGTCACCTCCTCCAGGCTGAACCACTGCCAGCCAAAACCGGCGGTAAAACGTTCGGGCGCATTGGGTGAGGCAAAAATCACATCCGGCAACAGCGTCGCCCAGTGACGGCCAATCGGTGCCAGATCGTCGCCGTTACTGCCTACGCCATGCAGAAAAATTACCAGTGCTTTTGCCATTAATGCTCCTTTATAGGCCGTACTCGCTCAGATCCGGGCCTGCCGGAACGATCCCGTTCGGGTTCAGTGCCTTGATCGAGTAGTAACCCTGTTTGATATGATCGATGCTGACCGTCTCACGCACGCCGGAGACTGACAGCATGCTCTTAAGATAGCGATTCAGCAGCGTATAGTCGCGTATCCGGCGCAGGTTACATTTGAACAGGCCATGATAGGCGACGTCAAAGCGAATCAGGGTGACGAACAGGCGAATATCGGTTTCAGTCAGCCGTTCACCCAGCAGGAAGGTGCGACCATCACTGAGCAGGGCTTCCAGTTCGTCGAGCTGGCTGAAGACGTCATTAAATGCCTGCTGGTAGCTGATCGATGTGGTGGCGAACCCGGCGCGGTAAACGCCATTATTCAGACGCGGATAGAGACTCTCATTCAGCGCATCAATCTCAGAGCGCAGCGCGGCGGGATAGAGGTCGATGCGGTTATCGGCCAGATCGCCAAAGCCGCTGTTGAACATACGCACAATATCAGCGGACTCGTTGCTGACGATGGTGCCGGTTTTCTTGTCCCACAAGACCGGCACGGTGGCCCGGCCCGTGTAATCGGGCGCGACGCGGGTATAGATTTCATGCAGGTACTGCGCGTTATTCAGCGGGTCCTGCTGTGCGCCGGGGAAATTGCCAAAGCGCCAGCCCTGGGCACCGAGCTGCGGTTCAACCACCGTCACGCTAATCAGCGACTCCAGCCCTTTGAGCTTGCGGGCAATTAACGCGCGCGACGCCCACGGACAGATCAGCGCCACATAGAGATGGTAGCGATCCGCTTCTGCCGCAAATTCAGTGGAGCCATCGCTGCTGATAAAATGCCGGAAACCGGACGTCTGACGGACAAATCCACCCTGTTTATCGGTCGACTGCACCGGGTGCCAGTCACTACTCCATTTGCCTTCTACTAACATCGCGCGACTCCTCTGTAATGTGAGAAGCAGCTTAACTGATGACTAAACGGCTGATAATCCGGTCATAAAGACAATCATTTCTTCCATTCTGGAAGAAATTACGCGGGCGGAAAACGGGTAAAGTGACTCACCAGGAAGTCGATAAGCAGGCGCGCCCGGTGTGCCAGATGACGGGCGGGCGGATAAACCGCAAACAGGCCAAGCGGTGGCGTGTCGAAATTCTCCAGCAGCCGGACAATCTCACCGCGTTGCAGCGCGGGAGCTGCGATAAAACCGGGCAGCCGCGCAATGCCCAGTCCGGCCATCGCGGCCTGCAGGCAGGCTTCGGTGTTGGCGAAGCGCAGACGCCCGCGGACCGGTACGGTGACAATCTCGCCGCCGCCGCCGCCGGCAAACGGCCAGTGCCAGGGATCGCGAAAATTGGTGTCGATGATGCACTGATGCTGGGGCATCTCGCGCCAGTGCTGCGGCGTGCCAAACTGCTCAAGATAGACCGGCGAGGCGGCGATGCGCACATGCACCTCACCCAGCTTGCGCGCGACCAGGCTGCTGTCGCTGAGGGTGCCGATACGGATCGCCATATCAAAGCCTTCATCGACGATGTTGACGGACCGGTCTGAAAAGCTGACATCCAGTTCAATCAGCGGATAGCGCCGGGCAAACGCCACCAGCACCTCAGACAACACCACAGTACCAAAGGAGCCGGGGGCGCTGATTTTCAGCCTGCCGGTAGGCGTCGTAGCGCTTTCACGCACGCTGGCATCCAGCGTCTCAAACGCATCGAGCAGGTTTTTGACCCGCTCATAATAGCTGCGCCCGACATCGGTGGGTGACAGGGCGCGCGTGCTGCGCTTAAACAGCTGGACGCCGAGCCGCTGCTCCAGCTTTGAAACCAGCTTGGAAGCCTGACTGCTGCTGGTGCCGAGACGTAACGCCGCCGCAGAAAAGCTGCCGGTTTCCAGCACCGTGACAAACATCCGGTCACAATCGAGTCGATCCATGGCGGTGTCCTGTGGAGATAAAGTCGCAGTATAGAAGCTGTGCTCCGCTGATGCAGCCTTCACTTTGCGTGCCTTAACCCTTTCGCTGGCGCGGAAAACCTGCTTGACTGACTCTCTGCCCGACGTTCTCTGGAGTAATTCATGTCGCTGATTCACCTGACGTCACTGGCGGAGATCCCGGCCGCCGAGTGGGATGCGCTGTTGCCTGATGACCAGCCCTTTTTGCGTCACGCCTTTCTGCTCACGTTAGAACAGAGCGGCAGCGTGCGGTCAGAGGCGGGCTGGCAGCCCGATCATCTGCTGTGGCGGGAGGAGGGGGTGACCCGCGCCGCGCTGCCAGGCTACCGCAAACGCCATTCACAGGGCGAGTACGTCTTTGATCACGCCTGGGCGGATGCCAGCCAGCGCGCCGGAATCCGCTACTACCCGAAATGGCTGGGCGCGATCCCCTTCAGCCCGGTCAGCGGTGCGCGCCTGCTGGGCGAAACCGCTGCCGCAGCGCAACTGCTGTCGGCCCTGCCTGAGAGCCTGTTACAGCAGGGCTTAAGCGGGGCACATATCAACTTTACCGATGCGCAGGCTAACCAGCTGCTGGCCGATCAGCCCGACTGGCTCTCCCGGCTCGGTTGTCAGTATCACTGGCATAACCGTGGCTACCGCGATTTTCAGGATTTCCTGGATTCGCTGATGTCGCGCAAGCGCAAACAGCTGCGTAAAGAGCGTGAGCAGGTGATGCAGAGCGGCTTTGAGTTTGACCGCTACTTGGGCTACCAGCTGCGCGAAGATCAGTGGGATTTTGTCTACACCTGTTACGCCAACACCTATGCGGTGCGCGGTCAGCGTCCCTATCTGACGCGTGACTTCTTCAGCCTGCTGGCGGAACGCATGCCGCAGAATATTGTGGTGGTGATCGCCCGTTTACAGCAGCAACCGGCCGCCATGGCGTTTTATCTGCGGGACAGCAACGCGCTCTATGGCCGCTACTGGGGCTGTCTGGCGGAGTTTGACCGGCTGCACTTCGAAACCTGTTTCTATCAGGGAATGGATTTGGCCCTTGATGAGGGGCTGACGCGGTTTGATGCCGGCGCGCAGGGCGAGCATAAGCTGGTGCGCGGCTTTGAGCCGCAGATTACCCACTCCTGGCACTATCTGCTGCATCCCGGCCTGCGCGATGCCGTGGCAGATTTTCTGGTGCAGGAGCGGGAAGGCGTGCGCGGCTGGGCGGAAGAAGCCCGCGACGCCTTACCCTATCGACGCGGCGATTAATCGATGCCGACAAAACCGCCGGTCTGATGCTGCCACAAGCGGGCATAGAGGCCGTTTTGCGCCAGCAGCTCGTGATGGCTGCCCATCTCGGCAATGCCGCCTTTATCCAGCACCACCAGCCGATCCATCTTCGCGATGGTCGACAGGCGGTGCGCGATGGCGATAACGGTTTTGCCCTGCATCAGTGACTCCAGGCTCTCCTGAATCGCCGCTTCCACTTCGGAGTCGAGCGCCGAGGTGGCCTCATCCATGATCAGAACCGGCGCATCCTTCAGCAGCACGCGGGCTATCGCCACACGCTGACGCTGACCGCCCGACAGTTTCACGCCGCGCTCGCCCACGTGCGCATCCAGCCCGGTGCGACCCAGCGAGTCGGAGAGCAGCGGGATAAACTCATCGGCGCGGGCGCGGTGAATCGCAAGCTGCAGCTCCTCTTCGCTGGCGTCGGGACGACCATACAGCAGGTTTTCACGGATTGAGCGGTGCAGCAGCGAGGTGTCCTGGGTGATCATGCCAATCTGGCTGCGCAGGCTCTCCTGCGTCACGGCGGCGATATCCTGATCGTCGATCACAATCCGCCCTGCGTTCAGGTCATAGAGGCGCAGCAGCAGGTTCACCAGCGTCGATTTACCGGCGCCCGAGGGACCAATCAGCCCAATCTTCTCACCAGGTTTGATGTCAAGATTAAAGCCGTTAATCACCTGACGGCCACCGCCATAATCGAAGCGCACATCCTCAAAGCGGATGTTGCCGCGCGTCACCTTAAGCTGCTTCGCCTGCGGCGCATCCTGCACGCTCAGCGGCTGCGCAATGGTTTTCAGGCCATCCTGTACCGTACCAATATTTTCGAAAATGCCGTTGACCACCCACATGATCCAGCCGGACATATTCACCAGGCGGATCACCAGACCGGTCGCCAGTGCAATCGCCCCGACGCTAATCAGCGACTGGCTCCATAACCACAGCGCCAGCCCGGAGGTCGAGACAATCAGCAGGCCGTTCAGCGCCGACAGGGTCAGATCCATGCTGGTGACCATGCGACCGGCGTTCTGGGTTTTTTCGGTCTGCTCCTGAATCGCCTCACGCGCATACTGCCGTTCCAGATCGCTGTGAGCGAACAGCTTGATGGTGGCGATGTTGGTATAACCATCGACAATGGTGCCCATCAGCTTAGATCGCGACTCTGAGGAGACCACCGAACGCGCTTTAACGCGCGGCACAAAGAAACGCAGCGAGGCGCTGTAGGCCACCATCCACAGAATCAGCGGGATCATCAGCCGCCAGTCGGCACCGGCAAACAGCACCAGTGAAGTCACCGCGTAGATCAGCACGTGCCAGATGGCATCCACCAGCTGCACCGCGGAATCGCGCAGTGAACTGCCGGTCAGCATAATGCGCTGGGCGATGCGACCCGCGAAATCGTTCTGGAAGAAATTGAGGCTCTGGCGCAGCACGTAGTTGTGATTCTGCCAGCGGATCATGCTGGTCATGCTCGGGCTGATGCTTTGATGTACCAGCATGTCGTGCAGGGCGATAAAAATCGGCCGCAGAATCAGCGCCACCGCCCCCATCCACAGCAGTATCGGCCAGTTATCCCGAAACAGGGTGGCGGGCGTGGAGTGATTGACCATATCGATAATGCGGCTCAGATAGCTGAACAGCGACACTTCAATCAGGGCTGACGCCAGTCCCACTACCAGCAGTGCCGCGAAACTCGGCCAGACCTGCCGCAGATAGTAGAGGTAAAACGACCAGACCGTTGAAGGGGGCGAGTCGGTGGGCGCGTCATGAAAAATATTGATAAAACGCTCAAAACGGCGATACAACATAGCGATACTCTTTCCGTCCGGTAAAGAGCTACAGCTTAGTGCATGAACCCCGTTCGGCTAAAAGGAGAAAATATGGAAATCATTATTCGGGCACGGGAACCGCAGGATGCCGCCGCCTATCAGCGACTCTACAGTCATCCCGATGTTTATCCCTGGACGCTGCAGCTGCCGTTTCCCAGCGTTGCCACCTGGGAGAAAAAAATCGCCAGAATGGATGCCGAGGGGTTTATCGCCTTTGTCGCGGAGATCGAGGGCGTGCTGGCCGGTGAGCTGACGCTGTTTGTGGATAACAAGCCGCGCACCCGCCACTGCATCAGCTTTGGGCTGGGTGTGCATCCCGATTACGCCGGTCGCGGCGTCGGTGAGCGCCTGATCCGCACCGCGCTCGACTATTCCCGTAACTGGCTGGGGATTACGCGTATGGAGCTGGAGGTGTTTCACGACAACGAACGGGCGCTGCGGCTCTATGAGCGGCTGGGCTTTGAGCGTGAAGGGGTGATGCGCCAGGCCGCCCTGCGCGACGGTCAGCTGCGCGATGTGGTGATGATGGCGAAACTGCTGCACGAGAAGTGATAACCGGAGCGGCAGCGCTGCCGCTCCGCTTTGCATTACGGATTTTTATTGCTGTATTGCTGCATGTTCTGCTGCGTTACCAGTTCAAACGGGATCCACTGGTGGGAATCGACTTTTTCCCCTTTGATCATCTGCTGCGCCACCTCGACCGATTTTTTGCCCTGGCCTACGGCATCCTGGAATACGGTGACGGCCAGTTTGCCGCTTGCCAGGGCTTTCAGGCCATCCGGCGTGGCATCAATGCCGCCCACCAGAATGGTTTTCTTCGGTTTCGCCTGGGCAATCGCCATGGTTGCGCCAATCGCCATTTCGTCGTTGTTGGCGGCGACAATATCGATCTCTTCCCCGTTCGACAGCCAGTTGAGCATTAAATCCATGCCCTCATTACGCGAATAGTTGGCGGTCTGCTTCAGCACCACTTTCATGTCGGGATACTTTGCCACCACCTGCTCCACATCTTTGGTGCGCTGCAGCGCACCCGCATCGCTGAGGTTACCGATGATAATGGCGACCTTGCCACGATAACCCGCCTGCTTCGCCAGCGCTTCCATCTGCAACGTGCCCGATTCGCGTTCGTCAGAGCCGACAAACACCACGCCCGGCGGCAGGGTTTTATCGCCCGGTGTGCGGTTAACGTAGACCAGCGGAATGTGAGCCTGCTGCGCCAGTCTGGTCAGGGCAGGGGTGCTGGCGGAGTCGACCGGATCGACGATAATCGCGTCTACCCCGGAACTGATAAAGCTCTGCACCTGATCGGTCTGACGGCCCACGTCGCCGCGTGCATCTTCGAACTGCGCATCCAGCTGACGCGCTTTGGCCTCTTTCTCGATCGACTGGCGGATAATGGTCAGAAAGTTCTGGTCGAAATAGGCCATTGAGACGCCAATTTTCTCTGCCAGCGCCGACGTGGAAAGAGAGAGCAGACAGAGTATTGCCCATGCACGTTTTTTCATTGCAGACTCCCGAGGTTAACTGAGTGAAATGGATTTTTCATTTATTATAAAAATGGACAAAGATTATCATTTGCAGCTTATGAACAGTCGCCGGGTTTGACAACCGGCCCTTTTCACTCTTGCTAGCGCCGCCACACTTTGCCGTAAAATCGCCGCGTCATAGCTGCCAGCGCCGATGAAATCCTCGACGTGGCGCACACTCTGCGGCAGGCAGCCGCGGCTTGTTGCGCTTTTGTGCAGCATCGCACTGGCCTTTGTGGTGGTTGTCAGAAAACCGTTAAATCGGGCCTGACGATCTCAACATCCGCACAATGATCCATCGTTAGCCTCCTATCTATATTTCCTTAAGCGGGAAATCTCAGCGTTATTCCTGAAAAAAACCTCGTGGCGCAACCTGCCGCTTTTTAAGGAATTCAGCTCATGCTTAAAGACCAAACGACTCACCGGACGTCTCATGTACGCATCTGGATCCTCTGCCTGATCCTCTTTCTGTCGGTCGTGGCTTATGCCGACCGTTCGATCCTCTCGATCTCCGGATCGGCAATCAAAGAGGAGTTCGGCCTGTCAGCGATCCAGCTGGGATTGATCCTCTCTGCCTTCAGCTGGGCCTACGTTATCGGTCAGATCCCCGGCGGGCTGTTTCTTGACCGCTTCGGGGCTAAAAAAGTGTATGGCGTCACGCTGGCGCTCTGGTCAGTCTCGACGCTGGCGATGGGATTCGTTGGTGAGTTCTCCAGCGGCATGACCGGCGCGCTGATGCTGATGTTTGGTCTGCGCTTTATGCTGGGATTGATCGAGGCACCCAGCTTTCCCGCCAATGCGCGCGTGGTGATTATGTGGTTCCCTGGCGCAGAGCGGGGACGGGCTTCATCGCTGTTCAGCTCGGCGCAATATTTTGCCGTCGCCATCTTCTCGCCGCTGTCAGGCTGGCTGGTGTCGCGCTTTGGCTGGGAGTGGCCGTTCTTTGTGCTGGGCGGCATCGGCCTGCTGGCGGTGTTTGTCTGGGCTGCCTGGATGCGCGAGCCGCGCAATCACCCTGGCGTGTCAGAGAGTGAACTGCGCCACATCGTTGACGGTGGTGCGCTGGTGGATATCGACTCGGCGCAGACGCTGAAAGCGCGGCCACCGGTCAGTAAAGCGATGTTCAGAAAGCTGCTCACTAATCGCATGCTCTGGTGCGCCTATCTCGGTCAGTACTGCATCATCGCGCTCAGCTACTTCTTTATTACCTGGTTTCCGATCTATCTGGTGCAGGCGCGCGGCATGAACATCATGGAGGCGGGCTTCGCCACCGTTGCTCCGGCGCTGTTTGGTTTTCTGGGCGGGATCAGCGGCGGCTACCTGTCAGACAAGTTAATCGCCCGGGGCTGGAGCGTCTCCTGGGCGCGTAAAACGCCCTATATCGTCGGCATGCTGATGGCGTCCAGTCTGGTGCTGGCGGCGATCATTCCGGGCAATAGCGGCATTATCGCCATTATGTCCTTCGCCTTTTTCGGTAAAGGCATAGCGGCCGGGGCAGGCACCTGGACGGTGATCAGCGACACCGCACCCAAAGAGGCGGTGGGCCTGGCAGGTTCCATTTTTAACGGCATCGGCAATATTGCCGGTTTCACCACGCCGCTGCTGTTCGGCATCATCGTCGGTCTGACCGGCAGCTACAGCATCGGGCTGGCGTTTGTGGCGGCACACTGCGTGGTAGCGGCCCTGCTGTTCCTGCTGGTGATGGGGCCGATTGAACGCGTTGGTGAAGAGAGCGATCGCCCGGCATCCTATAACAATCAGGAGAAAGAAGATGGCATTAAAGCAATGTAAGGTGCTGATCAGAGGGAAATTCCTGCCACCGCAGCTGATAGAGAACATTGAAAAGACGTTCACCGCGTTCCGGCTGTGGGAGGCGGAAGATGAGGCAGCCTTTCTGGCTGAGCAGGGCGCAGATATCGACATGCTGGTCACCAGCGGCAACGCGGTGATGGGCGCACCGGCCGCGCTGATCGCCGCGCTGCCAAACCTGAAAGCCATCTGCAGTAACGGCGTCGGTTATGACAGCATTGATACGGAAGCCGCCCGGTCGCGCGGCATTGTGGTGACCAACACGCCGGAGGTGCTCAATGATTGCGTCGCCGATCTGGGGATGGCGCTGCTGCTGGATGTGGCGCGCCGCATCAGCGAGGCCGATCGCTTCACACGCGCCGGTCACTGGTCGCAGGGCCGCTTTCCGCTGAGCAGCAAAATCGGTGGCAAGGTGTGCGGAATCGTCGGGCTGGGCAATATCGGTCAGGCGGTGGCAAGGCGCGCGCAGGCGTTTGATATGGCGATTCACTATTACAATCCGCGTTCACGCCCCGATGTGCCCTACACCCGTCATGAGAGCCTGGTGGCGCTGGCGCAGCAGGCCGATTTCCTGGTGCTGACCCTGCCGGGCGGTGCCGCGACGCGCCACATTATTAATGCGGAAGTGCTGCAGGCGCTGGGACCACAGGGCTATCTGATTAACATTGCGCGCGGCAGCGTGGTGGATCAGCAGGCGCTGGTGGATGCGCTGGAAACCGGGCAGATCGCCGGTGCCGGGCTGGATGTGTTTGAACAGGAGCCGCAGGTGCCTGACGCACTGCGCCAGCGCGACAATGTGGTGATCACGCCGCATATCGCCAGCAGCACCCGCGAAACCATGGCGGCGATGGCTGACCTGGTCTTTGAGAATATGCTGGCGTTTGCCCGTGGCGAGCCGGTGCGGACCCGGGTAGTGTAACCACCGCGGCGTTTTAACTCCCTGCTGAAACGGGGGCGAGGCAGGACGCCTCTCCTCTGACCACTCACCAGACCCTCACCTTCGCACAAAACAGCCTGAAGAAAATTTGTCCGGCTGCCGATATCACCTTACCACCCGCTGATATTAAAGAGTGATAGCGTGATAAAGCTGATTACCATTGATGAATTGCGCCCAGGGATGTTTATCCACAAGCTGGAGGTCTGGTGGATAAAAGACCAGCGCATTCATAATGAGATGCTGATCACCGATCCCCGACAAATCGCCATGCTTCGCACTGAAGGGATCCGCCAGCTCTGGATCGACCTCGATCGATCGGTGCAGGCGCCGATCGCCTCCACGGTCGCGAAGAGAACCATTGGCCGCACCCCGTTTTTCCAGGAACTGGATCAGGCACAGCAGATCTTTTTGCAGGGCAAACCGAAAGTGCTGGCGATGTTCAACGAAGCGCGGTTGGGTAACGGCCTGAAGCTCGATTATATGATGGATCTGGTGGATGAAATCGCCGGATCGATCACGCGTGAACCCTCCGCTATGCTGAGCGTGGCGCGACTGAAAAATCATGATGACTACACCTACCTGCACTCCATGGCGGTCTGCGGGCTGATGATTGCGCTGGGTAAAAAACTCGGGCTGGATGAACAGGAGCTGCGTCGGGTGGGCATGGGCGGTTTACTGCATGATGTCGGCAAAGCGGCTGTACCGCTGGCGATCCTGAACAAAGCGGGCAAGCTGACTGAAGAGGAGTTCAGGGTGATGCGTGAGCATCCGGTGGTCGGTGCGCAGATGCTGATAGAAGCCGACGCCGATGACGATCTGCTCGATATCACCCTGCATCATCATGAGAAATATGATGGCAGCGGCTATCCGCACCGCCTGAAAGGCGAGGCGATTTCGCTCTACGCCCGCATGGCGGCGGTGTGCGATGTCTATGATGCCGTGACCTCGACCCGCTCCTATCGCAACGGCTGGACACCCGCCGAGGCGATGCACCAGATGCTGAGCTGGCGCGGACATTTCGACCCTGGCTTGCTGCACTCCTTCGTGCGGACCATCGGCATCTATCCGGTGGGATCGCTGGTGCGTCTGGCCTCCGGCCGGGTGGCGCTGGTGGTGAAAGCGGGCGAAAAATCGCTGATGCGTCCCTGCGTGCATGTCTTCTGGTCACTGCACGCCCAGCGTGAAGTGAAACCGGAAGAGCTCGACCTTGGCGACAGCTTCTGCACCGACAGCATTGTGGGTGCAGAGGACAGCACGCTGTGGGGTAACGTCGATCTGAATCGTATCTGGGCGCTGGAAGTCGCCTGATTTTTCGCCATTTTTACACTATTTTTACGCCCGCCCGCTGCATTTTAACCCCTTCTTTATACGCCTCCGCGCAAGCTAAGCCATAAATCCAATCCTCTGGAGGTTCCTGTGAGCGTGGGCGTAATAACCGGCATTGTGCTGGTGGTGTTGTTACTGGGCTATCTGATCTATGCCCTGTTAAATGCGGAGGCCTTCTGATGGCGGCCAATGCTTTTTTACTCATCGCATTCTATCTGCTGCTGCTGATGGTGCTGGCGCAGCCGCTCGGACGGGGTCTGGCCTCGTTAGTGGCTGACAAGCCGGTGTTTACCCGCCTGGAATCGCCGCTGTGGCGACTGCTGGGCGCGCAACAATCGGACATGCGCTGGCCGCACTACCTGCTGGCGATTCTGCTGTTTAATGCGCTGGGTTTCGTGGTGCTGCTGGCAATATTGCTGATGCAGGGCGCGCTGCCGCTGAATCCGCAGCAGCTGCCTGGCCTGAGCTGGCATCTGGCGCTGAACACCGCCGTGAGCTTCGTCACCAACACCAACTGGCAATCCTACAGCGGCGAAAGCACCCTGAGCTATTTCAGTCAGATGGTGGGCCTGACGGTGCAGAATTTCCTCTCAGCCGCGACCGGTATCGCCGTGGCATTTGCGCTGATCCGTGGTTTTGCTAATCGCAGCTCTGCGACCCTGGGTAACGCCTGGCGCGACCTGACGCGCATCACGCTCTATGTCTTACTGCCCATCAGCCTGCTGATGGCGCTGTTCTTTGTCAGCCAGGGCAGCATCCAGAACTTCGCGCCTTATCACAGTTTCTCCACGCTGGAAGGCGTGCAGCAGACGCTGTCGATGGGACCGGTGGCGTCGCAGGAAGCGATCAAAATGCTGGGCACCAACGGTGGCGGCTTCTTTAACGCTAACTCCTCCCATCCATTTGAAAACCCGACGGTGCTGACTAACCTGGTGCAGATGCTGAGCATCTTCCTGATCCCGGCGGCGCTCTGCTTCGCGTTTGGCGAAAGCGTGCGTGACCGTCGTCAGGGCCACATGCTGCTGTGGGCGATGACGCTGATGTTTGTGGCGGCGGTCTCGGTCGTCATGTGGGCCGAACTGCAGGGCAACCCGCACTTCCTCCAGCTGGGTGCTGACAGCGCCATCAACATGGAAGGTAAAGAGACGCGCTTTGGCATTCTTAACAGCAGCCTGTTCGCGGTTATCACTACCGCCGCCTCCTGCGGTGCGGTGAATGCCATGCACGACTCCTTTACCGCGCTGGGCGGCATGGTGCCGATGTGGCTGATGCAACTGGGCGAAGTGGTGTTTGGCGGCGTCGGTGCCGGTCTCTACGGCATGCTGCTGTTTGTGCTGCTGGCGGTGTTTATCGCCGGGCTGATGATCGGTCGTACCCCGGAATTCCTCGGTAAAAAAATCGACGTCTGGGAGATGAAGATGACCGCGCTGGCGATTCTGGTCACACCGGCGCTGGTGCTGATCGGTACCGCACTGGCGATGATGACCGACGCCGGACGCAGTGCCATGGCCAATCCCGGCATTCACGGCTTCAGCGAAGTGCTCTACGCGGTCTCCTCGGCGGCCAACAACAACGGCAGCGCCTTTGCCGGCCTGAGTGCTAACACGCCGTTCTGGAACCTGCTACTGGCTGCCTGCATGCTGCTGGGCCGCTTCGGCATCATCATTCCGGTGATGGCGATTGCCGGTGCGATGGCGGTGAAAAAAGTGCAGCCGGTGGGTAACGGCACGCTGCCAACCCACGGTCCGCTGTTTATCGGACTGCTGATCGGCACGGTGCTGCTGGTGGGTGCACTGACCTTTATTCCTGCTCTGGCGCTGGGCCCGGTGGCTGAGCATCTGCAACTTGTTCAGGGACAATCCTCATGAGTCGTCAACAACAGGCGTTATTTGACGCAGCATTGCTGCGTACCTCGGCCTGGGATGCAGTGAAAAAGCTCGATCCCCGGGTGCAGTTCCGTAACCCGGTGATGTTTGTCGTCTGGCTCGGCAGCATTCTGACCTCGCTGCTGGCGCTGGCGATGCTGACCGGCCGGATCAGCGGCAGCGCCAGCTTTACCGGGGCGATTGCGGTCTGGCTCTGGTTCACCGTGCTGTTTGCCAACCTGGCGGAGGCGCTGGCAGAAGGGCGCAGTAAGGCCCAGGCCAGCAGCCTGAAAGGGGTGAAAAAGACCAGCTTTGCTAAAAAACTCTCAGCGGCGCGCTATGGCGCCGAGTGGCAGCAGGTCAGTGCCGATGAGCTGCGCAAAGGCGATGCCGTGCTGGTGGAAGCGGGCGACATCATCCCCTGCGACGGTGAAGTGATGGAGGGCGGTGCCTCTGTGGATGAGAGCGCCATTACCGGTGAGTCCGCACCGGTGATCCGCGAGTCGGGCGGTGACTTCGCCTCCGTCACCGGCGGGACTCGCATTCTCTCTGACTGGCTGGTGATCACCTGTAGCGCCAACCCGGGCGAAACCTTCCTTGACCGGATGATCGCCATGGTGGAAGGCGCGAAACGCCGTAAAACCCCGAATGAGATCGCCCTGACCATCCTGCTGGTGTCACTGACCATCGTGTTCCTGCTGGCGACCGTGACACTCTGGCCGTTCTCGGCATGGGGCGGAACGCCGGTCAGCATCACGGTGCTGGTCGCGCTGCTGGTCTGTCTGATCCCGACCACCATCGGCGGCTTACTGTCGGCGATTGGCGTGGCGGGGATGAGCCGGATGCTGGGTGCTAACGTCATTGCGACCAGCGGACGTGCGGTGGAAGCCGCGGGCGATGTGGATGTGCTGATGCTGGACAAAACCGGCACCATCACGCTGGGTAACCGTCAGGCGACCCAGTTCCTGCCCGCGCCGGGCGTCAGCGAAGAGCAACTGGCCGACGCCGCACAGCTCGCCTCGCTGGCCGATGAGACGCCGGAAGGGCGCAGCATCGTGGTGCTGGCGAAACAGCGATTTAATCTGCGTGAGCGCGATCTCAGCAGCATGGGTGCCAGTTTTATTCCGTTCTCTGCGCAGACCCGCATGAGCGGCGTGAACGTGCAGGATCGACTGATCCGCAAAGGCGCGGTCGATGCGGTACGTCGCCACATCGAAGCGAACCATGGCCGTTTCCCGGCCGAGGTCAATGCGCAGGTGGAAGAGGTGGCACGCAGTGGCGGCACGCCGCTGGTGGTGTCAGAGGGCGCGAACGTGCTGGGCGTGGTGGCGCTGAAAGATATCGTCAAAGGTGGCATCAAAGAGCGCTTTGCCGAACTGCGCAAAATGGGTATCAAAACGGTGATGATCACCGGCGATAACCCGCTGACGGCCGCAGCGATTGCCGCGGAAGCGGGCGTGGATGACTTCCTGTCAGAGGCCACGCCGGAAGCCAAGCTGGCGCTGATCCGCCAGTATCAGGCGGAAGGGCGTTTAGTGGCGATGACCGGCGACGGCACCAACGATGCGCCTGCACTGGCGCAGGCGGATGTGGCGGTGGCGATGAACTCCGGTACCCAGGCGGCGAAAGAGGCGGGCAACATGGTCGATCTCGACTCGAACCCGACCAAGCTGCTGGAAGTGGTGCATATCGGTAAACAGATGCTGATGACGCGCGGTTCGCTGACCACCTTCAGTATCGCCAACGACGTGGCGAAATATTTCGCCATCATTCCGGCGGCGTTTGCGGCGACCTATCCGCAGCTCAACATGCTTAACGTGATGCACCTTCACTCGCCAGCCAGTGCGATTCTGTCGGCGGTGATCTTTAACGCTCTGGTGATTGTCTTCCTGATCCCGCTGGCCCTGAAAGGCGTCAGCTACCGCCCACTGAGCGCCGCTGCGCTGCTGCGCCGCAACCTGCTGATTTACGGTCTGGGTGGCCTGCTGGTGCCGTTTGTCGGCATCAAAGCGATCGATCTGCTGTTAGTGTTTTCAGGCATGGCCTGAGGAGAGAAAAATGAGTCAGTTACGTCCGGCAATTTTACTGTTGTTGCTGCTTACGCTTGTTACCGGCGTGGTTTATCCTTTGCTCACCACCGGTCTGGCGCAGTGGCTGTTTCCGTCCCAGTCCAGCGGCTCGCTGCTGGAGGAGGATGGCGTGGCGCGCGGGTCGGCGCTGGTTGGCCAGAACTTTACCCAGCCCAACTATTTCTGGGGCCGCCCTTCAGCCAGTGGGGATAAACCTTATAATCCGCTGGCCTCAGGGGGCAGCAATCTGGCCGCCAGCAACCCGGCGCTGGACAAAGCGGTAGTCGATCGCGTCGCTGCGCTGCGGGCCGCGAATCCGCAGGCACCTGCCGCCGTCCCGGTTGAACTGGTCACCGCTTCAGCCAGCGGGCTGGACCCGGATATTTCGCCACAGGCCGCCCTTTGGCAGGCACCGCGTATCGCCGCCAGCCGCCAGTTGCCGTTGCCGCAGGTCGAGGCGCTGATAGATAAGATGACGCATCGTCCGCTGCTGCCATTCCTCGGCACCCCGACCCTCAACGTGTTGCAGCTGAATATGGCGCTCAACGAACTGTAATGGTGTTAAGAGCCTATCCCATTAGGCTATTTTATTTGTCAGTCTGAACCTGGGCAGTGCTCACACAGGCTGCTTTAGCAACCTGAACGCCCGTCAGGGCGGCCCTGAAGGGGCGAGCGCAGCGAGTCATCCTCACGTACTACGTGTACGCTCCGGTTGTTCCGCGCTGTCCGTGTCCAGACTGTCTGCAACAATTACGCCTACTGGCATAGGCTCTAAGGAAGCGATGAACCACGAACCCCAGCGTCCCGATCCCGACGCGCTGCTGCAGGCTAACCGCGAGACTCATCGCGGGCAGCTGAAAATTTACTTTGGTGCCTGTGCGGGCGTGGGTAAAACCTATGCCATGCTGCAGGAGGCACAGCGGCTGCGCGCGCAGGGTCTGGATGTCTTAATCGGCGTGGTAGAGACCCATGACCGGCCGGAAACCGCGCAGCTGCTGACAGGGTTAACTCTGCTGCCGCGTCGCGCAACCGGCCGCTCGCGTCATGCGGAGTTTGATCTCGATGCCGCGCTGGCTCGCCATCCGGCGGTGATCCTGATGGATGAGCTGGCGCACACCAACGTGCAGGGCTCGCGCCATCCCAAGCGCTGGCAGGATATTGAGGAGCTGCTGGAAGCGGGCATCGATGTACTGACCACCGTCAACGTACAGCATCTTGAGAGCCTCAATGATGTGGTAGGCGGCGTCACCGGCATTCAGGTGCGCGAAACCGTGCCCGATCCCTTTTTCGACAGCGCCGACGAAGTGGTGCTGGTCGATCTGCCGCCCGACGATCTGCGGCAGCGGCTGAAAGAGGGCAAAGTCTATATTGGCGACCGCGCGGAACGCGCCATCGAAAACTTTTTCCGCAAAGGTAACCTGTTCGCCCTGCGTGAGCTGGCCCTGCGTCGTACCGCCGATCGGGTGGATGATCAGATGCGCGCCTGGCGCGATCAGCAGGGACGGGAGCGCGTCTGGCACACCCGCGACGCCATTCTGCTCTGCATTGGCGACGACAGCGGCAGTGAAAAGCTGGTGCGCACCGCCGCCCGACTGGCGGCGCGGCTTGGCAGTGAATGGCACGCGGTCTATGTCGAAACGCCCCGGCTGCACCGGCTGCCGGAAGCGCGGCGACGGGCGATTCTCCGTACGTTACAGCTGGCGCAGGAGCTGGGCGCGGAAACCGCGACCCTCTCTGAACCCGATGAAGCCGAAGCGGTACTGGGTTACGCCCGCGCACACAATCTGGGCAAAATTGTTACCGGTCGTCGCCCGCTGCGGCGCTGGCGGCGTGACAGCTTTGCCGAACGGCTCGGCCAGCTGGGGCCGGATCTCGATCTGCTGGTGGTGGCGCTGGATGAGCCGCTGAAGGATGCGCCGCATCCGCTGCCGGATGGCCGCGTCACCAGCGAAAAATGGCGTATTCAGCTGCGCGGCGTAATGATGGCGCTGGTGCTCTGTATCCTTGTAACCGCCGCCGGGCAGTCGGTGCTGATCGGTTTCGATCCCGCCAACTGCGTGATGATCTATCTGCTGGCGGTGGTGATCGTGGCGTTGCGCTATGGCCGCTGGCCGTCGGTGATCGCCACGGTAATGAATATCGTCGCCTTTGACCTCTTCTTTGTTGCCCCCACCGGCACGGTGGCGGTCTCCGATCTGCAATATCTGGTCACCTTTGGCGTGATGCTGGCGGTGGGCGTAATCGTCGGCAATCTCACGGCAGGCGTGCGTTATCAGGCGCGGGTGGCGCGCTACCGCGAGCAGCGGGCGCGCCAGCTCTATGAGATGGCGAAATCGCTGGGCAGTGCGTTAACGCCGCAGGATATCGCCGCCACCAGCCAGCGGGTGCTGGATGCCACGTTACAGGCGCGCTGCCTGCTGCTGCTGCCGGATGAGCAGGGCGAACTGCAACCGGTGGGCGATGCGTTACCGGCCAGCGAGCCGGATCGCGCGATTGCTAAATGGAGTTACAGCAAAGGCCAGCCTGCGGGTGCGGGCACCGATACCTTACCGGCGGTGCCTTATCAGATCCTGCCGCTGAAAAGTGGCGCGCACTGCCGGGGTTTGCTGGTGGTGGAGCCGCAGAACCTGCGTCAGCTGATGATCCCCGAGCAGCAGCGGCTGGTGGAAACCTTTACGGTGCTGATTGCTAACGCACTGGAGCGAATGGCGCTGTCGCATAGCGAGGCGGCGTCCCGGCTCTCGGCGGAGCGTGAACAGCTGCGCAATGCGCTGCTGTCGGCGCTGTCCCACGACCTGCGCACCCCACTGACCGTGCTGTTTGGTCAGGCGGAAATGCTGATGCTCGACCTGGCCAGCGATAACTCAAAATATGTGCCGCAGGCCAGTCAGATCCGCGAGCAGACGCTGAGCACCATCCGGCTGGTGAGCAACATGCTGGATATGGCGCGCATTCAGTCGGGCGGCCTCAATCTGCGTGAGGAGTGGCTGGCGCTGGAAGAGGTGGTCGGCGGGGCGCTGAGCAGCATGGCACCGTCGCTGAAAGGGCATGAGGTCCGGCTCGATCTGCCGGACGACATCGTGCTGATCAAAGGCGACAGCACGCTGCTGGAGCGGGTCTTCACCAACCTGATTGAGAACAGCCTGAAGTATGCCGGTAACAGCGCACCACGCGGCATTCGCGCCTGGCGTGCGGCATCACGGCTGGAGATCTCGGTCTGGGATAGCGGACCGGGCATTGCCGAAGACGATTTAAGCCGGATATTCGATAAATTCTGGCGGGGCGACAAAGAGTCGGCGGTGCCGGGCGTCGGGCTGGGTCTGGCAATCTGTAAAACCATTATCGAGAGCCACGGCGGTCAGATCTGGGCAGAGAACAGGGCCGAAGGTGGCGCGGCATTTCGTCTCTCGCTGCCGCTGCCGCCGGTCCCTGAAATTTCTGACGAAGGGCTGAAATAACTTCACAGTTGATCGGTTATACTCCCGGACCTGTTTGATTATTCGTGGGATTGTATGGAACGTTTTACCGAAAACCTGATGTATGCATCGCGCTGGTTGCTGGCCCCGGTTTACATTGGACTTTCGCTGGGATTGCTGGCGCTGACCATTAAATTTTTCCAGGAAATTTTCCACCTGCTGCCCAACATTTTCAGCATTGCGGAAAACGATCTGATCCTGCTGCTGCTGTCGCTGGTGGATATGACGCTGGTTGGCGGCCTGCTGGTGATGGTGATGTTGTCAGGTTATGAGAACTTCATCTCTAAGCTCGATATCGACGAAGATAAAGAGAAGCTGAGCTGGCTGGGCAAGATGGACTCCGGCTCGCTGAAAAACAAAGTCGCCGCCTCCATTGTCGCCATCTCCTCAATTCACCTGCTGCGGGTGTTTATGGAAGCGCGCAACGTCGAAAACGACAAGCTGATGTGGTATGTGATTATCCACCTGACCTTTGTGCTCTCCGCCTTTGTGATGGGCTGGCTGGATCAGATGTCGCGCAGCGATAAAAAACCGAAGTAACCTCTCTGGCGGCCCGCTGAGGCGGGCGCCTGCTTTACCCTTTCCGCTCTGTTCCCCCTGAACGACCCGCTGGCTGTGAGGCCGGACGCGTGCCCGCCAGCTGCGGCATCACCTCTTTGATCATGGCAAAAAAGTGTTGCAGCCTGGCCGGGTAGTAACTCGCCCAGGGATAGGTCAGCCACACCGGCAGCGGCGGTGCCTGCCACGCAGGCATCAGCTGAACCAGGCTGCCATCCGCCAGATCTTCCTGCACCGCCCAGGACGAGACGATCGCGGCTCCCATCCCCGCCAGTGCCGCTTTACGCACCGCATATAAACTGTCGCTGCTCAGCCGGGGCGTAATCGCCAGGTTCACCGGCTGGCCATCGTCAATCTTCTGCAACGCCACTTCGTTACGGTAAAAACTGGTCAGTGCCAGCCACGGCAGGTCGCGCAGCTGTTCAACCCGCTCAATCGGCGGCTGCTGCGCCAGCAGGTGCGGGGCGGCCACCACAATACGTGGCACTTCTGCCAGCAGTATCGCCACCACCGAAGGATCGGTTGGCGCACCGACCTGAATGGCGCAGTCCACATTCTCTGCCATAAAGTCGGGCGTGCGGTCATTCAGCATCCACTCAATATTGAGCCGGGGGTAGCGGTGCAGATAGTCCACCAGCGGGGCGATCAGCTGATCCTGACCAAAGGCGTGTGGGGCGCGAACCCGCAGCGTACCGACCGGGTCATCGCTGGCCCCGGTCAGCTCATCTTCCAGCGCATGCCAGGTCGCCAGCAGCTGCCGCGCCTGGGCGTAGCAGCGCTCGCCATCATCGGTAAGCTTCAGCGCATGGGTGGTGCGCAGGATAAGCTTGAGGCCCAGCCGCTGCTCCAGGCTCTGCAGTCGGCGGCTGACGGTGGGTTGTGTCGTGCCGAGCTGCGCGGCGGCGGCGGATAAGCTGCCGCTCTCCACAATACGGATAAAAGTCTGCATCAGATCGATGCGATCGCTGCTGTTAGGATTGTTCATACGCACCACGTATAACGGTTTTGCCTGATGTCAGTCTACCGCGTATAACCGCAATGCGCTTTAATGGCAGGACGAAATGATGAGGATTACAGCATGTCAGCCATACAGACCCAGACTCAAAATGAACCGCTCTCTGCGCCGCTGGTGTTTACCCTGGCCGCCGGTGCCGGACTCAGCGTCGCGTCGATTTACTACAGCCAGCCGATGCTGGATATCATCAGCAAGCAGTTTAACGCTGGCATCGGCGCGGTCGGCATGGTGCCGATGCTGACCCAGGCCGGCTATGCGCTGGGCATCCTGCTGCTGGCTCCGCTGGGCGATCGCCATGACCGGCGCACCATTATCTTTATCAAAGGCTTAATGCTGGTGGCGGCGCTGCTGCTGTGTGGTTTTTCCGGTGGGCTCAGCGCGTTGCTGATTGCCAGTTTTATCACCGGCCTGACCGCCACGGTGGCGCAGGATATTGTGCCCGCTTCGGCGGCGCTGGCGCCGGAACGCAGCCGGGGTAAAACAGTCGGCACGGTGATGACCGGGCTGCTGGTGGGCATCCTGCTGTCGCGGGTGGTCAGCGGGGTGGTGGCAGAGTATTTCGGCTGGCGCACCATGTATATGATTGCCGCGCTAGCGGTGCTGCTGATTACGCTGACGCTGTGGCGGGTACTGCCGCGTTTCGCGCCAGGCACCTCGGTGAGCTATCCGCGCCTGTTGCTGTCGCTGGTGCACCTGTGGCGTCACCATCAGACGCTGCGTCGTGCCGCACTGGCTCAGGGGCTGTTGTCAGTGGGTTTTAGCGCCTTCTGGTCGACGCTGGCGTTAATGCTCAGCGACCGCTTTCATCTGGACAGTGCCGTGGCCGGGGCGTTTGGTTTAGCCGGTGCGGCGGGTGCCATGGCGGCACCGTTGGCGGGCAGTTTTGCTGACCGCATCGGTCCGGCAAGGGTCACGCAGGCTGGCGCCGCGCTGGTAACGATCTCCTTTGCGCTGATGTTTCTGCTGCCGCTACTGCCAATGCCAGCCCAGCTGGCGCTGATTGTCCTCTGCACCATCGGCTTCGATTTAGGGGTGCAGGCCACGCTGGTGGCGCATCAGACGCTGGTCTATGGCCTGGCGCCGGAAGCACGCAGTCGCCTGAATGCGCTGCTGTTTACCGTGGTGTTTATCGGTATGGCCACCGGTGCGGCGCTGGGAAGTCTGGCGCTGGCACACTGGGGCTGGAATGGCGTGGTTGCGCTCTCGACCTTAGCCGGTGCAGCCGCGCTGGCGGTCCGCTTCGCCAGTCGACACCTGAAAAACTGACACCTCGCCCGTCAAAAAATGTGCCAGGCTTATTCATAAACCCGAAATAATCTGGAGTGTTATGAACTTTTTAGCCTGGACAGCAGCGACGGGCGGCCTTCTGCTGCTGATGTCGCTGGCTTCCGGTTGGATTCACCGGGGGCCAGTCACCTCATTTGGTCTGTTCCTTATCGCGGGCATGCTGTGCGGCCCGTGGGGATTTGATGTTATCCACATCGATATTGTTACCCATTCCGAAGCCGTGGCGCACATCACTGAAATCACCATGGCTGCCTCGCTGTTCATCACCGGCCTCAAGCTGCGTCAGCCGCTGCAAAATAACTGCTGGCACACCGGGCTGAAACTGGCTTTTCCCGCCATGCTGCTGACCGTGGCCGCGATGACCCTGCTGTCGCACTTCCTGGTGGGATTAGACTGGCCGATTGCACTGGCGTTTGGTGCTATTGTTGCGCCGACCGATCCGGTGCTGGCGAGCTTAATCTCGGTCAACGATGCGCAGGATGATGACTCGCTGCGCGTGGCAATCTCCAGCGAAGCGGGTATGAATGATGGTTCCGCGCTGCCGTTGCTGATGCTGGCGCTGCTGCTGTTTAATGGCGAAAGCCTGAGCGTGGCGATGCTGGGGCACTGGGGTGCGGTCGAGGTGCTCTGGGCAATTGGCGGCGGTCTGATCATCGGTTTTGTGCTGGGGCAGTTGATTGGCCTGCTGGCGACCCGACTGCGCAATGCCAATGGCGATGTGGCACCCAATGATTTCCTGGCGCTGGCGCTGATTGCGCTGAGTTATTCACTGGTGGAGTGGCTGGGTGCCTCCGGCTTCCTGGCTGCCTTCGCCGCCGGGCTGGGATTACGCCGTGCTGAGATGGGCGTATTCCGTCGCCATCAGCCGGACGATCTCTCTGACGACGAGCGCGTGCTGCCCTCTGAAGCACTGGTGAACCCTAATAAACGCCTGGCGCATCAGGGCGACAACAATATGGTGAAGTCGATCGGGTTTGTGGTAGGCGACGCCCTCTCTTTTGGCGATACTATTGAACGTTTACTGGCGGCTGGCATGATGGTGGTGCTGGGCGTGACGCTGGCGCAACACTGGAACATCTACGGCGTGCTGATTGGCCTGGTGCTGTTTGTGGTGGTGCGGCCACTGGCCGTCTGGCTGGTGACGCTGCGCGCCGGACTGCCGCTGGGGCAGCGTCTGCTGATTGGCTGGCTGGGCATCCGCGGGATTGGCAGTCTGAACTACATCGCCTATGCCTGGACGCACGGTATGGAAGGCCCGCAGATGGAAATTATGACCAATATGGCGTTAACGCTGGTGGTCTGCAGCGTGGTGGTCCACGGCACCACCGTGTCGCCGCTGCTGAACTGGCGTCAGAAACGCCTTGAAGCCCTTCAGCGTAAGGTTTAACCCGAACTAACAGGAGTTAAGAATGAAAGTAACTCAGATAGTGCTGCTGAGCATCCTCGCCACCGGCAGCGCGCTGGCGGCGGACGAGGCTGACACTGAGCAGAATGTTTATGCCAGTCAGCTGTGCCACATTGTCAGCGGCGAGAAAAAGGTCGCCAGCGCGGATCAATATGTCGACCAGATGAAGTCCACCGTGGCGCGCAGTCAGTCGTCATCGGCGATGAATCAGCCCGAGTTCGATGAAGAGTCCGCGCGTGAAGTGGCCAGTGCCTGGCTGCAGCTGGGAGATGATGAGCGTGCCAAACTGCGCGTTAACGAACAGCAGTGTGAGCAGGCCGTGATGGCGCAGTTCCAGCAGGAAGATTAACCGCATCGGATTAAATAAAAACGCGCCTGCCGGGCTAATACTGATCAGTTAAGATTAAATTTGTAAAGGCTGTCACGGTCAAACGTGGCAGCTTTTTTTCCGGGCGAGCGAGCCGCAGTGCGGGCCAGCGCACCTCTGCTGCTGCCGGGCCGTCCTCGCGCCGCTCACGCGGTACCTTCGGCTTTGACGTCGTGCCGACGAACCGTTCGGGGATCGGCCCTCCCTGGACGGCCCCGAACTGTCCACGCTTCCCGGCGTGGACTTCTGGCCCGCCGTCACGCCTCAGCGATGCGGATAGCCCTTTCAGCAGCAGAGGCGCTCAGGCCTCCACTTTCGTGCCCTTTTTAACAATACACGCTGAAGTTTCAGAGCAGGCTGGGGCCGGGCAGGGGCAGGTAATCCGCAGCGCTGAACAGAATGAGTCTGCCAGGAGAGCCCGCAGGACGCGGGCGAAAGGCGGGGCGGCACAGGATGTGCCATCCCCGGCGGTCCGTCAGGCAGAGGAATGAAGTGAAGGAACCGCGCAGCGGCGCGAGGACCGCCAGCCCCTGCCCGGCACCAGACTGCGTTATCACCTGTCGCTTAACTGACTGACATTACGCCTGCCGGGCGCGTTTTTTTATGGCTTTTCAGGGGCCATTGCGTACATAATCGCCAGCCATGGCACCCGACTTGCATCTGTTGATTCTACTGCAGCCTGCCGCAACGGTTTGCTCACTCTTCTGGTATCACATAACAGGCATTATGATTACGCGTCGACGCTTTATTCTCGGCACGGGAGCGCTCGGGCTCTCCATGACCACTGGCAAAATATTTGCCCGCGATGACATTATTCCCCTCTGGCCGGACGATCCGCCCGGCGGCGGCGGCCCATCGGGCCAGTTGCATATTAACAGCACCGGTTCCTGGTCAAATATCGTCAGCCCGGCGATTCAGCGCTTTAAACCGGAAAATCCCAATGGCGAAGCGGTATTAATTGCAGCGGGTGGCGGTTATCGCTGGATCGGCATGGGACGCGAAGCCTGGCCGGTCGCGCGCTGGCTCAATGCCAATGGCTATACCGCCTATGTGCTCAGCTACCGGCTGCCGCATGAGAAGTGGCAGGCGGGGCGGCTGGCACCGCTGCAGGATGCGCAGCGTGCCATCCGGCTGGTGCGATCCTTTGAGCGCAAGGTGCATGTGCTGGGCTTCTCGGCAGGTGGGCATCTGCTGGGGCTGGCGGCGGCGCGTCCGGACTTTGAATCCTATCCGGCCATCGATCCGCTGGATGAAGTGGTGCCCAAAGTCGACAGCGTGGGTCTGATCTATCCGGTCATCACCCTGGAAGCGCCTTATCAGCACACCAATACCCATCTGATGATGGTCGGCAAAAATGCCACGCCGCAGGATGAGGCGAACTGGTCAGTGCAGAACTACGTAACCCGGCAATATCCGCCGACGTTTCTGGCGCAGGCCGAGGACGATCACACCTCAAATCCGTTCAACACCGAGCTGATGCGCGATACCTGCCGCCGTAATCGTGTGCCGGTTGAGCTGATTCAGATCAGCAAAGGCGGGCATGGCTTTGGCCTTGGCAAGGCGGGCACGCCAGCGGCGCTATGGGATCAGGCTTATGTTCGCTGGCTGGATCGCGTGAGCTGAGTTGCACTGGCGCGGTGCAAGACTGCACCGGGGGATCCGTTCTCCCCCTGCCTGGCGCAAGGTCACCAGATCGAAGGTGACCCTTTGTCCCGGTCCCGGTTAATGCTGCGCCCTCTGCCATCTTAAATCTCCCGATCCAGAGCCAGACCCAGCCCCTCAATATTGCTATCAGCGGACTAGGCTGACAGGTCAGGGCGCATTAATAACTCATTCTTATTTATCACGTTAACGAGGGTATACGGAGCTAAGGGGCACTCACGCTTATTTCTGACTCTGTATACAATAAGATGACAATTCCCTGCCGTTAGTACGATACGAAATAGCTAAATAAGGACTCTTTAATAATTATCTTAATAAACAAACGGATCTGATTGATTTCCGGGTAAAGAACATTCCGATCTCATATCTTTTGCTTCTGTTTTTCCGCTATTATTTCGCTTTTTCTACCGATATATTGCCAGTTGATACAGATCAAAAATTGGCCAGAAATATCAGATCTTATGGATTATAAAAAAACTAATGAAAGCGTTGAAGCGGGCGTTTTCGGATGACGCAATCGTCTTTCAATCCAAAGTGATTCTTCTTTTAAGCTTTGTTTTGGCCGATTCTGCTACAGATGGTCGTGATAAAAACCGTAAGTTTTGAACTAAAATAAAAATCCCACTTTATTGTCTTCGTTAACGTTAGATGATTTCATAACGGCCACGCATAAGAGGAGGCAAATCAGACAGCAATCCATCCTGGTCAGTTCATCGGTGGTTTCTGATTTATCTAAGAAATGTTTGAGCTTTTTATTCCGGTGATGATAAGCAACAACAATATTGCATTCTGTCAGATGCGTTTTAAGGTCAGCCTGCTTCTCCGTCAAAATATACCTATTTTATTATTACTTTTCTTAACGATGTGGCGAGGTGGATAGTCTGGATTTTAACACACAGCAAAGGGTTATATGCATGACGATCATCGAGGCATCGCTATTACAGACCAGGAACAATGGAAAGGCGTGGCCAGGGCTGATTAAAAAGTGATGTACAAATAATGAAGGGATGTTTTTTAAATACCTGAATAAAAGTTATTATCTTGTTTTCATCATTGTTCTGGAGAACCTCATGCTACCGGGTAATGAAGTAAATTTTATTGGCTATCTTATTGAAGGGAACGTGGTTTATTTACACAAGACAAAGCGACTAATTTGTCTGAATGGGTATGGTGAAGATATCATCCTGAGAAAAACCATGTCGCACGTATTAGAGTATCTTTTTGAAAATGCCACTATTGATGTTGTCACGGATTCGGAACTTATGGAGAACGTCTGGGATAAACATGGACTGAGTTCTTCTACGCAGCGGGTCTGGCAGGTTATGTCTAATTTAAAGTCGAAGTTCTTTTTTCTGGGTTTAAGTGATGATGTGATCCTGAGAGTTTCGAAGAAAGGCTATCTCCTCAAAAGCGACAGCGTGGAGAGGTTATTTAGCAGTCGTATCACTTCAGGCATTCATTAAGCACAGCGATAAATTCACTAACGATAATCCTGTGGAAATGGACGCCGGGCCTGTGAATATAATCGGTAGTCATTAAATAATTTCATATATAAATGGATTTAATTACTGTCGGTTCGGTTTTTACGCTGTTAATCAGCCTGGCTCTTGCTGGGTGTTGATAATATGAAGAGAAACGCAGGTTTTACATTTCGCGTCAGCGGGCGCATTAATTTTCGTTGAGCGCAGTTGCAGGAAAAAACTGGCCCTGATGACCAGTTTTTCCCAATAGCATTCTGTTCAGGGAATTAACGCATCGTCACGAACTCTTCGGAGGCGGTCGGATGGATCGCCACGGTGTTATCGAAGTCCTTTTTAGTGGCACCCATTTTCAGCGCCACAGCGAAGCCCTGCAGCATCTCATCCATGCCGAATCCGATACCGTGAATGCCGACAATCTTCTCATCTGCACCCACACAGACCAGCTTCATGCGACACGGCTGACGATGCTGGGTTACCGCAGTGTACATGGCGGTAAATGACGATTTATAAACCTTCACCTGGTCGTCGCCATACTGTTCCCGTGCCTGCGGTTCGGTCAGTCCCACGGTACCAATCGGCGGATGACTGAACACCACCGTCGGAATATTGCTGTAATCCAGATGCTCGTCCGGTTTGTTGTTAAACAGACGCTCAGAGAGACGACGGCCCGCCGCGACCGCAACCGGCGTCAGCTCAACCGCACCGGTGTTGTCGCCCACGGCGTAGATGCCTGACACATTGGTGTTCTGGAATTTATCGACTTTGATGTAGCCTTTGTCGTCCAGCGCGACGCCAGCGGCGTCAATATTCAGGGTATCGTTGGCGGGCTCACGGCCAATCGCCCAGACCAGACAATCCACGGTATATTCGCTGCCGTTTTCCAGCTGCAGCGTCAGACTGCCATCGCCGTTTTTAATCACAGCTTTTGGAATAGATTCGGTGTGCAGCGCCGGGCCTTCGCTGTTCATCACTTCGACCAGCGTTTCGGTAAGCAGCGGATCGAAGCTGCGCAGCGGCGCGTGTTTACGGACGAACAGGTGCGTTTCCGATCCCAGCGCGTTAACCACGCCAGCCAGCTCAACCGCAATGTAGCCTGCGCCGATGACCGCAGTGCGTTTTGGCAGCGCGTCCAGCTCAAAGAAACCGTCGGAATCAATGCCGTACTCTGCACCCGGAATAGAAGGGTGGACCGGACGACCGCCGGTGGCGATCAGAATATGGTTAGCCGTGATAATCTCGCCGTTGACTTCAACGCTGTGCGCATCGACAAAGCGGGCAAAGCCTTTGATCACTTCAACTTTGTTTTTACCCAGCACGTTGTCATAGGAGTTGTGGATGCGATCAATGTAGGCGCTTCGGTTTTTCACCAGTGTGGCCCAGTCGAAGCGATTCACGGTGGTGTCGAAGCCATAATCCGGTCCGTAGAGATGGATCGCTTCGGCGATTTGCGCGGCATGCCACATGATTTTCTTCGGCACGCAGCCCACGTTCACGCAGGTGCCGCCCAGCTCTTTCGCTTCAATCAGGGCACATTTCTGGCCATACATAGCCGCACGGTTAATTGAGGCGATGCCGCCACTGCCGCCGCCAATGGCGAGATAGTCGAAATGTCGGGTCATTGAAGTATCCATCCGGTTGCATAAAAAATTGGGGTTGAGTGTAACGCTGCGGGTCGAAATGACGCAAAGTTTGCGCCTATGATTGTAATAGGGTTCTGTTTTTTCACTCGCTTACAGGGAAGCATACCATGCACCTTACTTTTCTCGGCACCGGCGGCGGTGCTCCCAGCCTGCAACGTAACGTCACGTCTATTGCTTTTACCCGCGCGCTGAGTGGTGAAACCTGGCTGTTCGACTGCGGGGAAGGCACACAATTACAGTTTATGCGCTCCAGCCTCAAACCGGGCAAGCTGGATAAGATTTTTATCACCCATCTGCATGGCGATCATATTTTCGGGCTGCCGGGATTACTCACCAGCCGGTCAATGGCCGGGCTGACCACACCGATGACGGTCTATGGCCCCAGGGGATTAAAAACCTTTGTTGAGACGGCGCTGTCGATCAGCGGCTCCTACACCGACTACCCGCTGACCATTGTTGAGATTGAGGCGGGCTGGACGCTGGACGACGGTGAGTTTCGTATCAGCGCCTGGCCGCTGAGCCATACGGTGGAGTGTTTTGGCTATCGCATTGAACAGCATGACAAACCCGGCCTGCTGGATGCCGCCCGGCTGAAAGCGGAAGGGGTGCCACGCGGCCCGTGGTTTCAGCAGCTGAAGCAGGGTGAATGCGTGACGCTGGAAGATGGGCGGGTAATCAACGGTGCTGACTATCTTGGCCCCGCGACACCCGGCAAAACGCTGGCTATCTTTGGCGATACGGCACCTACTGAGGTCGCGCTGCAACTGGCGGCCAATGTTGACCTGATGGTGCATGAAACCACGCTGGAGGCCGCGATGGTGGAAAAAGCCAACGGGCGCGGGCACTCCACCACACTGCAGGCCGCCGAAGTGGCAAAACGCGCCGGGGCAAAACACCTGATCGCCACCCATTTCAGTTCACGCTATCTGGCAAAAGACATGAACCGCCTGCTGGCGGAGTGCCAGACGATTTTTCCCTGCACCGAGCTGGCCTGGGATCTGGCGGTTTTTAACCTCTAATGATGCAGTGCGGGATAAGTGAAAAACAGCAGATGGGTCAGATTAAGGCCAAAATGCAGGGCGGTCGCCAGCCATAAGCGGCCGCTCCAGTGCCACGCCAGCCCATATAACAGCCCGGCCAGGGTGGCGAAGATCACCAGCAACAGGCCGCCGCTCAGATGCACCAGACCAAACAGCAGCGCGCTCAGTAACAGCGCAGAGATGCCGCCTACTACCTGCTTTAATCGCTGCTGCAGATAGCCACGAAACAGGGCCTCTTCCGCCAGCGAAACAAAGAATAGGTTGGCGAGCATAAATGGGCCCAGCCAGTCCGGCGTATGTTGCTCAAACGCTAATCCGCCCAATAATACCGCGCAGTACAGCAGCAGCGGAATGGCGGCGATCAGCGCCAGTGCGGCGGGTAGTCGATAGCGTGGTGGCGTGGCAGGCGCGCGAAACAGCGTCGGCAGGCAGGCCAGCAGTACAAAAGGAATAAGCGCTTTATCAAAGTTAAACCCGAAGCTGAAAGGCACGCTGTGCGGTCCGGCCTGCACATCCTCTGCCTTAAGGGGATTATTAAAGCCTGGAAAAAGATGGAGGAGCAACCCGATGGCGATCAGCACCAGCAGCGCTTCGGTCACTATTTGTCGTCGATGATGGTCACGGTCATAAATACGGAGTGCCACCACAGCGGCGGTGCCGGTAAACAGCAGCAGCACCGGCCACGCTAACACGTCCTGATAAAAACCCAGCAGTGTGGCGAGCGCCAGTAATAATAATGCCAGCCGTCGGGCCGGTTGCAGCGCGGCCAGCGCGCCAGCCAGTATGATCCACATGGTAAAGACCTGGTACAACGCCGCCGCACCGGTAGTGAGCGGCGTAGAAGACAAAGAGAGTTATTCGGGTACGATCTGGTTAACCGCGTAGTGGCCGGTACCCGTCGGAACCAGTTTCTGGTGCAGCCACGGCAGCAGGGTATTCATCTGCTGGGCCAGCTTCCACGGCGGGTTAATCACGATCATGCCGGAGGCGGTCATGCCGCGCTGATCGCTGTCCGGACGGGCCGCCAGTTCGATTTGCAGAATATTGCGAATGCCGGTCGCTTCCAGGTCGCGCAGCATATGTTTGATCTGCTGGCGTAAAACCACCGGATACCACAACGCAAAGACGCCGGTGCCAAAACGTTTATGGCCTTCCTGAATCCCTTTCACCACTGCCTGGTAGTCGCTTTTCATCTCATACGGCGGATCGATCAGCACCAGACCGCGACGTGACGGCGGTGGCAGTTTCGATTTTAACTGCTGATAACCGTCGGCACGATCGACGCGGGCGCGGTTGTCTTTGCTGAATTCGTTACGCAGCAGCGGATAGTCGCTGGAGTGCAACTCAGTGAGTTGCAGTTTGTCATCTTCACGCAGCAGATGGCGGGCAATCAGTGGCGAACCCGGATAGTAGCGCAGCGTGCCGCTACGGTTCAGCGCACGAATCGCATCAAAATAGGGTTGCAGCAATTCCGGCGCATCGGGCTGCTGCCAGATACGTGAGATGCCTTCCAGATATTCACCGGTACGCTCGGCGTGCTCGCCGCTAAGCTGATAGCGGCCTGCGCCCGCATGGGTATCCAGGTAGAAAAACGGTTTCTCTTTCTCTTTCAGCGCCGTGATGATCAGGCTCAGAACGGTGTGCTTCAGCACGTCGGCGTGGTTGCCAGCATGGAAGCTATGGCGATAACTCAGCATTGTTTATCCTGTTGAATGTATAAGGTTTTAATTGATGGAAAATCAATTTATACCAATTATTACCTCACGTATTACCCACAGAACGACGCACAGCAACCGACGCAGGAAAAGCATGAGAATCCGCGATTATATCAGGGATGACCTGTTGATGGGCCAGAAGCGTGATAACAAATCGGGATTACCGCAAGCCGCTCAGGGCGGGGCGTCTGGTTCCCGGCACGCAGTCACGGAAAGCGACCGCAAATCCTCCCCGACCTGCCAGCCAGCATTACGTGCATGAGATAAAAGCGTGCATCTTGCGTGCTGCTATTCGCGCGTTTCTTCCCCACCTCATCCTGGCTGCCATTGATTTTCGCTACACTAAGCCGCATGTTACTTAGATTGCGTTGCGCGACCCGCTGCGCCCCATACATCTATAAAGGACTGCGCTATGACCAATCCGCTACTGACATCTTTTACGCTACCCCCTTTTTCTGCCATTAAGCCTGAACATGTGGTGCCTGCCGTGACGGAAGTGCTGAGCCACTGTCGCGCAGAAGTCGAAAAAGTCGTGGCGCAGGGTGCGCCGTATACCTGGGATAATCTGGTTCAGCCGCTGGCGGAAACTGACGATCGCCTGAGCCGTATCTTCTCACCGGTCAGCCACCTAAATGCGGTAAAAAACAGCCCGGAGCTGCGTGAAGCCTATGAGCAGACGCTGCCGCTGCTCTCTGAATACAGCACCTGGGTTGGTCAGCATGAAGGGCTCTATCAGGCGTATCGCAACCTGAAAGAGGGCGATCAGTACGCTGCACTGGATCTGGCGCAGAAGAAAGCGGTCGATAATGCCCTGCGTGATTTCGAACTCTCCGGCATCGGCCTGCCAAAAGATAAACAGCAGCGCTACGGCGAAATCGCCGCGCGCCTCTCTGAGCTGGGCTCGGCTTACAGCAACAATGTGCTCGATGCCACCATGGGCTGGAGCAAGCTGATTACCGATGAAAGCGAGCTGGCCGGTATGCCGGAAAGCGCGCTGGCGGCGGCTAAAGCACAGGCTGAAGCCAAAGAGCAGGAAGGCTGGCTGCTGACGCTGGATATCCCAAGCTATCTGCCGGTCATGACCTACTGCGACAACGCTGCGCTGCGTGAAGAGATGTATCGCGCCTATGCGACGCGCGCCTCCGATCAGGGTCCGAACGCCGGTAAGTGGGATAACGGCCCAATCATGGCGGAAGAGCTGGCGCTGCGTCACGAGCTGGCACAGCTGCTGGGCTTCGACTCCTACGCCGATAAATCGCTGGCGACCAAAATGGCGCAAAGCCCGTCCCAGGTAATCGACTTCCTTAATGACCTGGCGGAACGCGCCCGTCCGCAGGGTGAAAAAGAGCTGGAGCAGCTGCGCGCCTTTGCCCGTAAAGAGCACGGCGTGACCGAGCTTAATCCGTGGGATCTCACCTATTACGGTGAAAAGCAGAAGCAGCATCTCTACACCATCAGCGATGAGCAACTGCGCCCTTATTTCCCGGAAGAGCGTGCGGTCGCCGGTCTGTTTGAAGTGGTGAAACGCATTTACGGCATCACGGCGAAGCAGCGTAACGACGTTGAGGTTTATCATCCTGACGTGAAGTTCTTCGATCTGTTCGATGAAACCGGCGAACTGCGCGGCAGCTTCTATCTCGATCTCTACGCCCGCGAACATAAACGTGGCGGTGCCTGGATGGATGACTGCGTCGGCCAGATGCGTAAAGCCGATGGCAGCCTGCAGAAGCCGGTTGCCTACCTGACCTGTAACTTTAACCGTCCGGTGAAAGGCAAACCTGCGCTGTTCACCCATGACGAAGTGATCACCCTGTTCCATGAGTTTGGTCACGGCCTGCATCACATGCTGACCCGTATCGAAGCGCCTGGCGTCTCCGGTATCAGCGGTGTGCCATGGGATGCAGTCGAACTGCCAAGCCAGTTCATGGAGAACTGGTGCTGGGAACCGGATGCGCTGGCCTTTATCTCGGGCCACTTTGAAACCGGCGAACCGCTGCCGAAAGAGCTGCTGGATAAAATGCTGGCGGCGAAGAACTATCAGGCTGCGCTGTTTATCCTGCGTCAGCTGGAGTTCGGCCTGTTCGATTTCCGCCTGCACACCGAGTTTAATCCGGAGAAAGGTGCACAGATTCTGGAAACCCTGCGCGAAGTGAAAAGCCGCGTGGCAGTGGTTCCGGGTCCGGAATGGGGCCGTTTCCCGCATGCTTTCAGCCACATCTTTGCGGGTGGCTATGCGGCGGGTTACTACAGCTATCTGTGGGCAGACGTGCTGGCGGCGGATGCTTACTCCCGCTTCGAGGAAGAGGGCATCTTCAACCGTGAAACCGGTCAGTCATTCCTGGATAACATCCTGACCCGTGGCGGTTCTGAAGAGCCGATGGAACTGTTCAAACGCTTCCGTGGCCGTGAACCGAAGCTCGATGCGATGCTGGAACATTACGGCATTCAGGGATAAGTCGGTTCGTGAAAATCTGTTTGCTCGATGAATCAGGCGCCGGAGACGGCGCCTTATCACGTTTAGCGCAGCGCTGGCAGCTGGAGCACGATGAAGACGCACTGCTGGCGCTGGTGCAGACCGCGACGCACCTTGAACTGCGCAAGCGTGATGAGCCAAAGCTGGGCGGCATTTTTGTTGATTTCGTCACTGGCGCGATGGCCCATCGCCGTCGCTTCGGCGGTGGACGCGGCGAAGCCGTCGCCAAAGCGGTCGGCATCAAAGGCGGTTATCTGCCGGATGTGGTCGATGCCACCGCCGGGCTGGGACGAGATGCGTTTGTACTGGCGGCGCTGGGTTGCCGGGTGCGAATGCTGGAGCGTCATCCTGTTGTCGCTGCGCTGCTGGAAGATGGATTGCAGCGCGGTTATCAGGATGCGGAAATTGGCCCCTGGCTGCGCGATCGGCTGACGCTGATTCATGCGGCCAGCGCGCAGGCGCTGGGGGATATCACGCCGCCGCCGGATGTGGTCTATCTCGATCCGATGTATCCCCATCGCCAGAAAAGTGCGCTGGTGAAAAAGGAGATGCGGGTGTTTCAGTCGCTGGTGGGGCCGGATGAAGATGCTGACGCATTACTGGAACCCGCTCGCCGGCTGGCGAAGAAACGCATCGTGGTTAAACGGCCAGACTATGCACCGCCGCTGGCGGGTATTGTGACGCAGGCGGCCGTGGTAACCAAAAGCCATCGCTTTGATATTTACCCACCGCTTTAAAGCATAAAAAAGCCGGCTCTGCGCCGGCTTTAATCATTTATACGGCGAAATTACGCCTCGTCTTCATCGCGCAGCGGCACAATCAGCATGTCGATATGCACGGTGTTGATCAGCTGACGGGCTGAGGACATCAGCTTGCTCCAGAAATCCTGATGATGACCACATACTACAAGGTCAACGTCATATTTTCTGATCGCGTCAACCAGTACCTGGCCGAGGTCGCCACTGCCGCTCAGCGTCTCACTGATCGGGTAGCCCGCCGCATCTGACAACCCTTTCAGCGCCGCATGCGTCTCTTCAGAGATACGCTTCTGCATATCCCCTAAGTTGACATCAATCAGGCCGGTGTAGAGGTCGGAGTAATTGACATCAACGTGAATCAGGGAAATTCTGGCATCGTACGGACGAGCCAGCGAGACGGCCTTATCCACCAGCAACTGGCTTTCGGGAGAAAGGTCTACTGCAATCAGGATATGTTTATAAGCCATGATAAAACTCCTTTCACGAGGTTAAGGATGGCATCCGGTGTTCCTGCCGCGTCACAGCTTAGCGAAATCCCTTGCGCGAGCGGGCGATGAGCGCCACCAAAGTGTCTACCTGCATTGCAGGTGATGATGTTGTTATGTCCTCAGTATAGCCTTCTCCCACTGTAAATGCTGCCGTTGCCGCCTGGCTTATGAATAAGATCAAGGCTATGCCAGATTTACTCGCGCTGAACGAAAATCATCGTTGGAAAAAATGTAAAGATTTCTCCTACACTGAAAAAAGGCGGTCCGATTCGCAACCGCTCAGGGGGTCGAAAAACTTTCGCAGTCCGGTGATTCAGTGGCTGGTTATTTCTGCAGGTGGACTCAGTGTCTGACGCTGGGCCTGTTGCTGCGATTCCAGCCGGGAGGGGGAGAATATGATCAGCACTATTGCGCTTTTTTGGGCGCTTTGCGTGGTGTGTATCGTGAATATGGCGCGCTATTTTTCATCCCTGCGCGCTCTGCTGGCGGTCTTACGCGGTTGTGATCCGCTGCTGTATCAGTATGTCGATGGGGCGGGTTTTTTCACCTCTCATGGCCAGCCGAGCAAGCAGGTGCGGCTGGTCACTTATATCTGGGCAAAGCGCTATCTTGATCATCACGACGATGAGTTTATCCGGCGCTGCGAGCGGGTGCGTGGGCAGTTTATGCTGACCAGTGCGCTGTGCGGACTGGTGGTCATCAGTCTGGTGGCGCTGGCGATCTGGCATTAAAAAAGGGCGACTTGCGTCGCCCTTTTTTTTAGCTGGCATCACACCAGTTTTAAGGCAATCCAGTAGAGCGAACCTGACAGCAGAATACAAACCGGCAGGGTGAAGATCCACGCCATGGCGATGTTCTTGATGGTCCGGCTCTGCAGCCCGCCACCGTCGACCAGCATGGTACCGGCAACCGATGAGGAGAGGATATGCGTGGTGGAGACGGGCATGCCGGTATAGCTGGCGACGCCAATCGACAGCGCTGCTGTCACCTGTGCTGACATTCCCTGCGCATAGGTCATGCCTTTTTTACCAATCTTCTCACCAATGGTGGTGGCAACACGACGCCAGCCAATCATGGTGCCGATGCCCAGCGCCAGCGCGACGGCCACAATAATCCAGATAGGCGCATACTCGATGGTGCCAAGCAGGTCGCTTTTCAGCTTATTGAGGAAGCGTTTGTCATCTGGCGAGGTTTCCTGCAGACGGGCCGCTTTATCGGCGGTATCGGAGATACACAGCAGCAGACGACGCATCTGACCGCGCTGATCAACCGTCAGCTGATCGTAGCTCTGCAGGTTATTCAGCAACACCTGCGCACCCTGTACCGCCTGTAATGCGCGCGCGCTGTCACAGTGGAACTCCTGCGGGCTGGTTGCTGGCACTTCTTCCGGCGTTGGCAGCTTAGGCGGTGCCATCTGGATGATATGGGTCAGCGAGGCGTTATGCTGCTGATAATACTGCTCCAGGTGATTGACTGCATCGCGGGTTCGCGTGATGTCGTAACCGGAGGCATTCATATTCACCACGAAACCAGCAGGTGCCACGCCAATCAGGACCAGCATGATCAGGCCGATCCCTTTCTGACCGTCATTCGCACCGTGGGAGTAACTCACGCCAATTGCCGAAACAATCAGGGCGATACGGGTCCAGAACGGCGGCTTTTTCTTGCCGTCGATCTTCTCACGGTCAGCAGGCGTCATATGAATACGCGCACGCTTTTTGGTATTGCTCCAGTAGCGACGCAGTATAAAGATTAAGCCACCCGCCATCACCAGACCGACAATCGGCGACAGGATCAGAGAAAGGAAGATGTTCAGCACTTTCGGGATGTTGAGCGCATCAACCACCGAGGTTCCGCTCATCAGGGCGTTGGTCAGACCGATACCGATAATGGCGCCGATCAGCGTATGGGAGCTGGATGCCGGCAGACCGAGATACCAGGTGCCAAGGTTCCAGATAATCGCGGCCAGCAGCATAGAAAACACCATGGCGAGACCGTGAGCCGATCCAACATTTAACAACAGATCGGTGGGAAGCATATGAACAATAGCGTAAGCGACACTCAATCCACCGAGCAGCACGCCAAGGAAGTTAAATACACCCGCCATGACCACAGCAAGCTGGGCACGCATGGCACGCGTATAGATGACCGTCGCAACTGCGTTGGCCGTGTCGTGGAAACCGTTGATCGCTTCGTAAAACAATACAAACAGCAGGGCAAGAACCAATAACAGGCTAGTACTGAGGTCTAGACCAGCAAACAGATGTAGCATAAACGTTACGCCATTTTTGGAGGACATGAACGCGGCGCATTATCCGCGACAACGTGCTGTATGGGAAAGGAAAATATAGCGCTAATTTAACCTTTCGATGTAAGGCGTAAGGGTAACTCAGAGAAAAAGGGTTAGATATTAGACAGATACAATATGACACATTTGCGGCATTTTTTTGACGCTGGCGTCTCAGTGAGCAGATCACTACAATCTGCGCCTTTCCAGTTAAGTGAGCGAGTCGTAGTGGAACAGTTTGACGTTATCATCATTGGTGCCGGTGCCGCAGGGCTGTTCTGCGCCGCCCAGGCCGGGCAGCGGGGACGCCGCGTGTTACTGCTGGATAACGGCAAAAAGCCGGGACGTAAAATTCTGATGTCTGGCGGTGGCCGCTGCAACTTCACCAATCTCTACACCGAACCGGCGGCGTATCTGTCGCACAATCCTCATTTCTGTAAATCGGCGCTGGCGCGTTATACCCAGTGGGATTTTATCGATCTGGTTAATCGCCACGGCATCGCCTGGCACGAGAAAACCCTGGGCCAGCTCTTCTGCGACGACTCCGCCCAGCAGATTGTCGATCTGCTGCTGGCCGAATGTGACAAAGGCAATGTCACCCTGCGGCTGCGCAGTGAAGTGCTCAGCGTGGCGCGCGATGAAAGCGGCTATACCCTGCAACTTAACGGCAGCACGGTTCAGGCGGAGAAGCTGGTCATCGCCAGCGGCGGTCTGTCGATGCCAGGCCTGGGCGCCACGCCGTTTGGCTATAAAATAGCGGAGCAGTTCGGGCTGAGCGTCTTTCCGACGCGGGCGGCGCTGGTGCCTTTTACCCTGCACAAGCCGCTGCTGGAGCAGTTGCAGACGCTGTCAGGCGTCGCGCTGGAGACCACTATCGATGCGCAGGATGGCACCCGCTTCAAAGAGGCGATGCTGTTTACCCACCGCGGCCTCTCCGGCCCGGCGGTGTTACAAATCTCCAGCTACTGGCTACCCGGAGAATTCGTCACTATCGATCTGTCGCCTGCCACGCCGCTTGAGGCGTTTCTGACGGCGCAGCGTGAAGCACACCCTAATCTCAGCCTGAAGAACAGCCTGGCGAAAATCCTGCCGAAGCGTCTGGTGGAAGTATTGCAGGCGCTGAAGGTGGTGCCGGATATCACTCTGAAGCAGCTCAACAGCAAACAGCAAACCGAGCTGGCGCAGACGCTGCACGCCTGGCGCATTCAGCCAAACGGTACCGAGGGATATCGAACTGCTGAAGTGACGCTGGGCGGCGTGGATACCACACAGCTCTCCTCGAAAACGATGGAGGCGCGTGCGGTGCCGGGACTTTACTTTATTGGTGAAGTGGCCGATGTCACCGGCTGGCTGGGCGGCTATAACTTCCAGTGGGCGTGGAGTTCCGCCTGGGCCTGCGCCCAGGCGTTGTAAGGCGCTTACCAGCGCTGATGCACGTGAGGCGCGATCTTCTCCTGATAGATCTGTTTCAGTGCCGCCATCGTATCTGCAGAGAGCGCATCGACATCGCTGGCGCGGGCATTGGCTTCAGCCTGTTCGCGGTTTTTCGCGCCAGGGATCACTACGCTGACATCTTCGTTCATCAGGATCCAGCGCAGGGCAAACATCGCCATGGTGGTGTCGCCAGTGACAAAGCGGCGAATCTCTTCAACCGCCTCCAGCGCCACCTCATAAGGTACGCCGGAAAAGGTCTCGCCTTTATCGAACGCTTCGCCATTACGATTAAAGGTGCGGTGGTCGTCAGCGGCAAACACGCTGTCGGCACGCATTTTGCCGGTCAGCAGGCCCGACGCCAGCGGCACACGGGCGATGATCGCCACATCACGGCGTTTCGCTTCACGCAGCAGCAGTTCAGCCGGACGCTGGCGGAAAATGTTGTAGATCAGCTGAATTGACGAGACGTTTGGAAACTCCAGCGCCTTCAGACCTTCTTCAACTTTCTCAACGGAGACACCGTAGTGACGGATTTTTCCGGCAGCGACCATCTCATCCATCACCGCAAAGACGTCCGGGTTGTAGTAGACCTCGGTCGGCGGGCAATGCAGCTGCACTAAATCCAGCGTGTCGGTTTGCAGGTTCTCGCGTGAACGGTCAATAAAGGCGTTGAGGTTTTCAGCATTGTAACCTTCAGCCACATGTGGCGAGAGGCGACGCCCCAGCTTGGTTGCCACAAACGGACGTTCACCGCCGCGCTGATTCAGCACCTCTGCGATGATTTTTTCGGAACGGCCATCGCCATAGACATCGGCGGTATCAATAAAGGTAATGCCCGCATCCAGCGCAGCATTCAGCGCGGCTTTGGCATCCTCCATGCTCACTTCCCCCCAGGTTCCGCCAATGGCCCATGCGCCAAAGCCAATTTCGGAGACGCGCTGACCGGTACGGCCCAGTGTTCGTAGTTTCATGCAAACATTCCTCGATGCGTTTCAGACAGGGTGACAGAAAGCGGCTAACCAATGAGCTTAGCGCTTCCTGGCAGAGAGGCGATGTGACGTCGTTGCAGACCTGCACGGTAAAAATACGATGCTGCTACGCCATGCTGCTGGTTACGTTGAAGATTTCAGCGGAAAACGGCATGGGCAAGGTGACTACCGCTTCGCTAATTAATTGATTTTAAGAAATTTCACCCGAAATTAAACAGGCGAGAGTGTGGATTCGGTCACATACTTCAATTTTAAGGCCAACAAGTGGATCGCCATGTTTAAATTTGTTAAGTCGGTCTTTGCCAGTCCGGATAAGTTTCTGCAGATCATGACCCGTCAGGATATCAACGACTCGATCGCTGAAGGTGAGCGCATCATTATTGATGAAAACGGCAATATCTCGGTCAACACGCTGAGCGAGGAAGTCCATGAAGATTTTGCCCGCCACGTGAATACGTTAAAGGGAGTGTGAGGTGGGTACCGCAATATTTATGGTGTTGATGGTCAGTGGTTACTGGTACACCAGCCGTGATTTGAACAGCCGCTTTAAAATCCGTCGTTCGTCGGGCTGGGATGTCTATTTCCTGGTCGCGCTTTACGGTTGTATTTTCGTCCTGCAGGGTGTGTTTGCGACCGGTATCATCTGGCTGGTGCTGCTCTGTATCTCCGGCATCGCCAACGCCGTCCAGATGATCCCCGGCGTCCACCTGAAGTGGCAGGTGGAGTTTATGAACTGGAGTTTCCTGGGCATCCAGGCTCCCGTGGTGATCATGCTCACCTTTGCCATTCTTCTCTGCCTTTACCGCTCAAACTGGGCAGGCAGTGCACGACTGAACGTTTCCGGTCGTAAAGACCTCTATCAGCAGCTGTCACGCTCTAATGGTGTGGAGCAACTGTTATTTCAGTGCATGGAAGAGGGCGAACTGGCGTGGATTACAATGAAGTCGCGCCGCATTTACATCGGCATGATTCATGCTTCGACTTTTGAATATGAGAGCACCAAAAATATCGTGCTGATCCCGATGCTGAGCGGATATCGCGACAGCAAGACGCTGAAGCTGGCGGTGGAACATAACTACAGCAAGTGGTACGCCGAGCACGACATCACGCTCGACTCGAAACCCAAAGATGCGATGTCGTTCCGTAAAGTGATCATGGTTGACCAGATTGAGAGTCTGTCGCTGTTCGACCCGGCCAGTGCGGCTGCGCTTTCGATGGGACATCCGCAGGAAGTGGAGAAGAGCCAGGGTAATGACGATGCGGACAGCCCGGACGATAAAAGCCGGGATGCCGCGGGTTAATCGAGCCCGATCTGTTTCCCTTAATGACAGCGCTTCATCAGGGGAAACAGATTCCACCTCACACCATATTTTCCGCCGTAAACAGCCGAAAGGCCACTTTCCCCGCCTGATAGACATCTGGCTGATAGCCGGTTTCGAGATGACTCAGCATCAGATCAATCGCTAAACGGGCATGCTGCTGAGCATGCTGATCCAGGGTAAAAGCCACTTCATCGTTCAGCAGTAGCTGGCGGGTGACATCATAAAGCTCATGGGTGATGTAGGTGCATTTACCCAGCAGCTGGTGGGCGCGCAGGGTGTCGCTGACATCACTATTCCCCATGCCGGTGTTATAGACCCCTGCAATTGCCTGCGACGGACGCAGATGGCGAGCCAGTTCACTGCGAATGGTTTCCCGCTGATCCTGACCCGACAGCACTTCACGCAGATGACGCTGCGGCGCGCGCTGCTCCATGGCCTCACGAAATCCCGCGATGCGCTGACGATGGGCGCGGTAATCAAAACGGCCACTGACCATCATAATGTCGCCGGGCTGATTCACTGTCTTACTCATCAGCAGTCCGGCTGTGCGTCCCGCCTGATACTGGTCGATACCAACATGACACAAGCGGTCGGCATCGGGCAGATCGGTGACGATGGTGATCACCGGCACATTGCGGCTGCGGCACAGCGCCAGTGCCCGATAGATGGGCGGCGAGTCATGCGCAAAAACAATGATGCCGTCGCGGGTGCTGCTGCGGGCGATAATGCTTTGCGCCAGCTGCTCAGGCTGCGCTTCGGCCACCAGGGTTTTGTGCAGTTTCAGGCGGCGATAGCCAAGCTGACTGGCGACCTCGCTGAAATGGGTGGTGAGCTGCTGAAAAAAGGATGAGCCGTTATTGCTGAGGAACACCTCAATCTGCCACGGATGCTGGTACTCCTCTGGCAGCAGACGCTTCAGTCCCACTTCGCGCGCGGCTTTCAGGACTTTACGGCTGGTCTCCAGGGAGACACCGCCGCGCTCATTCAGCACCCGATCGACCGTCGCAATCCCGACGCCTGCCATTTTTGCCACCACCTCTAAGGTGAGCTTTTTCATTCAGACTCCATGCGAAAATGGCAAATTGACTGCTGCCTGTCAGACTGTTTATCTCTTCTAACCGGTTAAAAGTAAAAGATAAAGCGATTTAATGATGGAAAACCATCAACAGCGCTACGCCGTGGGGTTTTACCTGCAGTGCGGTCGTCTGGCTAAAAAGCACAACTGGCCGCTGCCTGGGCAGATTTACCGTTAAGCTTGTGACGAGACAATCAACGAGGAATGAATATGGCTCAGCAAAAAGAGGTTCTGATTATTGGTGCTTCACGCGGTATCGGTCTGGCGGTGGCGCAGGCCTTTGCCGATGAGGGCTGGCAGGTCACGGCCACGCATCGCAGTGGCATCCCGGAGCAGGGTAACCGGCCAGACATTCACTGGCATCCGCTGGATATGACCCACTCATTAGCGGTTCAGCAGTTTGCCAGCCAGCTCAGTGGCAAATCGTTCGATGCGATTCTGATTAACGCCGGGATTTCCGGGCCTGCGCACCAGAAAGTGTCGCAGAGTGACGATCAGGCGCTGGCGCAGCTATTCCTGACCAATGCGATAGCCCCTGTTCGCAGCGCAGAGATCCTGTTGCCGCTGCTGAAACAGGAAGGCGTGCTGGCGCTGACCTCATCTCAGCTCGGCAGCCTGAATGAAAATCCGGAGGCGCAGATGCCGATTTACTCGGCCAGCAAAGCCGCACTGAATATGCTGAGCCGCACGCTGACTCCGGCAGTGGAAGCGCAGAGCGGGACGCTGTTGACGCTGCATCCCGGCTGGGTGAAAACGGATATGGGCGGCGAGAGTGCGCCCCTGACGGCAGAAGAGAGTGCCGCCGGTATCGTCCAGCAGCTGATCCAGTGGCGCGGTCGTGGTGGTCATCACTATGTCGATTACGCCGGCCAGCAACTGCAGTGGTAGGCTGAAGCGGGGCGGTTACGCCCCGATGTCACGCAGCGCTTTACCCTTCATCAGATTGCGTTCAATGTGCTCCAGCGTCACATGTTTGGTCTCCGGTACCAGCATCAGCGTCAGCACGATAAACACCAGGTTGAGCGCGCCGTAGAACCAGAAGGTGTTGGCATTACCCAGTTGATCCAGCATGGTCAGGAAGGTGGCGCCAACAATCATATTGCCGACCCAGTTAGTGGTGGTGGAGGCGGTAATGCCGAAATCACGCCCTTTCAGTGGCTGAATCTCTGAACAGAGCAGCCAGATCACCGGTCCGGCCGCCATCGCAAAGCCGACGATAAACATCAGCAGCATCGCGACAGCAAAGTATTTGCGGAAATCTGTTTCAACGCCGATGTGCAATAGCGTTCCCAGCACGCCCATGCCAACCGCCATCACCAGAAAACTGGTGGTGAGCATCGGCTTGCGACCCCAGCGATCGACAAAGAAGATTGCAATCAGCGTGGCCAGCATATTGACCAGCCCGACAATCACCGTGCCCCACATCTGCTCACTGGTGCTGGAGAAGCCGGCGATGTTGAAGATTTTAGGCGCGTAATACATCACCACATTCATGCCGGTAAACTGCTGCATAACCTGTAGCAGCATACCCAGCCACACCGCGCGGCGGAAATTGCCATTAGAACGGAACAGCGACCAGCCGCGCTGCTTCACCTGCAGGCTTTCCCGGATCTCTTCCAGCTCCTCCCGGGCCTGTTCGCTGCTGTTACGCAGCCGATCCAGCACCCGCTGCGCCTCGTTAAAGCGTCCGTGCGCCGCCAGCCAGCGCGGACTGTTGGGCAGAAACAGCACGCCGATAAACAGGATCACCGCCGGAATGGCGATCACGCCGAGCATCCCGCGCCAGTTACCGCTGTAGCTGAACGCGGTGTCGGAGAGATAGGCCACGACAATGCCGGTGGTCAGCATCAGCTGGTACATCGAAATCATTGAGCCACGAATACGTTCAGGCGCAATCTCCGCCAGATAGAGTGGCGCGGTGTAAGAGGCGATTCCCACCGCCAGACCCAGCATCACGCGGGCACAGACCAGCGACTCCACATCCGGTGAGAAGGCTGACCACAGCGAGCCAATGACAAACAGCGTCGCGCCCGCCAGCATACTTTTCTTCCGTCCCAGCTTTGATGACATCCAGCCCGCCGCCAGTGCGCCCAGCGCCGCGCCAAACATCATCGAACTCACTACCCACTCCTGCTGATGGTTAGTGATCTGCAAATCCTTCGCCAGAAACGGCAAGGCACCTGCAATGACGCCGATATCCAGACCAAACAGCAGGCCGGACAGCGCAGCCATAAAACAGACGAACCAGGTAAAGCGGTTCTGTTGGTTTCCCGATTTTTTTGCCGCGACCATGCGAGTCTCCTTGCGGGGGTTCTGTGTCAATATTGTTAATGTTATGTAAACATAGTCGATGCCAGTGTGGGGGCGATCACACTTCCGGCTATCACCGGTGCCATACAGCATTGCCGCGATAAGAAAGCATCAGAGATCAGCGGGTTGGTTCAGGAGAGGGAAACCGCGGCCGGGGCACGATTACGCAAAACAGGGCGCGTCAGGTCAGGTTTTGCAACTGCCCGCCTGCGGCATTACACTGCCGCTTTACTGCTATTGATTGAAGGTGCTTATGTCTGAACCTTTCCAGCGTCAGCCGCTGCCTCTGCCGGGCGGCCATAAAAAAGTCCTGCTGCACTCCTGTTGCGCACCCTGCTCGGGTGAGGTGATGGAAGCGATGCTGGCATCCGGCATTGAATACACGATCTATTTCTACAACCCGAATATTCATCCGCTCAAAGAGTATGAGCTGCGTAAAGAGGAGAATATTCGCTTTGCCGAAAAATTTGGTGTGCCGTTTATTGATGCGGACTATGACCGGGATAACTGGTTTGAGCGGGCGCGCGGCCTGGAGTGGTCACCGGAACGGGGTGAACGCTGCACCATGTGCTTTGATATGCGCTTTGAACGTACGGCACTCTATGCCCATGAGAACGGCTTTCCGGTGATGACCAGTTGCCTGGGTATTTCGCGCTGGAAAGATATGAAGCAGATTAACAGCTGCGGAGTCCGCGCAGCGGCGGCGTATCCGGATCTGATGTACTGGGATTTTAACTGGCGTAAAGGTGGTGGGTCATCGCGCATGATTGAAATCAGCAAGCGCGAGAGTTTCTATCAGCAGGAATATTGTGGCTGTGTCTATTCACTGCGCGACACCAATCGTCATCGCGTCACCCAGGGACGTGAGCGTATTCAGATTGGTGTGCAATATTATCAGCCGGATGAATCCTGATTAACCTATTTCGCGGAAAGCGTCTGCCGGCGCATATCCGCGCGCTGAGCGCGTAACAGGCCGGACTGTTACGCCACAGCTCTGCTTTAAGCTTTCCGCCCGACCGTAACTGCACAACGCACAGGGATCATCAACGTCGTCCAGCTGCTGCTTTGCCTCGTCCTTCATCAGACGTTTACGGCAGACGCTCGGCGTGCAACCCATAATCTGCTTAAAAGATCGGGTAAAAGATTGCTGGCTTTCAAAATGGTATTTCAGCGCCAGGCTGATGATGGGCGTGCGGCTGTTTTTTAAATCATGAACACTGGCGTTAAGCTTTTTCTTACGAATATATCGCGCCAGGGTTTCATTATGATAACGGGCAAAAAGTTTCTGTAAATACCACTTAGAGTAACCCGCCTTTTCTGCAATATCATCAACGCTTAAACGCTGATCCAGATTATTATTAATCCACTCAGTGATAGAGACGATCACGCTTTCGTTATATTTATTTTCGTTCATAGAACCCCCTGTTTGATTTAAGAAGATTCTAAAATATTTATCTTAATGTGCTTATTCTTTGCGTAAAGATTTTTCAGGATTTTAATCGTTATCTCTGAAGATATTCATTTGAGGGGGTGTTATTAATAAAAAAGATGAATTGTGATTAATCTGTTGGTAATTGTAGGTGAATGAATAAGTGGTTCCGCGGGACAATAATCAAAATGAGCCGTGAGTCCGCAGCCAGACTCACGGTTTACCTTGCCGGAATCTCTGTAATCACGGCTATAGCACGGCACATCAATAGATTTTTGGCTGCGACATGCCAGGCTTACGGCTAACCTTTAACCTGGAGAACCCCCCGGATGAGCCCGACATACGCGCTGAAAAAACCGCTTGCCGCCTTGCTCACCTCGCTGGCGTTATTTGCTCATGCACCGGCCAGTGCCGCTGGTGTGTATGGCGAACAGCTGGAAGGATTTCAATACCCCTATCCGTTGCAGCATTTTGATTTTAAATCCCAGCAGCAGCCGCTGAGTATGGGCTATATGGATGTGAAACCGGCGCAACGGGCCAACGGCGAAACCGTGGTGCTGATGCACGGTAAAAACTTCTGTGGCGCGACCTGGGAAGAGACCATTCGCGCACTCAGTCAGCAGGGATATCGCGTTATCGCGCCCGACCAGATTGGCTTCTGCAGCTCGACCAAACCAGCCAGTTACCAGTACAGTTTTCAGCAGCTGGCAGATAACACCCATCAGTTGCTCACCCGGCTGGGTGTGAAGAAGGCGGTGATTATGGGTCACTCCACTGGCGGGATGCTGGCAACACGTTATGCGCTGATGTACCCGGAACAGACACAGAAGCTGGTGCTGGTTAACCCGATCGGGCTGGAGGACTGGAAAGCCAAAGGCGCACCGTGGCGATCCGTGGATCAGTGGTATCAGCGCGAACTCAAACTCAGCGCAGAGGGCATTAAGAAGTATGAGCAGCAGACCTACTATGTCGGTCGCTGGAAACCCGAATATGACAAGTGGGTTGATATGCTGGCCGGACTCAACAGCGGGCCGGGCCACCAGAAGGTGGCGTGGAACTCCGCCTTAATCTACGACATGATCTTCACGCAGCCCGTATTTTATGAATTCGGCGATCTGAAAGTGCCCACCACGCTGATGATCGGCACCTCAGACACGACTGCCATCGGCAGTGATATCGCCCCGGCAGAGGTGAAAGCCCGGCTGGGTGATTACGCGGTACTGGGTAAAGAGGTCGCAAAACGCATTCCGGGGGCGCGCTTAATCGAATTCCCCGGTATGGGACACGCGCCGCAAATGGAAGAGCCGGCAAAATTTAACCAGACGCTGCTCGACGATCTGGCGCGTCCCTGAACCGTCAGGCGCTGCGGCGCCTGACCTTAGATCGCCACGCGTTTCTGCTTTTTACTGAGGTACATCTGCTCATCGCTGTCGTGCAGCAACTGCTCCAGCGATTGCGGATGCGCCGCGTCAAACTCCACGACGCCGGACGAGAATTGCAGGCGGTAACGGCGGTTCAGACTGACTGATTGCTGTTGCAGATAACGGTCAAACTGCAGGAGCAGCGCTTCGCTCTGCTGCTGCTGCAGACCATTAAACAGCACCACAAACTCATCGCCGCCCAGACGGGCAAACAGATCCGAATGCTTGAACACCACTTTCATCGCATCGGCAAAGTCCATCAGCGCCCGGTCGCCTTCGCGGTGGCCCAGCGAGTCATTAATCTGCTTAAATTTGTCGAGATCGAGAAAGGTCAGGCAGGCGGGCCGGTTTTTCAGCCGGCACTCGTTCAGCACCATCTGTCCCAGCGTCATAAAGCCGCGACGATTGGTGATCTGCGTCAGTTCATCACAGGTGGCAGTCTGAAAGGCGACCAGTTCCGCTTCGGCCATGGCGGCCAGATCGCGCATCGTGGCCTGATCCTCTTCATTAAACTGACGCGGTTCACGACCAATGATACAGAGGGTACCCATTTTAGCGCCGCCCGGTGCCCGCAGCGGACAGCCGGCATAAAAGCGGATATGCGGTTCGCCGGTAACCAGCGGATTATCATAAAAACGTTCATCTTCTGTGGCATCTTCAACGATCATGATCTCATCCTGCAGGATGGCATGACCGCAAAAGGAGATGTCGCGGGGCGATCCTGCGGGTTCATAGCCCTGAGCGGATTTAAACCACTGATGGTCAGCTTCCAGCAGGCTGACTAACGCGATAGGAACGTCATACAGGCGGCGCGCCAGACGGGTTAAACGATCAAATCGTTCTTCCGCTGGGGTGTTCATTATGTTCAGCGCACGCAACTGCGATAAACGTTGTGCCTCGTCGGCAGCGATTTCAGGTGCTTTCATCACAGAGCCCTTTATTTTTTTAGCTCAAGCCAGGTTCTGGTGTTTGCCTTACGGCGAAGAAGAAGAGCGTGACATAGCCATCACGCTCTTTATAAGGAGGGGATCAGAGCACTTTTTGTTCGGCGAGATCAAGGGCGAAATAGCTGAAAATCAGGTCTGCACCGGCGCGTTTAATCGCACCCAGGCTTTCCAGCACCACATTGCGTTCATCAATGGCACCAGCCTGAGCGGCAAACTTGATCATCGCGTATTCACCACTCACCTGATAAGCCGCCAGCGGCAATTCGGTACGTTCACGGATATCGCGCAGGATATCCAGATAAGCACCTGCCGGTTTCACCATCAGTGAATCCGCGCCCTGCGCCGCGTCGAGCAGCGATTCACGGATCGCTTCACGGCGGTTCATCGGGTTCATCTGGTAGGTTTTACGGTCGCCTTTCAGCGCCGTTCCGGCCGCTTCACGGAACGGGCCGTAAAACGAGGAGGCGAATTTGGTGGAGTAGGACATGATGGCGGTCTGAGTGAAGCCCGCGGCGTCCAGTGCCCGGCGAATCGCCTCAACCTGACCATCCATCGCCGCTGACGGGGCGATGAAATCCGCACCGGCTGCGGCGGCAACGACGGCCTGCTTACCCAGGTTTTCCAGGGTTGCATCGTTATCGACGCCGTGATCACACAACACGCCACAGTGGCCGTGGCTGGTGTATTCACAGAAGCAGGTGTCAGACATCACGATCATTTCTGGCACGGTATCTTTGCAGATGCGGGACATACGTGCCACCAGACCGTTCTCGTTCCAGGCATCGCTGCCGGTGGCATCGGTATGGTGCGAAATACCGAAGGTCATCACCGAGCGGATACCCGCTTTGGCGATGCGCTCAATTTCATAGGCGAGACGTTTTTCCGGAATACGCATCACGCCAGGCATCGCCTGAATCGCTTTGTAATCGTCGACTTCTTCTTCAACAAAGATGGGCAGAGCCAGATCGTTCAGGCTCAGTGAGGACTCCTGGAACATTTCACGCATTGAGGCGCTGGCGCGCAATCTTCTTGGGCGCTGGATAAGGGAATAATCAGACATTTTCATTCTTACGCAGGTGAAAAAAGTGACAACAGTTTACTCCCTTTGCCCGCGAGGGATGAAGGTTTGTGTGCGGTCAGGAGAGGGGAAAAGAACTCTCCCGCCGGGCGGCGGGAGAGCAGAACGGTTACTCGTTGATATCCGGATGCTGCTGCACCAGGTTTTTACGTTTCGCTTCCAGGCGGGAGATCTCTTCGTCGATATCTTCGATTTTGTGCTCGATGTTATCGTGATGTTCCTGCAGGATTTCGCGCGCTTCTTCCATATCAGAAGCCGCCGGTGTCGCGCCTTTCAGGGGCTTATTGGCAGTTTCTTTCATGTACAGACCGGTAATCAGACCAATCACTGCCACCACCATCAGATAGTAGGCTGGCATGTAGAGGTTATTGGTCGTTTCTACCAGCCAGGCGGCCAGCGTTGGCGTCAGACCGGCAACCAGTACCGAGATGTTAAACGCACTCGCCAGCGCACTGTAGCGGATGTGCGTCGGGAACATCGCAGGCAGTGAAGAGGCCATCACGCCAGTAAAGGCGTTGAGGATTACCGCCAGCAGCAGCAGACCACCAAAAATCAGTCCCAGTACGCCACTGTTGATCATCATAAAGGCGGGAATTGCGAAGATCATCAGGGCGATACTGCCGATGATGACAAACGGACGACGACCGAAACGGTCACTCATCATGCCGATCATTGGCTGGACAAACAGCATACCGATCATGATGGCGATGATAATCATCACACCGTGGTCTTCGCTGTAGTGCAGGTTATGTGACAGGTAGCTCGGCATGTACGTCAGCAACATGTAGTAGGTGACGTTAGTGGCGATAACCAGACCGACACAGGAGAGCAGGCTGCGCCAGTGTTTGGTCGCAATCTCTTTAAACGATACCTGTGGACCATCCTGCAGGCCTTCGCGGTCGCCCTGTTCCAGTTTGTCCACGTGCTGCTGGAATGCCGGTGTCTCTTCCAGCGCATGACGCAGGTAAAGACCGATAATTCCCAGCGGCAGCGCGACGAAGAACGGCAGACGCCAGCCCCACTCAAGGAAACTCTCTTCTCCGATAATGGAGGAAATCAGCACCACCAGGCCCGCACCGAGCACGAAGCCCGCAATCGAACCAAAGTCGAGCCAGCTTCCCATAAAGCCGCGTTTACGGTCAGGCGAATATTCGGCCACAAAGATTGAGGCACCGGTATATTCACCGCCCACCGAGAAGCCCTGAGCCATCTTCGCTAACAGCAGCAGAATAGGAGCCCAGATGCCGATGGAGGCGTAGGACGGTATCAGACCGATACAGAAAGTACTGACCGACATGATGATGATGGTGATGGAGAGGATTTTCTGACGACCATATTTGTCGCCCAGCATACCGAAGAACAGTCCACCCAGCGGGCGAATCAGGAAAGGAACAGAGAAAGTGGCGAGCGCCGCAATCATCTGAACGCCCGGTGAAACGTCCGGGAAAAAGACCTTACCCAGCGCATAGGCCACAAAGCCGTAAACACCGAAGTCGAACCACTCCATCGCGTTGCCCAGAGAGGCCGCGGTGATGGCTTTACGTAAACGGGTATCATCGATGATAGTCACATCATCGATCCCAATTGGTTTTACACGCTTCCTACGCAATTTCATAGAATTACCCTGTATTGGAACACGAAAGTCCTCAACGGCGCGAGCCGGGTGTGAGTCGTTCAGACCGCTGCGTTGAGAAATTTAAGCATAGCCGTAAATAAGCACTGTTTATGCGCCGGCAGACACAATAATTACTGTTGTGATTATTGCGAACAGCGACAGAGTATACCGTTTTTGTGTGATATCTGTCATGTTTGGGCTACATCCGGCCTGTTTTTACAACAAATAGAGCTGTTTGCAACCGCAGAAAAATTATCACTGAGCGTGACGACCGCCGTTTTTTTCAGCAAAACAGGGTCAAAGAGAGGGAAGTTACGGGCCATGCTGGCACCGGAAGCGGTTATCCGCTTTGCATCACAGGGCGGAGAGCAGAAAGATGAGTGAATGTTGCTCGACTGGCGGTTCAGCTGCCATCTGCTCTGGTTCAGACGTCGGGTTCCTGCCGGGTCTGAAGAGCCAGCTCCCGCTCAATCGGCTGTTCGCCCCGATCGGTCAGCCAGGCAACCAGCGCCGTGTTGTCCATCGGGCGGGCATAATAATAGCCCTGGATAAAGACCACGCCGCGCCGTTGCAGATAGCTGAACTGTAACGCGGTCTCAACGCCTTCTCCCAGCACTTCCAGCTCAAGCTCATGGCTGAGCTGGATAATGGCGTCCAGCACCGGCGTTCTGCCTTCCAGAGATTCAATCGCGTTGATAAAGCCGCGATCGATTTTCAGATAATCTATCGTGAAGGTCTGTAAATAGCTCAGCGAACAGTGACCGGTCCCAAAATCATCAATCGCGACCTTCATTCCGCAACCACGTAACTGCTCCAGCTTGCGAGCCACCTCAGCGCCATCTTTGATCAGGCTGCGTTCGGTCAGCTCAAGGGTAATCAGGAACTGCTTATCTTTGATCCGTTCGGCAAACTGCAGCATATCGTCGACAAAGTCAGGATGCTGCAGATGATCCGCCGCCACGTTAATGGCCAGGTGGAAATGGGGCTCAACCTGCCACGCCTGCACATCCTCTGCAATTAAATCGAGCAGATGGCGGGTCAGCGGCACAATCATGCCTTCCGCTTCTGCTGCGCCGATAAAAATATCTGGCCGCACGCCTTTACCGTCGGGCGTTGTCCAGCGCAGCAGGGCTTCAGCGCCGCTGCAGCGTTGCAGCCGGTTGTCGTAGACCGGCTGATAGTGCGCCCTGAACTGGCCGCTGGTGATGGCCCGGCGAATCTCATCGCGCCATGAAATACGCCGTTTCAGCCAGTTCGCCATCAGCATCATCAGCAGAATAGAGAAGATAGCGGCCATCGGCATGATGATAAACATCACCTGACGCCAGGCCGAGATCAGTTCAGAGGGTGAGGCAATGAGGGTGACAGAGAGCGGATAGCGATGGGAGATAGCCTGATAAATCATGGGTTCAAACCAGCTGGACGCGGCGATGTGCGGATCGCCAAACGAGATCGGCGCGCCGCCGCTGAACGTCATGCTGAAATGATAGAGATGGCTGCTGCTGATCGCGCGCATAAAATCGATCAGATACTGGCCATCAATCACTGCCCAGAATCCCTCGCCATCGGGCAAATCGCGCATAAAAATCACGGCCGGACGATTCGGTACGCCCGTTGTTCCGGCAATGGACAGACTCCACCAGGCTTTTCCGGTAACCGGCGCGTCGCGCATGATCATCTCTTTCAGCAGGCCTGGGCGTGAACCATACACCGACGAGCAGGCGATGTGATCCTGCTCCATTTTACCGATCGCGCGAAAATAGGGGTTGAGCGAGCCAATGCGCTGCAACTGGTTTTCAATCTGGCTGCAGGGCTGATGATGAAACTGGCGCAGCACGGTAATCATATCCCAGGCGCTGTCGCTCATTCTTTCAGCCTGAGATAACAGCGTATTCGCCGCGGTTACCTGCTGCTGATGCACGGTGTGGCGCGCATCCAGGGCGGTGAAAAAAATGCCAATAATCAGAGGCAGCACGCCGGAAATAATAATCACCAGCCTGGCGTAGTCGCGTTTTCGTTTCAGTAGCGGCACCGCTGAATCCTCTGAGTATTATTGGTGTTATGCGGAGGTGCTGATCAGTGGCGCAGCATAGCATCTCTCCGGGCGGTGCAGATTAGCGTTTTTGCGATCAGGAGAACTGACTAAGGTCAATTATCGACCAGACATTGCATTTTTTGACAGGTTGTTTGGTTTTCGTTGCTATGCAGGAAAAAATCAAATGAAAACGGGAGGCAGGCAGGGCAGAAGGCCGATCCGCCGCAGCGGCCAGGAGAGACCCTGGCCCGTCCTGAGGCGGGCGCAGGGCAGGACGTTTTACTTAATCGGCAAAATAGATCTGTTTCAGCGCTACTTCAACGCCGCGCAGTTCGGCAAGGCCTTTCAGGCGGCCAATGGCGGAATAACCGGGATTGGTGCGCTTATGCAGGTCGTCCAGCATCTGATGGCCGTGATCGGGACGCATGGGAATCGCCCGCAGGTTGCCCGCCCGACGGCGGCGCTGCTCTTCCGCCAGAATAACCTTGATCACGCCGACCATATCGACGTCGCCCGCCAGATGCGCCGCTTCATGGAAGCTGGCCGGGTTTGCCTCGCGTTTCGTGGCGCGCAGATGGATAAAGTTAATGCGGTCGGCATAGGTTTCCGCCATCTCAACCAGCGCATTGTCGGCACGCACGCCATAGGAGCCGGTACAGAAACAGAAACCGTTGTGCAGGCTGTCCACGGTTTCTTTCAGCCACTGCATATCTTCCTGGGTAGAAATAATGCGCGGCAGGCCCAGAATAGGACGTGGTGGGTCATCCGGATGCACCGCCAGTTTAACGCCCGTTTCCTCCGCAACCGGCACGATGGCGCGCAGGAAGGTCGCCATATGCTCGCGCAGTTTCGCTTTGTCGATGCCGTCATACTGCGTCAGCTGCGCCTGAAACTGCTCCAGGGTGTAACCCTCTTCGGCGCCTGGCAGACCGGCGATAATATTGCGCACCAGGGTGCTTTTCTCTTCTGCGCTCATGGCGGCAAAGCGCTGAGCGGCGGCCTGCTGCTCGGCTGGGCTGTAATCCTGTTCCGCTCCCGGACGCTGCAACAGATAAAGCTCGAAGGCCGCGAAAGCGTCGGCGTCGAAGCGCAGCGCTTTTGCGCCATCCGGTAGCGTCCAGGCGAGGTCGGTTCGCGTCCAGTCCAGCACCGGCATGAAGTTGTAGCAGACGGTATCAATGCCGCAGGCGGCCAGATTGCGTATCGACTGCTGATAATTAGCGATATAGCGAAGGTAGTCACCACGCTGGGTTTTAATCGCCTCATGGACCGGGATGCTCTCTACCACCGACCAGACCAGACCTTTTTCCGCCAGCAGTGCCTGACGCGCTTTAACCTCCTCAACCGGCCATACCTCGCCGTTAGGGATATGGTGCAGCGCCGTCACAATGCCGGTCGCGCCCGCCTGACGCGCATCATCCAGTGAGACCGGGTCGTTGGGGCCGTACCATCGCCATGTATGTTCCATTTTTACTCCTCAACTGTGATGTGGCCCAGTGGTCAGGCCGCTGGGCCAAGAGTATGATAGTGGACAAAACAGGGCCGTGATCCGGATCGCAGCATGACAAACTGCATCGGTGAAGAGATCGCTTTTACGTGCAATCAGAGGAGAGGGTGATGACGCTGCCAGTAATAAAAACCGAGCGCCTGTACCGTCAGATCGCCAACGTCATCATGGCCGGTATCACGCGCGGTGACTTTGTGGCAGGTGGTTTGCTGCCACCGGAGCGTGAGCTGGCAAAACAGCTGGGTGTCAGTCGTTCATCAGTGCGTGAAGCATTGATTGCGCTGGAGATGACCGGCTGGGTCGATATCCGCACTGGCAACGGCGTTTACGTCGCCCAGCCGTTGCCGCAAGCCGCGGTTCCGCAGGAGAGCGAAACCTGCAGTCTGCAGGATCTGTTGCAGGCACGTGAAGCCTTTGAGGGGATGCTGGCAGGATTTGCCGCACGTAACGGCACCACCGTTCAGCGTGCAGCACTGCTGGCGCTGACCGCTGAACTGCAGCAGTACAATGAAAACGACGCGGCCTTTCTGGAGCAGGACAAGCGCTTCCATCTGCTGATCAGTGAGATGAGCGGCAATGATGTATTACGCGACCTGCTGGAGCAGTTATGGAACCGGCGCCACAGCCCGCATGTGCAGCGACTGGAGCGCCATTATGCCGATAACAGCTTCGCGCAGGAGATGAACGCTGACCATCAGCAGATCGCCAATGCGATTGTGGCGGGCGATGAAGCAGCAGCCCGTCAGGCGATGGAGAGCCATCTCCAGCACGTGCAGCAGCGGCTACTTGGTTAATGCCCGCGCCCGCTTGGGTCGTCCGGTGCCCAGCATAATCGCCAGACGGCTGCCGCCTGGCGTGGTTTCCATCAGAATTTTAGTAATGCTGGTGAGCGGCACCGAGAGCAGCATGCCGACCGGACCGAGCAGCCAGCCCCAGAACACCAGCGACAGAAACACCACCAGTGTCGATAAGCCAAGACCGCGCCCCATCAGGCGCGGTTCCAGCATATTGCCAAACACCATATGAATCGCGGTAAACAGCGCCGCCACCATCGCGGCATCAAACAGGCTGTTCAGTAACAACGCCTGCAGGAAGGGCGGGATACCAGCGATAATCGGGCCGATATTGGGAATAAAGTTGAGGATAAACGCCACGACACCCCATAACAGCGCAAACTTCACATCCAGCAGATAGAGACTCAGCCAGACCGCGATGCCGGTTATCAGACTCACCAGGGTTTTCAGCGCCAGATAGTGCGTGACGCCTTTCAGCGCTTTATGCAGTCCGGCGATGCGAATTTTCGGATTCACCAGCGCGTTGCGCATTTTATAGGGCAGGTGATGGACCTCAAACAGCATAAAGACCACGGTCAGCACCAGCAGCACGGTATTGGTCATCGCGCCGGAAAAGCCGCTCAGTGCCACGGTAGCCAGGTTCATCATGGTATTAGGATCGAAACGCTGTACCAGCGCATCGGTTGAAATATTAAGATGAAAGCCCGCCGCCAGATGTTGCAGCACCGTCATTTTCTGCTCCATGGTGGCGCGCAGTTGCGGATAGAGATCGGAAAACTCGCTCATTGAGCTGGCAATAATGGCACCCAGCAGCACGAGAGCGCAGAAAATCACCGTGATCACCAGCCCAATCGCCAGCCCACGGCGGAAGCCACGACGCATCAGCATCGTTACCAGCGGATTCAGCACAATGGCAAAGAACGCCGCCAGCAGCAGCGGAACCAGAATATCGGACGCTGCCCGAACCCCGGCGAGGATAATGACCAGCATCGCCAGTTTTATCAGAATATTTTGTCCGATCTTTTCCCGTTGCAGCTCGCTCATTCTCTCTCTCATAACGTAATTTGGCTGTTGAAAGTGTAGCTGAAACAAAATTAACAATCTGATTTATCAGAGAAACGGTAAAGCGCGGTGGCAGGTGGGTGATGTAATCAGCGCCACAGCACTCAGCTATCGCGGCAGAGCAGCAACTCCCCATTGTTCCGGTTTTTACCCGGCTTTCTGCTGCACGTCCGGGCAGGGGCAGCCGCCCGATAGCCGTGTCATTAAGATGCGCCAGTGGCGAAAGCGGGTATAGTTAAAGGATAAACCTTATCATTCAGCCAAATACGAGCGCGAGGACTCATGCCTGAACAGCCTGCAGCGGAACCGAGCACCCCATCCGGAAACCTGAACATCTCTCTGCTGATCCTCTCTATCGTGGCCTACAACTTTGCCAGCTATCTCACTATCGGTCTGCCGCTGGCGGTATTGCCAGGATGGGTGCATGACCAGCTGGGCTTCAGCGCATTCTGGGCGGGCCTGGTAATCAGCCTGCAATATGTGGCGACGCTGCTGAGCCGCCCACACGCCGGACGCTATGCCGATCTCTGGGGGCCAAAGAAAGTGGTGGTGACCGGCCTGGTGGGCTGTCTGATCAGCGGGTTGTGTATTTTGCTGGCGGCGCTCATCGAATCACCGCTGTTAAGCCTGACGCTACTCTGCGTGGGCCGCTTGATTCTGGGCGTGGGTCAGAGTTTTACCGGCACCGGCACCTCGTTGTGGGGTGTGGCGCGGGTGGGTTCGCTGCACATTGGCCGGGTTATCTCCTGGAACGGCATTGTCACTTATGGCGCGATGGCGATTGGTGCGCCGCTCGGCGTGGTGATATTCCGGGCGGGTGGCCTGCTGTGGCTGTCGCTGGTCATTGTTGCTATCTGCGTGGTAGGCATCGTCTGCGCGGTGCCGCGTCCGGCCGTAAAAGCCAGCCGGGCCAGACCTCTGCCGTTTCGTGCAGTGCTGGGGAAAATCGCCGGTTTTGGTGCGATTCTGGCGATGGGTTCGGCGGGTTTCGGTGTCATCGCCACCTTTATTACCCTGTTCTATCAGGATAAAGGCTGGGAAGGGGCCGCCTTTGCGCTCTCCCTGTTCAGCGGCGCTTTCGTCGGCGCGCGCCTGCTGTTCCCGAATGCGATTAACCGCCACGGCGGTCTGCGGGTCGCCAGCATCTGCCTGGCGGTTGAAGCCGCCGGACTGTTTCTGGTGGCCGCAGCGGGTGATCCCTGGATGGCAAAAGCGGGCGCATTTCTGACCGGTGCCGGGTTCTCGCTGGTATTCCCGGCGCTGGGCGTGGTGGCGGTAAAAGTGGTGCCGCAGCAGAATCAGGGCAGCGCGCTGGCGACCTACACCGCCTTTATGGATCTGTCGCTGGGGATAACCGGGCCACTTGCCGGATTCATCATGACTTATGCGGGTGTCTCACGCGTCTACCTGCTCACGGCGCTGCTGGTCTGCGTCGCTTTTTTCTGCACGCTGCGCATGCAGCGGCGTCAGGCGGTGTTGCCGGCAGCAGACGATTCTTCAGGATAAAAAAAATGGCCCAGCAGCGGGCCAGAACGTCTTTTCAGACACAGATAAACCGATTAATGGTGCGCGCAAAGCGCAGAACAGGATTCAGGCTTGCAGCAGTTCAATACTGTTGCGGATCTGGCGTTCAACCTCCGCAGGGGTCCAGTTGCTGAGCTGACTGGAGAAAGGCTCAAAGGCATAAACGCCCTTATAGCCAAGCATCTCCAGCCGCTTCACCTGCACCATGCTCTTCATTACATCGTTATCACTCAGCATGATGCGTTCTTCATCGGTCAGTTCGGCGGTCGGACGGCGATCTTCCACGCCCGAAAGGTGCACCAGACCGATCTGGTTAACATCAATGCCGGCTGGAAACTCCTGCTCAGCCTGCTCATAGAGATGATGGTGAAAGGTATCCAGCAATAACTTAAAGGGCACGTCCGCCGCGGCGATCAATTGCTGCGTTTGTACCGCCGAACGCAGCGAGCTGACCGGAAAACCCAGCGGCTCCACCAGACCCTGAATGCCATAGTGGGCAAAGCGCGGGGCCAGCTGCTGCATCGCCGCCTGGGTTTGCTGAGGCGACACGGCTATCCCCTCATTCAGCGGACACATGACCAGCGCCTTTGCACCAATCTGTTGTGCTGTCTGTAACAGTGCTTCGGCCCGGGCCAGTAGCGCGTCATCAATGCGGTTAAACGGATAGAGCGCATTAATGGTGATGATATCAATATGATACCTGTCGGTCAGAGCGCGCAGCTGATCGGTGCTGAGATCGTCAGTGACGCTGCCGCCCGGCATGTCATTACGCAGTTCAACCTTGCTCAGCCCCAGGCGCTGAACCAGCTGAAAAAATGCCTCCAGCGAGAGCCGGGGCGCAATTTTGCGGTTGATACAGAAACGGGTTGGATCGATGGCCATGCGCTGACTCCGGGGCAGGAGGATGATGCGACCAAAGAGAACATTTATTTCATTAATAGTGAATAATGAAACACAAATTATTAGATCAGCCTCGCATTAATTTCATATTCCGTTTCAGCCCGATGCATAAAGGCTGGATCGACTTCGCAGTAAAACGCCCAAACCACTCCCCGGCTATTACCCTGCTACGCTAAGGCTGGCCGCTATTAGTGGCCTCCCGTCATCGTGATGCCGCGAGAGACTAAGTGGCAGGAAAAATGCGATCTGTGCCGCTAAAATCAAATTTTCCAAAAAGAACCATTTGAAAAATTTGTTCCACTGTAATAGCTTCATAGCACGCTTTCAGGTTTGCCTGGTCAGGCAGTGTGGCAGGTCGCATGGTCCGTCTGCAGGGAACTTAACCATCTAAAGAGGCAACATCATGACAATCATAGGTAACTTTATTGGCGGTAAAACCACTTTCAGCGCCAGCAACGAAACCATTCCTGTTTACGATCCGGCAACCGGCAAAGTGGTACGTGAACTGACGCAAAGTACCGCTGATGAAGTGGCCCAGGCGATTGGTGTCGCGCATGACGCTTTTGCCGCCTGGTCGAAAACCTCGCCGCTGCGTCGCGCCCGCGTTCTGTTCAACTTTAAAGCCCTGATGGAGAAGCACCGTGATGAGCTGGCGGCGCTGATTGTCTCTGAGCACGGCAAAGTCTGGTCCGATGCGCTGGGTGAACTGACGCGTGGCATCGAAGTGATTGAGTTTGCCTGCGGGATCCCCCATCTGCTTAAAGGCGAATATTCCCCGAACGTCGGCAGCGGCGTTGACAGCTACTCGCTGATGCAGCCAGTCGGCGTCGTGGCGGGCATTACGCCGTTTAACTTCCCGGCGATGGTGCCGCTGTGGATGTTCCCGATAGCCCTGGCCTGCGGTAACACCTTTGTGCTGAAGCCACCGGCGCTGGATCCTTCCGCGGCAGTGCGTATGGCTGAACTGCTGACCGAAGCGGGCCTGCCCGATGGCGTATTCAACGTGGTGCACAGTTCCAATGAAGATGCTGAGCAGCTCTATAAAGATCCGCGTATTGCCGCGGTGAGCTTCGTCGGTTCTTCTGGCGTGGCTGAGCATATCTATAAAACCGCCAGCGCCCACGGCAAGCGGGTACAGGCGTTTGGCGCGGCGAAAAACCACGCTATCGTTATGCCGGATGCCGACCTGGATGCCACCGTCAACGCCATTATGGGCGGTGCGTTTGGCTCTGCTGGTGAACGCTGCATGGCGCTGCCGGTTGTGGTCGCCGTGGGCGATGATACCGCCGACAAGTTGATCGCCCGTCTGACTCCGCTGGTGAACGCGCTGCGTATCGGCCCTGGCATTAATCAGGGCGCTGATGAAAATGAGATGGGACCGGTCGTTTCGGCGGCGCACCAGAAGAAAGTGCTGGGCTACATCGACAAAGGCGAGCAGGAAGGCGCGAAGCTGGTGGTCGATGGTCGTAACGTGCAGGTTGCGGGTCACGCCGAAGGTTACTACGTCGGCGGCACGCTGTTTGATCATGTCACCTCTGAGATGGTGATCTGGCGTGAAGAGATTTTTGGGCCGGTGCTGAGCATCATGCGCGCGCCGGACTACGACAGTGCGCTGCAACTGGTTAACAGCCATGAATTCGGCAACGGCAGCGCGATTTTCACCAGCAACGGTCACACCGCACGTGAGTTTGTGCAGAACGTTGAAGCGGGTATGGTCGGTGTCAACGTGCCGGTTCCGGTGCCGATGGCGTTCCACAGCTTCGGCGGCTGGAAGCGTTCAGTGTTTGGCGCGCTCAATGTTCATGGACCGGATGGCGTGCGTTTCTATACCCGCATGAAAACGGCCACCGTACGCTGGCCATCCGGTCAGCAGACTGTGTCTGAATTCAGTATGCCAACCTTAGGCTGATTCATTTCAACGCTGATCCCGGTGCGCGACCGGCAGGATAATCTGCCGGTCGCTTTGTTCGCTGGCACCGCGCCCGCGAGCCCACCGCAGCGTCAATCGTGACAGAGAGGAGTATCAGGATGTCTTTACTGTCGAAAGCACAAGCCCCTGACGCGCAGGGTCGTATTCAGCATGTGACGCCTGAGCGCGCCGGCTGGCGTTATGTGGGATTTGATGCCTATTTGCTGAAGAAAGGGGAAACCCTGCGCCTCAGTAGTGGTGACAAAGAGCTGTGTCTGGTGCTGGTGGCCGGGCTGGCCTCGGTAAAAACCCGCCATGCTGATTTTCCCGGTATCGGTCAGCGCATGTCGCCTTTTGAGCGCGTACCGCCTTATTCCGTTTATGTGCCGCATGATGATGAAGTAGAGGTTTACGCTGACAGCGATCTTGAGCTGGCGGTCTGTAATGCGCCCGGTCAGGGGAATCTGCCTGCGCGCCTGATTGCGCCAGCCGATGTTGGTGTTGAGCATCGCGGAAAAGGGCGCAACCAGCGCCTGGTTCACAATATCCTGCCTGACAATGAACCGGCTGATAGCCTGCTGGTGGTGGAAGTCTATACCAACGAGGGTGATACCAGCTCTTATCCCAGCCACAAGCACGACCAGGAGGAGAGTGAAAACGAAACCTACCTGGAAGAGACCTACTATCACCGTTTCGATCCGGAACCTGGCTTTGCCATGCAGCGCGTCTACACCGACGACCGTTCCCTGGATGTCTGTATGGCACCTTATAATCGCGACGTGGTGATGGTACCGCGCGGCTATCATCCGGTAGCGACGCTGGCGGGATACAATAACTACTATCTGAACGTGATGGCGGGGCCGGTGCGGCTGTGGAAATTTACCTGGGAGAAAGATCACGCCTGGGTGAACAGCGACAGCTATCCGCGGAAAGCGTAAGTCTTCGCTGAAAAATAAACAGCAATCACGGTTTATAAGCCGCGTTCATATCAGTAAAAAGGGCAGCCTGTCGCGCTGCCCTTTTTTGTGTGTGGAACTCAGCTGGTCTTTGCGTTGTTCAGTGCCAGCGAAACCGCCAGCGTCTGTGCCAGGCAGAGTGAAGCGACCTGCGAACGGAAGCCATCGACCTGCGCTTCACGTACTACAAAGCAGACATCGCTGAAGGCGGCCAGCGGACTGACCTGACTGTCGGTAATGGCAATCTGATGCGCACCGCGTTTGGCACCCATTTCAACCACCTCGACCGCTTCACGTGCATAAGGCGAGTAGCTGATCGCAATCACCACATCTTTCGGGTTGACCAGGCTGAGCTGCTCGGTAAACATCCCGCCCAGGCCATCAATCAGGAAAGCGCGGCGCTCAAGATGACGCAGCGCGTAGACCAGGTAGGAGGCGACGCTGAAAGAGCGGCGCAGGCCGATAACATAGATATTCTCAGCCTCATTCAGCAGTTTCACCGCTTTGTTCAGCTGCTCAGGATTAACCTGCATCGCCAGCTGCTGCAGCGCCTGGCTGTTAACCATGGTAAAGACGTTGAGGATTTCCGCCGGACTTTCAGGCGCACTGGCGCTGTCGTCCGTGGAGGTCTGGCGAAACAGGCGAGCGCGCTCGGTATAGTTGACCGTCTCCTCCATCAGATGCTGACGAAAAACCTGTTTCATTTCGTTGAAGCCGCTGAAGCCAAAAGCATTCGCAAAGCGGATCAGCGTCGACGGTGGCACATCGGCCTGCTGAGCAATCGAGGCGACGGTATCGAAAGCAATACTGTTACTGTTATCAAGGATGTAGCGCGCAACCTGTTTAAGACGCTTGCTCAGCGTTTCGTAGCGGCGACGAATATCGTCCTGCAAGAGAGAAAGTTGGGTGGGATTATTGTTCATCACTTCTGCCCGTATAATTAGAATAATGGCTGCATAATGAGCGCTATAGTATCAGATGGATGGAAAATTTCATTTCTTTGCGTCAACGACGCGGTTTATTTCATGGCTTTATGAAATGGTTCACAGATTAGCTTTAGCGCCCGATGCATGACTTTTCGCGGGCAATGTCAGGATGAAAGCCGGGATGAAATGCCAGCAGGGATGGAAGTATGCAGTCTTTCACCATTCAGATTGGAATGGCTGCAGATTGCTGAAAAATCGGGTCTGGCAGCAACACATTAGCTAAACGAGCAGGGAACACGGTCAGAAGAGGAAAGCGTCCCGCACCAAGGATGGTGCGGGCCGAGCATGCCATGGATGGCAGCTTTCGCGTCTTTCCGATCTGACCGTGTTCCCTGTGACTGCACGGTCTAAAAGCGGCTTTTTGACAGAGCAGCAAATCAGGCGCGGGCAGCGCGCCAGTACTCAATCAGTCGCAGATAGTTGCCTTTAACCGTCTCAATCAGCGCCTGATCGTCCAGCTCCCCCTGTAACCACTGGCGGGAAGGCTGACCAAAGATAGTGCGGCCTACCGCAAAACCTTTCACCCAGGGCGCTTTGGCCGCCGCGGCGAAGCCCGCTTTAAGCTTCTCTTCGGGCGCATCCAGACCGAGTAACAGAATGCCGCGACAGTGGGGATCCTGCTGCTCAATCAGACCGCTGATCGCCTGCCAGCTTTCCGCCGACAGCGGTGGCAGTTTCCACCAGTCAGGCTGGATGCCCAGACTGTAGAAATGGCTCAACATATCAAAGTAATACGTTTCATTCTTATCCGGATTGTTGTCAGGCAGAATCACTTCCAGCAGCAGCTCATGACCGCTTTTGTTACAGCCGTTCCAGACGTCGAGCACCAGCTCATCCTGCTCTTTACGCAGTTCAGCACTGTCATGCGGATGATAGAAGACCAGACATTTCACCACGTGTTCGGCAGGCCAGTCGATCAGCTGTGAGCCGATGTTGCCATGTTCCAGGCGCAGCGGACGCGAGCTCGGCAGCTCAATCGGGCGGCCAATCCACCAGTTCTTACCGGTGATGGCGTTCAGCGCCTTCTGACCGTAGGTCGTATCCGCCAGAATCCCGCTTTTATTCTCTAATCCTGCTTCTCTGGCAGCCTGCTGAGCGGCTTCCAGCAGCAGCAGTTTCAGTTCCGGAATGCGGCTTTCGTCCACGCCCGCTTCCTGCGCCATATCCGCCAGTTGTTTGCGGTGGTCAAAGGCGAAGACATTCAGCTCCGGCCACTGCTGCTTGCGGGTAGTCACGCGGTGCAGATGGTTCAGACGGCTGTCGAGATCGGGACGCTTCACCTCTTTGTCGCGACTCAGGAAATCATCCAGCTCCGCTTTGGTTGGCATGGCGGGTGCGCAACCGTGGCGTGACACCACCAGCGCTCCACAGGCGTTGGCGTAACGGCACGCCTGAGTCCAGCCCTCATCATTCAGCCAGCCGCGCAGCAGGCCAGACATAAAGGCATCGCCCGCGCCCAGCACGTTGAGAACCTCGACGCGAACGCCCGTGTGCAGTTCAGTCTGTTCCCAGCTATCCGGGATCTCGCCTTCAAACACCACGCAACCCAACGGACCGCGTTTGCAGACCAGCGTCGCCTGACTCGCCTGACGCACGTTTTTCAACGCGGTCAGGGTGTCGGTGCTGCCACCGGCAATATGAAACTCCTCTTCGGTGCCGACGATCAAATCGAAATAGTGCACCACTTCCTGTAACTGCTGCGTGACCTGTGACGACTCAATAAAACGCGTTTCACCGTCGCCCAGAGAGGTCAGTCCCCACAACACCGGGCGGTAATCGATATCCAGCGCCGTGCGCAGGCCGTTGTGGCGGGCAATATCCAGCGCTTTCAGCACCGCTTCGCGGGTCTGAGGATGGGATAAGTGGGTGCCGGTAACCGCCACTGCGCGCGCAGAGGTAATAAAGGCTTCATCGATATCGTCCGGAACCAGACCCATATCGGCGCAGTTATCGCGGTAGAAAATCAGCGGAAAAGTCTCTTCATCTTTGATGCCGAGGATCACCAGTCCGGTCAGACGCTGCGGATCGGTGATTAGCGCATCGGTGTTACAGCCTACGCGCTGCAACTCTTCACGCAGAAAGCGACCATTATGCTCATCTCCCACCCGCGCCAGCATCGCCGATTTCAGCCCCTGAATCGCGGTGCCATAGGCGACATTGCCCGACGAGCCGCCCAGATATTTAGCAAACGAGGTGACATCTTCCAGTCGCGCCCCGATTTGCTGGCCATAAAAATCAACGGCGATGCGCCCGATACAAATCACATCAAGCGGTTTCTGTTGTGTACTCATACCTGTGGTTTCCTTCTGTGATTAGCAGCGCTGGCGGGCGTAAAGACCGACACCAGTTACGCTCTGCTTCCGGGTCTGTAGGTGTCTGACTGGCTATGAGGGGAGTATGAGGAATAAAAATTCCATATTCAATACGAAATGAAATATCCATCGCAATTTTGTGAACCAGGTAAAACTCCTGATTGCCGCCCGCCTGAGCGAACTCTGCCAGCGTGATGTGCGGTATGTCAGGGTTGTGAAGGGGATCGCAGGAATCCGCACGCCAGTCAGGCAAGCTGCTGCATTGAAATGAATTTTTTCATCAGGCACCACTCTCTGTTAAACGTTCCAGATTTCCCCACTGTAATCGCCCGCCAGACCTGTTGCCGTCATTAAATTTGATCTCACTCGCAAAATGAAATGTTTCTTCTGTAATCGTGTTTTATGAAAAATATATTTGTTTATAATCGCCTCACGTTTCAGTTATTCAGGTCGCCTTTTCCGCCGATGACAACGCCTGGCGTGCTGTCGCGGAAGTCGGGGTCCACCAGCATGTAAGGAAGAATATGGGCACTATCAGACTGACCACGGCACAGGCGCTGGTTAAATTTCTTGATAATCAATTCATTGATGTCGATGGCGTTGAGACGAAGTTCGTAAAAGGCATCTTCGCCATTTTCGGACATGGCAACGTGCTGGGGCTGGGCCAGGCGCTGGAACAGGATAGCGGCGATCTGGTGGTCTACCAGGGCCGTAATGAGCAGGGCATGGCTCATGCAGCCACCGGCTTTGCGCGCCAGTCGCTGCGCCGCCAGATTATCGCCTGCAGTTCGTCTGTGGGGCCTGGTGCGGCCAATATGATCACCGCCGCAGCGACCGCGACCGCCAACCGCATTCCTCTGCTGCTGCTGCCAGGCGACGTCTTCGCCACCCGTCAGCCCGATCCGGTGCTGCAACAGATTGAGCAGAGCTACGATCTCAGCATCAGCACCAACGATGCCTTCCGCGCCGTCAGCAAATACTGGGATCGCGTCAGCCGCCCGGAACAGCTGATGTCCGCCTGTATCAACGCCATGCGTGTACTGACCGATCCGGCAGAAACCGGCGCGGTCACGCTGTCGCTGCCGCAGGATGTGCAGGGCGAAGCCTGGGATTACCCGGACTACTTCTTCCAGAAACGGGTGCACCGTCTGGATCGCCGCCTGCCGGTGGCGGCGCAGCTGGCAGATGCCCTGACGCTGATTAACCGTAAGCGCAAGCCGATGATTATCTGCGGCGGCGGAGTGAAATACTCCGAAGCGGGCGAGGCGCTGCGCCAGTTTGCCGAGCGCTATCAGATTCCCTTTGCGGAGACGCAGGCGGGCAAAGGCACGCTGGTCTCTGACCATCCGCTGAATGTCGGCGGCGTGGGCGAAACCGGCTGTCTGGCGGCTAACCTGCTGGCGAAAGAGGCCGATTTAGTGATCGGCATCGGCACCCGCTACACCGACTTCACCACCGCGTCGAAATGGATTTTCCAGCATCCCGATGTCAGCTTCCTGAACATCAACGTCAGTAACTTCGACAGCTACAAGCTCGATGGCGTGCAGCTGCTGGCCGATGCCCGCGAAGGGCTGACCGCGCTCACCGCCGGGCTGGCCTCGCAGCACTACAGCAACGACTGGGGCAATCAGATTGAGCAGGCGCAGAGCCAGCTGCTGAAAGAGACGCAGCGCGTCTACCAGGTGGAATATCACGATGGCGACTTTGTGCCGGAGATTGCGGATCATCTCGACCGCGAAGCGGTGTTCGCTGAGTTTAACCGCCTGACCCAGTCGCTACTGACGCAAAGCAGCGTGCTCGGCACCTTAAATGAGCAACTGCCGAAAGACGCAGTGGTTGTAGCAGCGGCGGGCAGTCTGCCGGGCGACCTGCAGCGCGTCTGGCGCACCAAAGATTACAACGCCTACCACGTTGAATATGGCTACTCCTGCATGGGTTATGAAGTGAATGCCGCGCTGGGTGTGAAGCTGGCGCAGCCGCAGCGCGAGGTCTATGCGCTGGTCGGTGATGGCTCCTTTATGATGCTGCATTCAGAGCTGGTCACCTCGATTCAGGAAGGGGCGAAGATCAACGTAGTGCTGCTGGATAACATGACCAACGGCTGCATCAATAACCTGCAGATGGAACACGGCATGGACAGCTTTACCACCGAGTTCCGGTTCCGTAATGCGGAAGGCGGCAAGCTGGACGGCGGCTTTATCCCGGTCGATTTTGCCGCTATCGCCGCCGGTTATGGCTGTAAAACCTATCGTGTGACCACGCTGGAGCAGCTCAAAGCGGCGCTGGAAGATGCCCGTACCCAGACGGTTTCCACCCTTATCGACATCAAAGTGCTGCCAAAAACCATGATCCACAAATATTTCAGCTGGTGGCACGTCGGCGTGGCGCAGGCCTCGAAGACCGAACGTTCTCAGGCGGTGGCGGACAAGCTCAACAGCCATCTGGATCAGGCACGAAAATATTAATTTCAGGGCCGTGCCGCGGCCCGTTTTGCTCTTCTCCGTACGAACCCTACACAGGTGTAATTATGACTTTGAAACTTGGCGTCATCGGTACAGGTGCAATTGGTCAGGAACATATTCGCCGCTGCAGCCATGTGCTGCAGGGTGCACAGGTGGTTGCCGTCTCTGACATTAATGTCGAAGGCGCGCGTGCCGCACTGCAACGCCTGAATATTGAGGCGGAGGTATTCGAAAATGGACACGACGTGATTCAGTCTCCGAATGTTGATGCGGTGCTGGTCACCTCATGGGATCCGACCCATGAAGAGTTCACCTTAGCGGCGATTGCCGCCGGTAAACCGGTGTTCTGTGAAAAGCCGCTGGCGATGAGCGCCGAGGGCTGCCGCCGGGTCGTGGATGCAGAGATTCAGGCGGGTAAACGCCTGGTGCAGGTCGGCTTTATGCGTCCTTACGATGCGGGCTACCGTGCACTGAAAAAAGTGATCACCGATGGCGATATCGGTGAGCCGCTGATGCTGCACTGTGCGCACCGCAACCCGACCGTGCCGGAGAACTACACCACGCCGATGGCGATCACCAACACCCTGATCCACGAGCTGGATGTGCTGCGCTGGCTGACAAACGATGACTATAAAACGGTGCAGGTAGTCTTCCCGCGCGTCACCTCGAAGTCACACAGTCAGCTGAAAGATCCGCAGATCGTGCTGTTTGAAACCCAGAAAGGGGTTCGCATTGACGTCGAGATCTTCGTTAACTGCGCTTACGGCTATGACATCCAGTGTGAAGTGGTGGGTGAAGAGGGGATTGCCCGCTTGCCAGAGCCCTCTTCGGTGCAGCTGCGCAAAGAGGCCCGCCTCTCGAACACCATTCTGGTGGACTGGAAAGATCGCTTTATCGAGGCGTATGACGTTGAGCTGCAGGCGTTTATCAACGACATCAAAGCGGGCCAGTTGACCGGTCCTTCTGCCTGGGATGGCTTTGCCGCCTCAGTCGCCGCCGATGCCTGCATTAAAGCGCAGAACAGTGGTGCGATTGAGCCGGTAGAGATGCCGCCGCGTCCTGCTTTCTATAACTGATTTAGCTGTCTATGCGGCATGGCCGCTCTCCGCCTGGGAATAAGATAATGAACAAAGAGAATGTAAAACTGGCGATCGCCCCGATCGGCTGGACCAACGATGACATGCCGGATCTCGGCAGTGAGAATACCTTCCAGCAAACCGTCAGTGAGATGGCGCTGGCTGGCTTTACCGGCAGCGAAGTAGGCAGCAAATATCCTCGCGATCCGGCGATCCTGAAACCGATGCTCGACATTCGCGGCATCGAAATCTGTAACGCCTGGTTCAGCACCTTTTTCGCCAACGGCGACAAACAGAAAACCATCGAACAGTTCATCGAGCATATGAACTTCCTGCATGCGATGGGCGCGCGGGTGATTGGCTGTTCTGAACAGAGTAAAAGTATTCAGGGCACCGGGCTTGCGGTGTTTGAAGAGAAAGCCATTTTCAGCGATGAAGAGTGGCAGTTAACCGCGGAAGGCTACAACGAACTGGCCCGCATCGCGGCGGAGAAGGGGATGCGCGTGACGCTGCATCACCACATGGGCACCGGCATTCAGACCACTGAAGAGATTGACCGGTTTATGGAGATGACCGACGAGCAGGTCGGTTTGCTCTATGACACCGGCCACGTCTACTACTCCGAAGGCTCCCAGCAGAAGATGCTGGCGGTACTGGAGAAATATCTGCCGCGCATCTTCCACGTTCATCTTAAGGATGTGCGTGATGAGGTGGTCGCCGAGGTGCGTGAGAACCATCTTTCGTTCCTGGAAGGAGTGAAAAAGGGCACCTTTACCGTACCGGGCGATGGCGTGATCGACTTCAGACCGGTGTTCAAAATCCTGGATGATTACGGCTATAAAGGCTGGATGGTGGTTGAAGCGGAGCAGGATCCGGCACTGGCCAATCCGTTTGAATATGCGGTGAAAGCGCGGAAATATATTCGCGAGAATGCAGGTTTATAAAAAGCCCTTCTGAACGAAGGCTGGCTTCCCCGTGCAGGGAAGCCAGCCTTTTGTTTTACTTCAGCGTAATGCTTTTCACGATGTTGTCAGCATCGCTCTGCGCCTGCTGCTGATTATCACCTGGCAGCGTAATCTGCAGCGTCACCAGTTTGCCATCTACTTTCGCCAGAACCACTGAAGACCATGAGGTCTGGTTGTTGGCAGAAATCACCGTATCCAGCTGCTGCGCGGGCTGATCTTTCAGCGTCACAGATTTGTTCGACACCACCTGCAACTGCGGATCGCGGTTACGCTGCTGCTGTTCCATACGCTGCGACAGCACATCCAGACCATCATTGGTCGGGTCACCGGCAATCACAATAATGGCGCGGGCACCGGTTTCATCCGCATAAACGTGCATGTTAGTGGTCTGCGAACCCAGTTTACCGCTTTTATCGGACATGCCTGGTGGCAGCGAGAAGCTCAGTTTGCCATCCATCAGCGTGACGGTTTGCGCCGACTGACTGGCGCTGACGCCGTTGTCATTCGCCGCTTCATCTTTCTTCTGGTCACAGGCCGCTAAGCCGAGTACCAGTAAACCCATTCCTACATATTTCACCAGGTTGCGCATCAGAATCCCTTTTTAAGTTTCCAGTCAGGCATTAATACAACAGGAATCAGGTTGCAAACGCAACCTGATGATTGTCAGAAGATCTTAGCGGATAGTAGTGGAAACCGTATGGGCACTTAGCCGAAATTGACCTGGCGGGCGGTCTGGCGTTCAGCCAGACGTTTCAGCGCCGCGTTGAGCAGCACGCCGTAGGCGGGCAGGAAGAAGACCATGCAGATCAGCACTTTGAAGCTGTAATCCACCAGGGCAATCTCAACCCAGTGCTGCGCCATAAACGCATCGGGGCTTTTATAGAAGGCGATAAAGAAGAAGGCCAGCGTATCGCTGATATTCCCCAGGAACATGGCGCAGCCCGGCGCAATCCACCACTGTGGCAGGCGACGCAGACGGTTGAACACGTGAACGTCGAGGATCTGACCCAGCGCGTAAGCCATAAAGCTGGCGCAGGCGATACGGGCAACAAACAGATTCATCACTTCCAGTGCCTGCCAGCCCTGCCATTCACCCTGATAGAACAGCGCCGAGACGCTGTAAGAGATAAACAGCGCCGGGATCATCACGGCCAGAATAATGCGTCGGGCCAGCGGTGCGCCAAAAATACGCACGGTGAGGTCGGTCGCCAGGAAGATAAACGGGAAGCTGAATGCACCCCAGGTGGTGTGGAAGCCAAACACTGAAATAGGCAACTGAACCAGATAGTTACTCGAAGTGATCACCAGCAGGTGAAACAGCGATAACCAGAAAAGCGCATGCATGCGCTGACGCGAAGAAAATGCGAGCATATTCAACCTTTTTAATGTTGGGGTGAGGGAACCCATTGCGGGACGCCGTTCGGGCAGCGCCTGGCAGTTTTATGAGCAAAAAGCGGCGGCATCTTACCGCGTTGTGCTTTTTATGCAATGGTTAATTTTAGCGCAATCGTTATCGCCTTGCTTCACCGCCAGCACGCGCTAGAATGAGCGCCCCTTACCTGAACCGAGTTGATTATGAGCGATGCTTTTTCCTCTGCCGACCATCAGCTGGATGCCCGTGGCCTGCGTTGCCCGGAGCCGGTGATGATGGTGCGCAAAACCGTACGCAGCCTGCAGGATGGCGAGACGTTGCTGATCATCGCCGATGATCCGGCCACCACGCGTGATATTCCCGGCTTCTGCCGCTTTATGGAACATGGCTTGCTGGCGCAGCAAACCGACACGCTGCCCTATCAGTTTCTGATCCGCAAAGGCATGGCGGGTTAACGACAGCCGTACAGGCCGCCGTTAACCTCACTCTTCAGATCAGAAGCCGCCTGCTCAGGCGCGGCGACGCAGTAACCGCAGCGCGTTGGCGGTGACCAGCGCGGTCGCACCCGAATCCGCCAGCACCGCCAGCCAGAGTCCGGTCAGACCCAGCAGGGTTGTAACCAGGAAAATCGCCTTCAGCCCCAGCGCAATACCGATATTCTGGCGGATGATACGCCGTGTCCGGCGTGCCAGCGCAATCATCGGAGCCAGATTGCTGAGCTGATTACGCGTCAGGGCAGCATCGGCCGCTTCCAGCGCCACATCGGTGCCGCTGCCCATCGCAATGCCCAGCGTTGCCGCTTTCATTGCTGGCGCGTCGTTAATGCCATCCCCGACCATCGCCAGCGGCTGTTGCTGACTCAGTTCACGGATCGCCGCGACTTTATCGGCGGGCAGCAGACTGGCGCGATAATCAATATCCAGCTGGCGGGCAATGGTCGCCGCAGCGCGCGGATTGTCGCCGGTCAGCATCAGGCTCTCAATACCCAGCTTTTTCAGCGCCTTTAACGCCTCAACGGCGTCGTCGCGCAACTGATCGCGCAGAGCCAGCGCACCCAGCGCTTCGCCATCGCGCATCAGCACCACCAGAGTTTCACCTTCAGCTTCCTGTTGCGCTATCTGCGCATTTTGCTGCGGCGTCAGACCGGGCGCATGGCCGGGCGTCAGCAGCTGAATCTGCTGGCCAGCGACTTTCGCGCTGATGCCGCGTCCCGCCTGCACCTGCTGATCCTGCGCGTCAGGAATCACCAGATCACGCGCCTGCGCGGCCGCCACGATAGCGCTGGCCAGCGGATGGGTGGCCCCCTGTTCCGCAGCGGCGCTCAGCGCCAGCATCTCTGACTCGCTGGCCGTGCCAAAGCGCAGGATCTGCGTCAGCTGTGGCTTGCCCAGCGTCAGGGTACCGGTTTTATCAAACGCCATTCTGCGCACCGAACTCAGCCGCTCCAGCGCCGCACCGCCTTTGATCAGTGCGCCCTGTCGCGCCGCCGCAGCCAGCCCGGAGGTAATGGCGGCAGGCGTGGAGATCACCAGTGCACAGGGGCAGCCAATCAACAACAGTGTCAGCCCTTTGTAGATCCACGGCTGCCAGTCGCCTGCGCCGAGCAGTGGCGGCACCACCATCACCAGCAGCGAGAGCAGCATGACCAGCGGCGTGTAAATACGGCTGAACTGGTCGATAAAGCGTTCGACCGGCGCACGATGCGTTTCCGCTTCTTCAATCAGCTGCAGGATACGGTCGATCGCGCTTTCACCCGGCTTCGACACCACTTCCAGCATCACCAGGCGATCAACGCTGGTAGCACCGGCGAGGATTTTTTCGCCGCTGGCCCGCGTTACCGGCAGTGATTCACCGGTTAGCGCGCTCTCATCGAAACTGGCAAGCGGGCTGATTAAGCTGCCATCGACCGGCAAGCGGCTGCCCGCCGCGACTTCAATCACATCGCCGGGTTGCAGCGCTGCGAGCGGTACCTCAGTACGTTTGCCCTGTTCAAGGCGGATCGCCGATTCAGGCCGCAACGCCATCAGGCTGGTAACACCGCTGCGCGCCCTGGAAGCGGCATAGCTTTCCAGCTGTTCGCCCAGCTGAAACAGCACCAGCACCATCGCGGCTTCAGCGTGTGCGCCAATAATCAGTGCGCCAGCTGACGCCAGCGTCATCAATGTCTCAATAGTAAAAGGCGATCCGCTGCGCAGACGCTGCCAGGCGCCGCGCGCCACCGGGACCAGGCCGACCAGCGTGGTCAGCACAAACAGCCGATCGCCCCAGGCGGGTGCGAACTGGCTGAGAATGCTACTGGCAAGCACCAGCAGCGCCAGCAAAATCAGCATCCGGTTATGCTGCCAGCCCGGCGTAGCGGGGGATGTGGCCAACGTGGCTGATGGGGTTGCGAGCTGGAAGCCGGCTTTTTTCACCGCCTGTTCAACGGCGTTTTGTACATCCTGGTCAGCATTGACTACCAGTTTCTCGCTGCTGAATAAGACACGGGCGTCGGTCACGCCACTTACCTGACGGACAGCGGTTTCAATGGTGCGAGCACACGACGGGCAATCCATCCCGCTGACCTGCCAGCTAAAGGGATAACTGTCGGCACCTCGCCGGTCGCTTTCCTCAGCGGTGTCGGCGTCGTTGCCAGGGCTGCAGTGACTGTCACAGCAACAGCCTGCCGTCTCGGCAGGTACAGGCGTCGCGGCATGAATAGAAAGGGAGAGGGGGCGGGCCTGGCGAACCTGGCACAGCGGTTTTGCTGCGGCGTGACTGGCACGGGGTTTGCCGCAGCCACAGGCGTGATGTTGATGCATATGACCTCCAGAGTGTAAGAATAGTGGGATGAGCAACGCAGCCCATCCTTTATCCTACACTCTGGAGTGAACTCCAGAGTCAAGGCTATTTTTTCAGACGACCCATAACGAGCGCACGATCATAAAGTGACCGGCGAAGTAGCAGGCGGCGACAATCGCGCTGTCGGCGGTAAAGCGGCGGCGATAGTGTGAGATAAACCAGACGGCGTTTGCCAGCAGCAGCAGACCGGCACCAACCATGATCGAGAAGCTGTAATCGGTCGGGCGGAAGAAGTACTGCTCGGTCGCTATCCAGGTCATCACCAGCGTCATGCCGATAAAGGTGCAGACAGGCCAGCGCAGATCTTCCAGTCGGCTCCAGATGATGCCAATCAGGGCGGCACCGATGATGAGCAGCGTCAGCGGAATTGGCCAGAAGAAGGTCATGGTCATGCTGGCGGCGAAGCAGAGGGTATAAAGCAGGTGCGACAGGAAGAAAGCCCCGATGGCATAGAGCATCTGCTGACGTGGCAGCAGCGTTAACGCATCACCGACCAGCGTCGCGACCAGACCGGCCAGAATCAGGTAGTCCGTAGTCTGCAGCACCGGTGCCTGCCAGGCCAGCCCGACAAGCAGCAGCAGCGTGACCGGCTTAAATAACCAGCGTTGCCATTGCGGGCCGCGATAGGTGGCGTCGACATAGAGCCAGCCGGAGAAAAGTACAGCGAGGAAAGACCAGAGCATTGTTTCTCCCTTTTTTGTTCAAAATGGTGAAAGATCCCAAAATATCCCTTCCAGTTTAGGTTAAGCCTCTGAGATGTGACAATCAGGCAACTCTGGTTGTATGCTTTGCCGCCTGATTAATCATCCTGCAGGCACAAGAACGCTATGAGCAAACCGCCGCTAATCTTTATCATCGTTCTGGCGATTATCGCCGTGCTGGCGACCCGTCAGTTCATTAAGCAACGCCGGGAAGTGGCGGTGAATAACGCTTCACCCGAGCGTTCTCTGCAGGTTGAGGTCAAAACCAAACGTGAATTTCCTGCACCCAATCGCCGTTCACGGCAGCGGGAAGTGATCGCCGGGGAAGAGATGCGCTACGAGGTGCTGTTTCACCCGCTGAACGGTGCCAGCGACATCAAAGTGCAGCTTAAAGAGGCGGAATATCATCAGCTGGACAAGGGCGCCAGAGGCGAGCTGAAGATGCAGGGCACGCGCTTTATCAGCTTCACACCCCGGCAGTAACCGGCGGGCATTGCACCCGCCCGGGATTATTTCTTGCGTGGGAAGTTTTTCTTCTGCCAGGCGACCAGTTCGAACACCCCGAACAGAAACACTTTGGCCTGGGTGACGCGGTCAATCGGCGGCGCATCTTTGGTCTGCGTGGTGCGCAGTAACACCAGCTGCAGACCATGCATCAGGATCATGAAAATCAGCGCAACGTTGATAAAATAAGTCAGCGGTTTCGGGTAGGGATGAACCAGGTTAGCCAGCAGAAATCCCCACACGCATAGCATCAACAGACGCCCCAAATTAAGTAACATCCTGCGTCTCCTGTTGACGTTGATACAAACGATAAGCCACTTGTCCGGCTATTTTCTCGCGATAAAGATCCCACTCTGGCGGCACCGGCGGTGCGCCATTTTCCACTTCACTTTCGACGTAAATCAGCGCCTGATCGGCCAGCCAGTGATTCTGCTCCAGCAGCTGTAACGTCTGTTCCAGCAATCCCTGGCGAAACGGCGGATCGATAAACACCACATCGAACGGTTCACCTGGCTGTGCCAGCCAGTTTAACGCATTGGTCTGAATCACGGTGCCATTACTGGCGCGCAACGTCTGCAGATTTTTTGTCAGCTGCTGCGCCACCGGCCGTTCCAGCTCGAGCAGCGTCGCCGATCCCGCGTAACGCGACAGGGCTTCCAGTCCTAATGCGCCGCTACCGGCAAAGCAGTCGAGGCAGCGCGCCTCTGGCAGCACCGGGGCCAGCCAGTTAAACAGCGTCTCACGTACCCGATCGGTAGTCGGGCGCAGTCCGGCGCTGTCCGGCACCGGTAACTTGCGTCCGCGCCACTGGCCGCCAATGATGCGAATCTGCCCGGCACCGCCTGTACTGCGGGGGTTTTTATTCATCTTGCTCACAACTCGTCATAATTTGTTGCGTAGTTTAACGGGCGAATCGGTGAGAAGAAACGTTAAAAAAGGGTGCTGTGGTGAGCTGGCTGGAAAGTGTTAGACTACTGAGTTGCTGAAGTCATGCATTATTCTGCGGTTTACGCCGGTCTGGCGCTGACCAACTTTCATTGATTTACCCCTGGAAACCACGCGCGACCGGGACAAAGCCATCGAGGAGTGTCGTCACACAATGGCAAAAGAGAAAAAACGTGGCTTTTTTTCCTGGCTGGGATTTGGCAAAGAGGAAGAGAAACAACCTGTCGCGGAGGAGCAGACACAAGAGGTCGCAGAACCCGCAGAGCAGCAGGCAGAACAGGACGCCCCGGCATTAAGCCAGGCTGAAGCGCAAGCGGAAGAGACTGTCGTTATCACCGAAACGGTGGCCGGGCAGCAGCGTGAGGCGGAAGTCACCGCGGCAGCGCCGCACGAGTCAGCACCCATGGTGCTGGATGAAGCTGCGCCGATTGAGGCCGATCCTGAAGCGCTACTGGAAATCGCCGCACCTGAACATGACGCGACGCCGGTTATTGACGCCGACGACGTGGTAAAACCAGCCGTTGATGCGGAACCCGCCGATGCGCCGTTAAGCGAAGAAGAGCTGACCGCGCTGGCGCTGGATGACGCCGGGATCGTTGAAACCCCGCACAGCGAAGCCGAAGCGCCGTTAAGCGATGAAGCGCTGACGCCGGACGAGGCTGCGATCGTTGAAACATCGGACAGCGAAGCGGAAGCACCGCTCACCGAGGAAGAGCTGACCGCACTGGCACTGGGCGAAGCCGAAGTCACCGACGCGGAACCGGCAGAGACATTATCCGATACCGTCAGCGATCTCCCGCTGGCCGCCGCGCCACTCATCGTGCAGGAGCAGGAGCGTCCCAGCAAAGAGGGCTTCTTTGCCCGCCTGAAGCGCAGCCTGGTGAAAACCCGTCAGAACCTCGGTTCCGGTTTTATCAGCCTGTTCCGTGGCAAAAAGATTGATGATGAGCTGTTTGACGAGCTGGAAGAGCAACTGCTGATTGCGGATGTGGGTGTGGATACCACTCGCCGCATCATCACGCATCTGACCCAGCAGGCAAACCGCAAGCAACTGCGTGACGCGGAAGCGCTCTTCGGCCTGCTGAAAGCGGAGATGGCCTCGATTCTGGCGAAAGTGGACGCGCCACTGGACGTCTCAGGCAAAACGCCGTTTGTGATCCTGATGGTTGGCGTCAATGGTGTAGGTAAAACCACCACCATCGGTAAACTGGCGCGCCAGTATCAGGCTGAAGGCAAATCCGTGATGTTAGCGGCTGGTGATACCTTCCGCGCCGCGGCTGTTGAGCAGCTGCAGGTGTGGGGCCAGCGCAATAACATTCCGGTGATTGCTCAGCACACCGGTGCAGATTCCGCTTCGGTGATCTTCGATGCTATTCAGGCCGCGAAATCGCGTGGCGTTGACGTGCTGATTGCCGATACCGCGGGTCGTCTGCAGAACAAATCGCATCTGATGGAAGAGTTGAAAAAAATCACCCGCGTGATGAAGAAACTGGATGATTCAGCGCCACACGAAGTGATGCTGACGCTGGATGCCAGCACCGGACAGAATGCGGTCAGCCAGGCCCGACTGTTTAATGAGGCCGTTGGCGTGACCGGGATTGCGCTCACCAAGCTGGATGGCACCGCCAAAGGCGGCGTGATCTTCTCGGTGGCCGATCAGTTCGGTATTCCGATTCGCTACATTGGTGTCGGTGAAGGCATTGAAGATTTACGGCCGTTTAAGGCGGAAGATTTTATTGAGGCACTGTTTGCCCGAGAGGACTAATTAGGATGATTCGCTTTGAAGAGGTCAGTAAGGCATATCTCGGCGGACGTCAGGCGCTGCAGGGGGTAGATTTCCGTCTGCGTCCCGGCGAAATGGCGTTTCTGACCGGCCACTCCGGTGCCGGTAAAAGTACCTTGCTGAAGCTGATTTGTGGCATTGAGCGCCCGAGTGCCGGAAAAATCTGGTTCAGCGGCCATGACATTTCCCGCCTGCGTAACAGCGAGGTGCCTTTCCTGCGTCGTCAGATCGGCATGATTTTCCAGGATCACCACCTGCTGATGGATCGTTCGGTTTATGAAAATGTGGCGATCCCGCTGATTATCTCCGGTGCCAGCGGCGAAGACATTCGTCGTCGCGTTTCGGCAGCACTGGATAAAGTGGGTCTGCTCGACAAAGCGAAAAGTTATCCGATTCAGCTTTCTGGCGGTGAACAGCAGCGTGTGGGCATCGCCCGTGCGGTGGTGAACAAGCCAGCCGTGCTGCTGGCCGATGAACCGACCGGTAACCTTGACGACGCGCTGTCAGAAGATATTCTGCGCCTGTTCGAAGAGTTTAACCGCGTCGGCGTCACCGTCCTGATGGCGACGCATGACAGCGGTCTTATCGCCCGACGCAACTACCGGATGATGACGCTGAATCAGGGACGTCTGCACGGAGGCCACGATGGTCAATAAACGCATTAAACGTCCGGCTGCGCCGAAAGCGAAGCAGCAGTCGAAGAGCAAAGCGCTGAAAGGCGGCTGGCAGGAGCAGTGGCGCTATGCGCTGCGCGGTACGCTTTCTGATATGTGGCGTCAGCCGCTGGCAACCCTGCTGACGGTGATGGTCATCGCCATTTCACTGACGCTGCCCAGCGTCTGCTACATGGTATGGAAAAACGTCAGCCAGGCGGCAACGCAGTGGTATCCGGCGCCGCAGTTAACCGTTTATCTCTCCAAAACGCTGGATGACACGGCGGCAGAAAACGTGGTGGCGCAGCTCAAGCAGGTCGAAGGCGTGGATAACGTCAACTACCTGACGCGGGAAGAGGCGCTGAACGAGTTCCGCAACTGGTCAGGCTTTGGCGGCGCAATGGATATGCTGGAGCAGAATCCGCTGCCTGCGGTGGCCATCATCACGCCTAAGCTCAATTTCCAGAACTCAGACACCATGCAAAGCCTGCGCGATCGGGTAACTAAAGTGCAGGGCGTGGATGAAGTGCGGATGGATGATAGCTGGTTTGCGCGGCTGGCGGCGCTGACCGGGCTGGTGGGGCAGATCGCCTCAATGATTGGCGTGCTGATGATCGTGGCAGTGTTCCTGGTGATCGGTAACAGCGTCCGGCTCAGCATCTTTGCCCGACGCGACACCATTAACGTGCAGAAGCTGATTGGTGCCACTGACGGCTTTATCCTGCGTCCATTCCTCTATGGCGGGGCGCTGCTGGGCTTCAGCGGGGCGGTGCTGTCGCTGCTGCTGTCGGAAGTGCTGGTGCTGCGTCTGCAGTCCGTTGTTGCCAGCGTGGCGACGGTATTTGGTACCACCTTCTCGCTGGAAGGCTTCTCCTGGGATGAGGCGCTGCTGCTGTTACTGATTGCGGCAATCATCGGCTGGGTGGCTGCGTGGCTGGCAACGGTACAACATTTACGTCGATTTACGCCGCAGTAAACGCCTGCAACATTTTTTTGTTATAATGGTCCTCTGCTACCGATGGTGGGTGCAGAGGATATTTCCCCTCTTCCCTTCCTGTCATCTGTGTGTAAAATATTCACCGCTATAATTGAACTTGTGGATAACTTTACCACTCTAAGTAGCACAGATTGCTTTCGGATTTCGCGCGACGTTAACGTAATGTATCGTCTGCGCAGGGAAATGTGCGGCAATTCCACTAAATTTGTGAGGGTTTGAATGACCAAAGAAATGCAAACTTTAGCTATTGCTCCTCTTGGCAACCTGGAGTCTTACGTCCGGGCTGCGAATACCTGGCCGATGCTCTCGGCAGAAGAGGAAAAAGCGTTGGCTGAACGGCTGCATTACCAGGGCGATCTGGATGCGGCAAAGACGCTGATCCTGTCTCACCTACGCTTTGTAGTTCATATCGCTCGTAATTACTCCGGCTACGGTCTGCCACAGGCTGACCTGGTCCAGGAAGGCAATATCGGCCTGATGAAAGCGGTACGTCGCTTCAACCCAGAAGTGGGCGTGCGTCTGGTTTCGTTTGCCGTGCACTGGATTAAAGCGGAGATTCACGAATACGTGCTGCGTAACTGGCGTATCGTGAAAGTCGCGACCACCAAAGCACAGCGTAAGCTGTTCTTTAACCTGCGTAAAACCAAGCAGCGTCTGGGCTGGTTCAATCAGGACGAAGTCGAGATGGTTGCGCGTGAGCTGGGCGTAAGCAGCAAAGATGTGCGTGAAATGGAATCGCGTATGGCCGCGCAGGATATGACCTTTGATATGTCTGCCGACGACGAGAGCAGCGAAGGCCGCTCTATGGCACCCGTGCTTTATCTTCAGGATAAAACCTCTGACTTTGCTGACGGCATTGAAGAGGATAACTGGGATGCGCACGCGGCTGACAAGCTGAGCTATGCGATGGAAGGTCTGGATGAGCGTAGTCAGCACATCATTCGCGCCCGCTGGCTGGACGAAGACAATAAAACCACGCTGCAGGAGCTGGCCGATCAGTACGGCGTGTCAGCCGAACGTGTCCGGCAGCTGGAAAAGAACGCCATGAAGAAACTGCGTATGGCGATCGAAGCGTAACGCACTTCGACATCTTAAGGGGCGACTTTATGTCGCCCTTTTTGTTTTTCTGCGCCTGACTATTCTACCGCCATTATCCAGCCGTCACTCTGCGCCCTGAAGCCACACGCCTGCATAAAGGCTGCCCGCACCTGCTGATCGTCACTGCCATCATCGGCAATCCACCAGTCCGCTATCGACCCATTCTGCCTGATCGTCTCCTCCAGTAAATATTGTCCCACCCCGCGTCGGCGCGTGACATCGCGCACCGACAGCCGGTGAATTTTGCCGTGGATCCCGGCGATTTCCAGCTGCAAACCCGCCAGTAGCCGGTCGTTAAAACGGGCAGCATAGAGACGATGGCGCTCATCCAGCTGCTGCTCCAGTTGTTCAATCTCCAGATCCGGCCAGACTTTGCCAAGATCGATGCGGTCCTGCGCGGTCAGCGTGGTTAAACGCTGGATAGTGAGCTTCATAACAAAAACCTCTGTAACAGGGGAAAGTGCAGCGAAAATGTACAACCAGAGTGCTACCACATTTTCATCAATAAAACAGGTCAAAAGATGGTCGGGATGCCAGGATGATAGTTGTAAACAGGGAGAGCGTGCGATCAATCCAGCATAACGCGCTGGCAAAGCGGTGAAAAACCGGCCGTTGCCTCCAGTGTATTATGCTGTTTCACTCAGTCAATTCTGAATATGTCAGTTGATTTACAGAAGAAACTTCCTGTTTAATAACCTGAAAAATAAAGCCTTATTAATAAAAAATGTCAGAAAAATACGCTAACTCATTCATGCTTAATCAGTTTTCGACTTTATCTGACAGCACAAACACTCACAACATACACGACAAAACAAATGGGGTAGTCAGGATGAAAATGAAAGGTCGCGCATTACTGGCGGGATGTGTAGCACTGGCGATGAGCCATGCGGCGCTGGCTGAAGATATCAAAGTGGCGATTGTCGGCGCAATGTCTGGCCCGGTGGCGCAGTACGGCGACATGCAGTTCGCCGGTGCGACTCAGGCGATTGAAGATATCAACGCCAAAGGCGGTGTTAACGGCAACAAACTGGTTGCGGTGAAATATGACGACGCCTGTGACCCGAAACAGGCGGTTGCGGTAGCGAACAAGGTGATTAACGACGGCATCCGCTACGTGATCGGCCATCTCTGCTCTTCATCCACCCAGCCCGCTTCTGACATCTATGAAGATGAAGGCGTGCTGATGATTACCCCGGCGGCGACCGCCCCTGACCTGACTTCCCGCGGCTATAAACTGATTATGCGCACCACCGGTCTCGACTCCGATCAGGGGCCGACCGCCGCGAAATATGTGATGAGCGAGCTTAAACCGCAGCGCATCGCCGTGGTGCATGATAAACAGCAGTATGGCGAAGGCCTGGCGCGCTCCGTACAGGAGAGCCTGAAAAAGCAGGGCGCCAATATCGTGATGTTTGAAGGTATCACCGCTGGCGATAAAGATTTCTCTACGCTGGTCGCGCGCTTCAAGAAAGAGAACGTCGATTTCGTCTATTTCGGCGGTTACTACCCGGAAATGGGCCAGATCGTGCGTCAGGCACGTGCTGCGGGCCTGAAAACCCAGTTTATGGGACCGGAAGGCGTGGGTAACGCCTCGCTGTCGAACATCGCCGGTGCCGCTTCTGAAGGCATGCTGGTGACCCTGCCAAAACGTTACGATCAGGTTGAAACCAACAAACCGATCGTTGAAGCGCTGAAAGCGAAGAAACTGGATCCGACCGGACCGTTCGTCTGGACCACCTATGCCGCACTGCAGTCACTGGCAACCGGCATGGAGCGCAGCAAGAGCGCTGAGCCGGACGCTATCGTGAAAAACCTCAAGGAAGGTGCGGCGGTGCCAACCGTCATGGGCAACCTGAACTGGGATGAGAAGGGTGACCTTAAGGGCTTTGAATTCGGCGTCTTTAAATGGCATGCCGATGGCACCTCGACCGCAGTGAAGTAAACCAGGCTGTTTTGTGGTGAGCGGGAGGCCGGTTAACCGGTTTCCCCTGACCAGCGACACGAACGCCTGGTGCTGGTCTGCCAGGCGTTTTTTGTACCCCGATCGCCCATGATCGGTTAAGTAAGGGTCAAGGTATGTCCGAGCAGTTTCTCTATTTTATTCAGCAGATGTTTAACGGTGTGACCCTGGGCAGCACCTACGCGCTGATCGCCATCGGTTACACCATGGTTTACGGCATTATCGGCATGATCAACTTCGCCCACGGCGAGGTCTACATGATCGGTAGCTATGTCTCCTTTATCGTGATTGCCGCTCTGATGATGATGGGCATCGACACCACCTGGCTGATGATTGCGGCCGGCTTTGTGATGGCGGTAATTATCTCCAGCGCCTACGGCTGGAGCATCGAGCGCGTCGCCTACCGGCCTGTGCGCTCGTCCAAGCGCCTGATTGCGCTGATCTCCGCCATCGGGATGTCGATATTCCTGCAAAACTACGTCAGCCTGACGCAGGGTTCACGTGACCTGGCGCTGCCGAGTCTGATTACCGGACAGTGGACGGTAGGCGAGAGCAACGGCTTTGCCGCTACCATCTCCACCATGCAGATAGTGATCTGGGTGGTGACGTTCCTGGCGATGCTGGCGCTGACCACCTTTATCCGCTATTCACGCATGGGCCGCGCCTGCCGCGCCTGCGCAGAAGACCTGAAAATGGCCAGCCTGCTGGGGATAAACACGGACCGCGTGATCTCGCTGACCTTTGTTATCGGTGCCGCGATGGCCGCGGTGGCGGGCGTATTGCTGGGACAGTTCTACGGTTCAATCAACCCCTTCATCGGCTTTATGGCAGGCATGAAGGCGTTCACCGCCGCCGTGCTGGGCGGGATTGGCAGTATTCCGGGCGCGATGATTGGCGGCCTGGTGCTGGGCATCGCCGAGGCGCTGACCTCGGCCTATCTCAGTACGGAATATAAAGATGTGGTCTCGTTTGCCCTGCTGATTGTGGTGCTGCTGGTGATGCCGACCGGGATTCTGGGCCGCCCGGAGGTCGAAAAAGTATGAAGACTTCCTTTATCAATGCCCTGATCTCCTCGGTGATGCTGCTGGTGCTCGCCACCTTCTTTATGGGGCTGCGCCTGAATCTGGACGGCACTAATCTGGTGGTGCAGAACGCCGGGAGCGTGCGCTGGAACTGGATCGCCACAGGCTGTGCGGTGGTGTTTCTGTTTCAACTGCTGCGTCCGGTATGGCAAAGCGGCCTGAAGAAAATCTCGGGTCCGGCACTGGTGTTACCGGGTCTGGATGGCTCGACGCCGAAGCAGAAGCTGGTGATGGCGGTGCTGATTATCGCCGCCGTTGCCTGGCCATTCCTGGTGTCACGCGGCACCGTCGATATCGCCACCATGACGCTGATCTACGTGATGCTCGGTCTGGGCTTAAACGTGGTGGTCGGCCTCTCTGGCCTGCTGGTGCTGGGTTATGGCGGCTTTTACGCCATCGGTGCCTACACCTTTGCGCTGCTGAACCACTATTACGGTCTCGGCTTCTGGCAGTGCCTGCCGCTCTCCGGCATAGTTGCCGCGCTGTTTGGTCTGCTGCTGGGCTTCCCGGTGCTGCGACTGCGCGGCGACTATCTGGCGATAGTGACGCTGGGCTTCGGTGAGATCGTGCGTATTCTGCTGCTGAACAATACCGCCCTGACCGGCGGGCCGAACGGCATCAGCCAGATCCCGAAACCGACGCTGTTTGGTCTGGAGTTTGGTCGTACGCCGCGGGAAGGTGGCTGGGATACCTTCCATAACTTCTTTGGGCTGAAGTACGATCCCAGCGACCGCATTATCTTCCTCTACCTGGTGGCGCTGCTGCTGGTGGTGCTGACGCTGTTTGTGATCAACCGGCTGCTGCGGATGCCGCTGGGCCGAGCCTGGGAAGCCCTGCGTGAGGATGAGATTGCCTGTCGTTCACTGGGCCTCAGCCCGACCCGCATCAAGCTGACCGCCTTTACCATCAGTGCCGCGTTTGCCGGTTTTGCCGGCAGCCTGTTCGCGGCGCGTCAGGGCTTTGTCAGCCCGGAATCCTTTACCTTTGTCGAATCCGCCTTTGTGCTGGCGATTGTGGTTCTGGGCGGGATGGGGTCGCAGTTTGCGGTGATTCTGGCCGCCATTCTGCTGGTGGTGTCACGCGAGCTGATGCGCGATCTCAATGAGTACAGCATGCTGGTGCTGGGTGGCCTGATGGTGCTGATGATGATCTGGCGTCCGCAGGGCCTGTTGCCGATGAAGCGTCCGCATCTGAAGCTCAGAACCGGTAAACAAGGAGAGCAGGCATGATTCAGCCTTTATTAGCCGTTGAAGGCCTGATGATGCGCTTCGGCGGTCTTTTAGCCGTGAACAATGTGGCGCTGGAGCTGCGTCCGCAGGAGATCGTTTCGCTGATTGGCCCCAATGGTGCCGGTAAAACCACCGTGTTCAACTGCCTGACCGGCTTTTACAAGCCAACCGGCGGGACGATCACATTGCGTGAGCAGCATCTTGAAGGGTTGCCGGGCCAGAAGATTGCGCGGATGGGCATCGTGCGGACGTTCCAGCACGTGCGTCTGTTCCGTGAGATGACGGTCATTGAGAACCTGCTGGTGGCGCAGCATCAGCATCTAAAAAGCGGCCTGTTTTCCGGTCTGCTGAAAACCCCGGCGTTTCGCCGCAGTGAGAACGAGGCGCTGGATCGTGCGGCGACCTGGCTGGAGCGGGTGGGGCTGCTGGATCTGGCTAACCGTCAGGCGGGCAATCTGGCCTATGGTCAGCAGCGTCGACTGGAGATTGCGCGCTGTATGGTGACGCGCCCGGAAATCCTGATGCTGGATGAACCGGCGGCGGGCCTTAACCCCAAAGAGACCCATGAGCTGGATGCGCTGATTGCGGAACTGCGTGGCGAACACAAGGTGTCGGTGCTGCTGATTGAACATGATATGAAGCTGGTGATGGGCATTTCTGACCGTATTTATGTGGTCAATCAGGGAACGCCGCTGGCTAACGGAACGCCGGAAGAGATTCGTAATAACCCGGATGTCATTCGTGCCTATTTAGGAGAGGCCTGAGATGGCAAATGCGATGTTAACCATTGAGAACGTCAGCGCCCACTACGGCAAAATTCAGGCGCTGCACAACGTCAGCCTCTATATCAATCAGGGCGAAATCGTCACCCTGATTGGCGCTAACGGTGCAGGAAAAACCACGCTGCTGGGTACGCTGTGCGGCGAACCGCGCGCGACGCAGGGCACCATTACCTTTGATGGCAAAACCATTACTGACTGGCAAACCTCGCGCATTATGCGTGAAGCGATCGCCATCGTGCCGGAAGGCAGACGGGTCTTTTCGCGCATGACGGTAGAAGAGAACCTGGCGATGGGGGGCTTTTTTGCCAGCCGTCCGGACTATCTGACGCGGATCAAGCGCGTTTATGAACTCTTCCCGCGGCTGGAGGAGCGTAAAATCCAGCGCGCCGGGACGATGTCGGGCGGCGAACAGCAGATGCTGGCGATTGGCCGTGCGCTGATGAGCCAGCCGCGCCTGCTGTTGCTGGACGAACCGTCGCTGGGACTGGCACCGATCATTATTCAGCAGATCTTCGACACCATTGAGCAGCTGCGCAGCGAGGGGATGACGATTTTCCTGGTGGAGCAGAATGCTAATCAGGCGCTGAAGCTGGCGGATCGGGGCTATGTGCTGGAGAACGGGCATGTGGTGCTCGAAGACACAGGTGCAGCACTTCTTTCCAACGAAGCCGTCCGCAGCGCTTACTTAGGTGCCTGATGGGGCACGGCCTGGCTTACTTGCCATTTCGACACCGGGCAGTGCTCGTAATCCTCACGTATATATATACGCTCCGGTTACTGCGCGCTGGCCGGTGCCGAACTGCCTGCGCCGCCGACGGCCTTGAGCATCGGTGTGGGTGTTGCCGCCAACGGGCTTTGAGTTTGCCCTTAAAAAGCAGGGACAAGTGCTGTCATTGCCAATATCCGTTACAATTTATGTAAATAAACTCGACTTTGTAATGGTGTATAGCCGCTCAGATTGCTGAAACCCAAATCAGGGTGAATTTGGCTGCAACGAAAAAACTCAACGCACAGGGAACACGGGCAGAGGAGGAAAGCGTCCCGCGCCATGGACGGCGCGGGCCGAGCATGTCATGGATGACGGATTTTGCGTCTTTCCGATCTGACCGTGTTCTCTGTGCAGGGCTCAGTCTTACAGCAACCAGGCCAGACTTTGTCAACAAGCTCAGCTGCAGTTAGTCGCTCTGTCTTTTCCACTATTCAGTCTGTCACCCGGCTGTCATCTTTCTGTTATTAATCCTTCATTTCCCCGTGTCATGTTACTTCGCGAAACAGAAATCCGTGATTTCACGCGTATTTACCTGCACAGGAAAATTCTATGTCCGTCGTTACCTTTCGTCGTAGCCTGATGAGCGTGCTGCTCGGTCTGACGCTCAGCAGCCATGCCATGGCCGCCACTGAGATCCCTTTCTGGCACTCTATGGAAGGCGAGCTAGGCAAAGAAGTGGATTCGCTGGCACAGCGTTTTAACCAGACGCATCCCGATTACAAAATTGTTCCGACCTACAAAGGTAACTACGAGCAGAGCCTGGCGGCAGGGATTGCGGCAGTGCGCAGTGGCAAAGCCCCTGCGGTGCTGCAGGTTTATGAAGTCGGTACGGCGACCATGATGGCCTCGCAGGCGATTGTGCCGGTGCATCAGGTCTTCAAAGACGCCGGTATCCCCTTTGATGAAAAGCAGTTCGTGCCAACGGTGGCGGGCTACTACAGCGACAGCAAAGGTCAGCTGATCTCTCAGCCGTTCAATAGCTCGACGCCAGTGCTCTACTACAACAAAGATGCCTTTAAAAAAGCGGGTCTGAACCCGGACCAGCCGCCGAAAACCTGGCAGGAGCTGGCGATGGATGCCGCTGCCCTGCGCAAATCGGGCATGAGCTGTGGCTACGCCAGCGGCTGGCAGGGCTGGATCCAGATTGAAAACTTTAGCGCCTGGCACGCTCTGCCGGTAGCGACCAAAAACAACGGGTTTGACGGACTCGACGCCGTGCTGGAGTTCAACAAGCCGGTACTGGTTCGTCATATCGGGCTGCTGGAAGCGATGAACAAGAAAGGGGACTTCACCTACTTTGGCCGCAAAGATGAGTCCACCGCCAAGTTCTACAACGGCGACTGTGGCATCACCACCGCATCATCCGGTTCGCTGGCTGATATCCGTCATTACGCCAAATTCAACTTCGGCGTTGGCATGATGCCGTATGACGAGACCGTGCCGAATGCGCCGCAGAACGCCCTGATCGGCGGTGCCAGCCTGTGGGTGATGAAAGGCAAAGATGCCGCAACCTACAAAGGTGTGGCTGAGTTTATGCAGTTCCTCGCTAAACCGGAAATCGCCGCGGAATGGCACCAGAAAACCGGCTATCTGCCGATTACCACCGCCGCCTACGAGCTGACTAAACAGCAGGGCTTCTACGATAAGAATCCGGGCGCGGATATCGCTACCCGTCAGATGATGAACAAGCCGCCACTGCCGTTTACCAAAGGCATGCGTCTGGGCAACATGCCGCAGATTCGTACCGTGATCGACGAAGAGCTGGAAAGCGTCTGGACCGGCAAGCAGTCGCCGCAGAACGCGATGGATAACGCAGTGAAACGCGGTAACGAGTTGCTGCGCCGCTTCCAGCAGCAGGTGAAGTAATCTCTCCTTGCGGGCCAGCTCAGGCTGGCCCCTCTCTCTGACGCCAGGTACGCCATGTCTTCATCTCGTCCGGTCTTTCGCACCAGTCTGTTGCCCTATCTTCTGGTGCTGCCGCAACTGCTGATTACCGCCATCTTCTTTCTCTGGCCTGCCGGTGAAGCGCTGTGGTACTCGCTGCAAAGCCTCGATCCCTTTGGCATCTCCAGCAGCTTTGTCGGGCTGGAAAATTTCAGACGCCTGTTTGCCGATCCTTACTATCTGGATTCGTTCTGGACCACCATAAAATTCAGCGGCATGGTCACGGTATTCGGCATGGTCTTTTCGCTGCTGCTGGCGGCGCTGGTGGATTATGTGGTGCGGCTGCGCCGTCTCTATCAGACGCTGTTGCTGCTGCCCTACGCCGTTGCGCCTGTCGTGGCCGCGGTACTGTGGATGTTCCTGTTTAATCCGGGCCTGGGCCTGTTCAGCTATCTGCTGAACCACATCGGCTACAACTGGAACTATGCGCAAAACAGCGGTCAGGCGATGTTCCTGATTGTGCTGGCATCGATCTGGCAGCAGATGAGCTACAACTTCCTGTTCTTCTTCGCTGCGCTGCAATCGATCCCCAAATCGCTGGTGGAAGCCGCCGCCATTGACGGTGCCGGACCGGTGCGTCGCTTCTTCAACCTCTCGCTGCCGCTGATTACGCCGGTCAGCTTCTTCCTGCTGGTGGTGAATCTGATCTACGCCTTCTTCGATACCTTCCCGGTGATCGATGCCGCCACCGGCGGCGGGCCGGTACAGGCGACCACCACGCTGATCTACAAAATCTATCGCGAAGGCTTTACCGGTCTGGATCTCTCCTCGTCCGCTGCGCAGTCGGTGGTGCTGATGCTGCTGGTCATCGGGCTGACGGTGCTCCAGTTCCGCTTTGTTGAACGTAAGGTGCAATACCAATGATTGAGAATCGACGCGGGCTGGATCTCTTCAGCCACATCGTGCTGGTGCTGGGCGTGCTCACCATCCTGTTTCCGCTCTATGTTGCCTTTGTGGCGGCGACGCTGGATAACGAAGCGGTCTATCAGGTGCCGATGACGCTGGTGCCCGGCACGCACCTGTGGGAGAACATCTCGCGCATCTGGACGCATGGCGTCAACGGCAACGGGCCGGCGTTTGGCCTGATGCTGCTCAACAGCATGATCATGGCGCTGGGCATCACCTTCGGCAAAATCACGGTGTCGATGCTGTCGGCGTTTGCGCTGGTCTGGTTTCGCTTTCCGCTGCGCACGCTCTTTTTCTGGCTGATCTTCATTACCCTGATGCTGCCGGTAGAGGTGCGTATCTTCCCGACAGTACAGGTGATTGCCGATCTCAACCTGCTCGACAGCTACAGCGGATTAACCTTGCCGCTGATGGCCTCGGCGACCGCCACCTTCCTGTTCCGCCAGTTCTTTATGTCGCTGCCGGATGAGCTGGTGGAGGCGGCACGCATCGACGGTGCCAGCGCGATGCGCTTCTTTATCGACATTGTTCTGCCGCTGTCGAAAACCAATCTGGCGGCGCTGTTTGTGATCACCTTTATCTACGGCTGGAACCAGTACCTCTGGCCGCTGCTGATCATCAATGACGCCAGCCTCGGCACGGCGGTGGCGGGGATTAAAAGCATGATCTCCTCCAGCGGATCGCCGACCCAGTGGAATGAAGTGATGGCGGCAATGTTATTAACCCTGATCCCACCATTGGTGGTGGTGTTAGTCATGCAGCGTGCCTTTGTGCGCGGTCTGGTTGAGAGTGAGAAATAAGATGGCAGGCGTAACCCTTCAGGCAGTAACCAAATCCTACGATGGCAAAAATCAGATCATCCAGCCGCTGAATGTCACCATCAATGACGGCGAATTTATGGTGATGGTCGGACCATCCGGCTGCGGTAAATCGACCCTGCTGCGCATGGTGGCCGGACTGGAGCGCGTCAGCTCCGGCGATATCTATATCGACGACCGGCGCGTTACTCAGGAAGAGCCAAAAGATCGCGGGATTGCAATGGTGTTCCAGAACTACGCGCTCTATCCCCATATGTCAGTGGAAGAGAACATGGCCTATGGCCTGAAAATCCGTGGCATGGGCAAAGAGCAGGTCCGCCAGCGGGTGCTCGACGCGGCGCGCAGTCTGGAGCTGGATCATCTGCTGATGCGTCGGCCTCGCGAACTCTCCGGCGGACAGCGCCAGCGCGTGGCGATGGGCCGCGCGATCGTGCGTGAACCGGCAGTTTTTCTGTTTGATGAGCCGCTCTCCAACCTTGATGCCCGTCTGCGGGTGCAGATGCGGCTGGAACTGCAGCAGCTGCATCGCCGCTTACAGACCACCAGCCTCTATGTCACCCACGATCAGGTGGAGGCGATGACGCTGGCGCAGCGGGTGATGGTGATGAACAAAGGGGTGGTCGAGCAGCTTGGCACGCCGGTCGAGGTGTATGAGCGTCCCGCCAGCCAGTTCGTTGCCTCGTTTATTGGCGCGCCCGCCATGAATCTGCTGAAAGGGCAGTTCAGCAGCGATGGATCACGCTTTGACCTCGACGCCTCGCACGCTCTGCCGCTCAGCGACAGTAAAGCGAAATGGGCTAACCGGCCGGTGGTGCTGGGTATCCGGCCAGAGCACATCCGGCTCAGTAGCCGCGAGCAGGGCGGCGTGCCGCTGCGGGTCGATACGCTGGAGATGCTGGGGGCTGATAATCTGGCACATGGCCGCATCGGTGACACGCCACTGGTGGTACGCTTAGCCCACAGTGAACGCCCGCAGCCAGGCAGTACGCTGTGGCTGCATCTGCCGTCAGATGCGTTACACTTCTTCGATTCAACCCATGGAAAGCGTCTGGAATGAGCACACAACACTGGCCCTATCCCCACATCGTCGCCCATCGCGGCGGCGGTAAACTGGCACCGGAAAATACGCTGGCGGCGATCGACACTGGCGCGAAATATGGTCATCAGATGATTGAATTTGATGCCAAATTATCGGCCGATGCGCAGATCTTCCTGCTGCATGACGACACGCTCGATCGCACCAGCAACGGCTGGGGCGTGGCGGGTCAGCTGCCGTGGGAGAAGCTGTCGCAGCTTGATGCGGGCAGCTGGTTTGGCAACGCGTTTACCGGTGAAAAGCTGGCGCGGCTCGATCAGGTGGCGGCACGCTGCCGTCAGCATCAGATGATGGCGAACATCGAAATCAAACCGACCACCGGCAGCGATGCTGAAACCGGACGCGCCGTGGCACAGGCTGCCGCGATACTGTGGCAGGATCAGGTCGCACCGTTGCTCTCTTCGTTCTCTTTTGAGGCGCTGGAAGCCGCGATGAAGGCAGAGCCGCAGTTGCCGCGTGGCCTGCTGTCGCACAGCTGGGACCCGCAGTGGCAGGAGAAAACAGCTGCGCTGGCGTGCGTCTCAATTCACCTTAATCATAAGGTGCTGACCGCTGAGCGGGTCACCGAACTGAAAGCCGCAGGCCTGAAGATTCTGGTTTATACCGTGAACAGCCCGGATCGGGCGCGGGAATTGCTGAAATGGGGCGTCGATGCCATCTGTACTGATGCCATCGACATCATCGGCCCCGATTTTCATTAGTTCTGGTTTAGATTCTGATTCTGGTTCTGCTGGCCCGGCTGCGTGGTAATCACCCGCTGCTGGGCGCTGTTCCGCTGCTCCTGCATTTTACGCTGCGTGTCCTGCGTCTGACGCTGCTGATCCTGGCGCAGCTTCAGCTGCTGCTGCTGCTGCTGGGTCTGCATCTGCGACTGCATCCGCTGCTGGCTGGGGTTATAGCCAGGTTTATTCGGATCGTTAGTGCTGTTCAGCGTGTTCGCCTGACTGGCGAAAGGCAGCAGAGCGGCCAGAATAATCATCCACTTTTTCATCACTCCTCCTTCCTTAAAGCGACAGGGTTTTGGGTGCACAACGGCGTACACCGATATAAGGGTCGTAGCCATAAGTTTACCCGATATCACAGACCTTACTTTCCGATCTATTCCTGATTTGACTTAACCCCGGTTATTTTGCTGTATTTGTAGGCACTTGCAGAAATGATAAAAAAATGTAAATAACAATATGGGATGGTGGCAGGATGAAAATGCAGCAAACAGTGCGTCAGCTTAGCTGGTCGCTGGTGATGAGTTTCACCGTCGTGGCAGGCGCTAACGCCGCGCCAACGCAGGCTCCTCCGGTCTCCTACGGTGTGGACAGTGACACTTTTCACCCGGTAAAAGCGCAGCACGGCATGGTAGCGTCAGTGGATGCGATGGCGACGCAGGTTGGCGTCGAGATCCTGCGTCAGGGCGGTAATGCGGTGGATGCCGCGGTGGCGGTAGGCTTTGCGCTGGCCGTGACCCATCCGCAGGCGGGCAATCTCGGCGGCGGTGGTTTTATGCTGCTGCGCACTGCCTCTGGCCGCGCCACGGCTATCGATTTCCGTGAAATGGCACCGGGACACGCGTCGCGTGACATGTTCCTGGATAAGCAGGGCAACGCCGACAGCAAGCTGTCGCTGACATCACATCTCGCCTCAGGCACGCCGGGCACCGTAGCCGGACTGGCGCTGGCTGCGCAGAAATATGGCACTCTGCCGCTGAGCACGCTGCTGGCACCGGCGATCAAACTGGCGCGTGACGGTATTCCGGTCAACGACGCGCTGGCGGACGATCTGAAAACCTACGGCAAAGAAGTGCTGATCACCCATCCCAACAGCAAAGCGATCTTCTACAAACCGGACGGTACGCCGTGGCAGAAGGGCGATAGGCTGGTGCAGAAAAACCTGGCTCACAGCCTGCAACTGATTGCCCGTCAGGGGCCGGATGCCTTTTACAAAGGTGAAATCGCGGATGAGATCGCCGGAGAGATGGCGCAGCATGGCGGGCTGATCAACAAAGCTGACCTGGCGGCCTATCGTGCGGTCGAGCGTAAGCCAATTAGTGGGACATACCGTGGCTATGAAGTCTTCTCAATGCCGCCGCCGTCATCCGGTGGCATCCACATCGTGCAGATTCTGAATATCCTGGAGAACTTCGATCTGGCGAAGATGGGCTTTGGCAGTGCTGATGCCATGCAGGTGATGGCGGAAGCGGAGAAATATGCCTACGCGGACCGCTCGGAATATCTCGGCGATCCCGATTTCGTGAAAGTGCCGTGGCAGGCGCTGACCAGTAAAGCCTATGCCAAAACCCTGGCGCAGCAGATCGATGTGGCGAAGGCGCGGCCCTCCAGCGAGATCAAACCGGGCAAGCTCGAACCTTATGAAAGCAATCAGACTACCCATTTCTCGGTGGTGGATAAGCAGGGGAATGCGGTCGCGGTGACTTATACGCTTAACACCTATTTCGGCAGCGGAATTGTGGCGGGCAACAGCGGCATCCTGATGAATAACGAGATGGATGACTTCTCAGCCAAGCCAGGCACGCCCAATGTCTACGGACTGGTCGGCGGGGAAGCGAATGCGGTGCAACCGGCGAAACGTCCGTTGTCATCGATGTCGCCGACCATCGTCGCCAAAGAGGGCAAAACATGGCTGGTGACCGGCAGTCCTGGCGGCAGCCGCATTATCACCACGGTGTTGCAGATGGTGGTTAACAGCATCGATTTCGGGATGAACGTGGCGGAAGCCACTAATGCGCCGCGCTTCCATCATCAGTGGCTGCCGGATCAGCTGCGGGTGGAGAAGGGCTTCAGTCCCGATACGCTGCGTCTGCTGGAAACCAAAGGTCAGCATGTGAAGGTACTGCCGTCGATGGGCAGTACACAGAGCATCATGATCGGGCCGGATGGCATGCTCTATGGCGCTTCCGATCCGCGCAGCATCGATGATTTGAGTGCGGGTTATTGAGATTTTACTGTGTTGTTTGCGCAGGCACGGTTTAACAGTGAACCGTGTCAGACAGAGTCAGCAATCAGAAAGGGCCCCGGAAGGGTAATGCCAGTCAGTTAAGCGACAGGTGATAACGCAGTCTGGTGCCGGGCAGGGGCTGGCGGTCCTCGCGCCGCTGCG
>NZ_JALNPM010000014.1:75311-140509 GCF_024520875.1 Pantoea sp. Ft-CA_14 | reverse complement strand
GGTTCGTCGGCACGACGTCAAAGCCGAAGGTACCGCGTGAGCGGCGCGAGGACGGCCCGGCAGCAGCAGAGGTGCTCTGGCCCGCACTGCGGCTCGCTCGCCCGGAAAAAAGCTGCCACGTTTGACCGTGACAGCCTTTACAAATCTAATCTTAACTGACCAGCATTACCCTGTTGGGCAGCGGATTTTCTTTGACAGCATAAAAAGCAGGTGCAAACGGTTGCCTGAATCCTTATGCTTAGACCCCGGCCAAAACACGCCTTTTGTTTCCCTTCTGCCGGAGCTTCACTGATGACAGCACAACCTCAGCAACTTACCCTGCGTCGCCCTGACGACTGGCATATTCATCTGCGCGACGATGAGATGCTCAACACGGTCCTGCCCTATACCAGCGCGGTGAATGGTCGTGCCATTGTGATGCCTAACCTGGTGCCACCGGTGACCAGCGTGGCAGCAGGTGAAGCGTACCGCGATCGCATCCTGGCGGCGCTGCCCGCCGATCACGCCTTTACGCCGCTGATGACCTGCTATCTGACCGACTCGCTTGATCCTGATGAGCTTGAGCGCGGTTTCACCTCCGGTCTGTTTACCGCGGCTAAGCTCTATCCGGCGCACGCTACGACGAACTCCAGCCATGGCGTTACCGATATCGCCTCCATTGCCCGCGTGCTGGAGCGGATGCAGAAGCTCGGTATGCCACTGCTGATCCACGGCGAAGTCACCGATGCGCATGTCGACATTTTTGACCGCGAAGCCCGGTTTATCGAAACGGTTATGGTGCCGCTGCGCAGCCAGTTTCCGGCACTGAAAGTGGTGATGGAGCACATTACCACTCAGGACGCCGCAGAATATGTTGCCGCCGCCGATGAGACGCTGGGCGCGACCATTACCCCGCAGCATTTGATGTTTAACCGCAATCACATGCTGGTGGGCGGTATTCGTCCGCACCTCTATTGCCTGCCGATTCTTAAACGCAACGTGCATCAGGAAGCATTGCGCAAATTAGTAGCGAGTGGTCATCCGCGCGTCTTCCTCGGCACCGACACAGCACCGCATCTGCGTCATCTCAAAGAGGCCAGTTGCGGCTGCGCGGGGGTATTTAATGCGCCAGCGTCGTTACCCGCTTACGCCACCGTTTTTGAAGAGCTGAACGCGCTGGAACATTTTGAAGCGTTCTGTTCGGAGAATGGCCCGCGTTTTTACGGCCTGCCGCTGAATGAAGGGACGATTACCCTGGTGCGTGAGTCCTGGCAGGTGCCAGAGTCCATCGCGCTCGGCAGCCATTCACTGGTGCCGTTCCTGGCGGGTGAAACGCTGAACTGGCGCATCGCATAATTTTACTTGCCTCCGGCCTGCTGATACTGTAAATATATACAGTATCTTAAACGGAGGCTGTTATGCGCGTTGAAATTACCGTATCAAATACCCGACCTCTTCCTGCTGGTGCGATAGAAGCGTTGAGCGATGAATTATCGCGCCGCATTGATGAACAGTTCCCTGACTCGACCAATCACGTCAAGGTACGTTATGCCAGTGCCAATAATCTCAGCGTGCTGGGCGGTGGAAAAGAGACGCGCGACCAGATCAGCGAGATCCTGCAGCAGACGTGGGAAAGCGCTGACGACTGGTTCAATACTGATTAACCGCCACTGTGCTTTTTTTCCGGGTGTCGCCACCCGGTTTTTTTATCTTTTCTCCCCTCTCGCACTTACCCCGTCCTGCATCTAGACTCTTAATGATCAATGCCCTATCCTTGCGCTCGTCACGCATAACAGGAGGTGCGACACCATGACTACTGATAAACCGGAAGAGGCGATGACCTTTGGTGAGTTGTTAGCACTGATTGGTGATCAGAAGCGTCGTTTAACGGTGCTGGAAAATGCCTTTTCCAGTCTGATTTTCTGTCTTGACGATCGTGCCAGTCAGCTACTGGTACACAATCTGTCGCTGGAAGCCCAAAATCAAAACCATGATGAGCAGCTTCAGCAGCACTTTGCCCGTCTGGCAGAAACACTGCAAAAACGTGGCGGCGGCGTAGTGCCAGAAACGCCGGCTCTCTGAGTCCGCTCACGCGGCTAAGCCCGCTTTTTGCCTGTCTTTTGACTGCTGATAAAAATGCCTGCCCGTCAGGCATTTTATTTTTTTACGCCCGCCTTTCAAACGCAAATATTCTGTGAGAAGCTGACTCACGGCATTTTTTAAACAGTGATACCCTCGTTTACTGTTATAATTGTTTCGCTATTGGAATAAAAAAGCCGCATTGAACCTCATCATGCACTTCGTTTAACGAGTAATAAGGAGGTTATAATGGACAGAAGAAAAGATGTTATACAGACTCACCCACTGGTGGGCTGGGATATCAGTACCGTTGACAGCTATGACGCCATGATGATCCGCCTGCACTCGTTGTCGTCGCAGGATCAAAAAGAAGAAGAAGCGGATGTTGGCCCGACATACTGGCTGACAACGGATGTGGCAAGGCAATTTATCTCGATCCTCGAAGCAGGCATCGCCAAGATAGAATCAGCCGAGCAGATAGAAAGACTCCTCAAAAAGCATTAATTTCTGCCGCATCAAAGAGGCGCCCTCAGGGGTGCCTTTTTCGTTTCTGTTTCTGGTATGCTTTTGATTATCTGTCTCTTAGAGCGTAGTTACCATGATTTATGATCTTATCATCGTTGGCAGCGGTTCCGTGGGCGCGGCGGCAGGCTACTATGCCACCCAGGCGGGTTTATCAGTGTTAATGATCGACAGCGCCCATCCTCCCCATAATCAGGGCACACATCATGGCGAGAGCCGGCTGATTCGTCACGCCTATGGTGAAGGTGAACGCTATGTTCCCCTGGTCCTGCGGGCGCAAACGCTATGGGATGAGCTGGAACAGCGTGCCGGTGAGCGCATCATGCATCGCAGTGGCGTACTTAACCTCGCCCCGAATCAGTCGCCGTTTATTCAGAACGTCATCGACAGCGCGACCCGCTGGCAGCTCAATATTGAGGTGATGCAGCCAGATGACGTGCGCAAGCGCTGGCCACAAATCAATGTGCCTGAGGGCTATCTGGGCGTATTTGAGCCGCAGTCCGGCTATCTGAAATGTGAACAGGCGGTACGCAGCTGGATCCAGCTGGCGGAGCAGGCGGGCTGCGCGCAGCTGTTTAACTGCCCGGTTTCAGAGCTGGGTCGCGATGGCGATCTGCAGCAGGTCACTACCCTGGATGGCGTCTACCGGGGCCGCAAAATGTTGATCAGTGCGGGCACATGGGTTGGCAAATTAGTGCCTGACCTGCCGGTTGCGCCCACCCGCAAGGTGTTCGCCTGGTATCAGGCAGATGGCCGCTACAGTGAGAATAATAAATTTCCCGGTTTTACGGTGGAAATGGGCGATGGCAGCCAGTTTTATGGCTTCCCGGCGGATAACAACGCCCTGAAAGTGGGTCGTCATGATGGCGGTCAGCTGATGCAGCAGCCTGAGGATCGTAAACCTTTTGGCGCGGTGGCGGCCGATGGCAGCGAAGCTTTTGGATTCCTCCGTCAGTTTTTACCTGGCGTCGGTGTCTGTCTGCATGGCGAAGCCTGCAGCTACGATTTTAGCCCGGATGAAGACTTTATAATTGATACCCTGCCGGGTGAACCAGACCGCTTGTTAATCACCGGGCTCAGTGGACACGGGTTTAAATTCGCCAGCGTATTGGGCGAACTGGCTGCAGAATTTGCCCAGCAAAAACCGTTCTCTTTTGATCTGACACCCTTCCGCCTCTCACGTTTCTGACTCGATAAAGGGTGGTATCAGCCTGATGCCGCCCGACTGACAGACTTTGACGAAAATTGACTATTACTGACATAAAGTCAGAATATATTTCGCCCTTTTGGTTAATCCCAGCTCTTTTTAGTTAACGACCAGCGCCTCACAAATAACTCATTCAGTAATATTGCGCATTTCACACCTGATTTATTCAACCTTTTCACAATATAAAATTAAAGTTATAGAAGCGTAAGGATGATTGCTTTTATATTTCATAATGTGGATGCTTATTTCAGATTATTACTTCATGAAAACCTCATTATGTTATTACGTAATTCATCTCATCAGTTTGGCCTGGTTGCCGTGCTGCTGCACTGGTCGATGGCGCTGGCAATTTACGCCATGTTTGCGCTGGGATTATGGATGGTCGGCCTCGGCTATTACGACAGCTGGTATCACGACGCGCCTGAGATCCATAAAAGCATCGGCGTGATCCTGTTGCTGACGCTGATCGTTCGCCTGCTGTGGCGCGTTATTTCGCCGCCGCCAAAACCGCTTAGCAGTTATTCCCCGCTGGTACGCATCAGTTCGGTGGTGGCCCACCTGTTACTGTATACCCTGCTGCTGGCGATTCTGATCAGCGGCTATCTGATCTCCACCGCCGATGGCAAACCCATCTCAGTATTCAGCTGGTTCACCCTGCCCGCGCTGTTCAGCGGTGCTGGCGAACAGGCTGATCTTGCGGGCGACATTCACCTCTGGCTGGCCTGGACGGTTGTGGTCCTGTCACTGCTGCATGGGCTGGCTGCGGTAAAACATCACTTTATCGATCGCGATATCACTTTAAAACGGATGTCGGGTTTGCGTTTCACCTCTCCCTCTGAAAAGGATAAATAATATGTTTAAAAAGACCCTGCTGGCGATGACCGGTGCCAGTCTGCTGCTCGGCTCACTCACCGCCTCTGCCGCTGACTACAAAATCGATAAAGAGGGCCAGCACGCCTTTATTCAGTTCCGTATCCAGCATCTGGGTTACAGCTGGCTCTACGGCACCTTTAAGGATTTTGATGGCCGCTTTACCTTTGATGAGAAGAATCCTGCCGCAGATAAAGTCGACGTCACCATTAACACCAGCAGCATCGATACTAACCATGCTGAACGTGACAAGCACCTGCGCAGTGCCGACTTCCTGAACACCAGCAAAAACCCGCAGGCCACGTTCAAATCCACAGCGGTGGAAAAAGAGGGTGATGAGCTGAAGATTACTGGCGATCTTACGCTGAATGGCGTGACCAAACCGGTAACGCTCGAGGCGAAAATGCTGGGTGAAGGTAAAGATCCGTGGGGCGGCTACCGCGCTGGCTTTGAGGCTGAAGGGGAAATTGCACTGAAAGATTTCAACATCACCAAAGATCTGGGGCCAGCTTCGCAGAAGGTTCAGCTGATGATCTCGGTTGAGGGTGTACGCCAGTAAAACAGCAAGCCGCCTGAAGCTGACTTCAGGCGGCCACGCTTATTTCTTCAGCGGCGAGGGAATGGTCATGTTTAACAGGCCACGCGACTTGTTAAAGATCTTGTTGCCATTTTCACGTCCTGCCCGACGCGCGCGCTGCTCTTCCGGTGAGAGCTTCGCCTCTTCCTGGCAGATCGGGCTACAGCAGTTCTCAAACTTCTCCGCGCAGTTTTTGCACTGAATAAACAGCAGATGACAACCGTCATTGACGCAATTAACGTGAGTATCACAGGGTTCGCCGCACTGATGACAGTTCGACAACACATCGTCAGAGATCCGCTCACCCATCCGCTCATCAAAAACAAAGTTTTTGCCTTTGAAGCGTACCGGTAATCCCTGCTCACGGGCGCGTCGGGCATACTCGATGATACCGCCCTCAATGTGATAGACATCTTCAAAGCCGTTGTGCCGCATCCAGGCACTGGCCTTTTCACAGCGGATCCCGCCGGTGCAGTACATCACGATCTTTTTGTCTTTCTGATCCTGCAGCATCTCAACCGCCATCGGCAGCTGATCGCGGAAAGTATCAGCCGGCACTTCCAGCGCGTTGTCGAAGCGGCCCACCTCATATTCGTAGTGGTTACGCATATCCACGAACAGGGCGTCAGGATCGTCCAGCATGGCGTTTACGTCCGCCGCTTTAAGATACTGACCCACATCGCTGGCATCAAAACTGTCGTCTTCAATACCGTCCGCGACAATGCGGTCGCGCACTTTCAGACGCAGCACCCAGAACGATTTACCATCATCATCCAGCGCAATATTCATCCGCAGGTTGTTCAGCGCCGGATCAAAGCCATACAGCCATTCTTTCATCTTTTCATACTGGCTGGCTGGCACGCTGATCTGCGCATTGATGCCTTCGTGGGCCACGTAGACGCGACCAAAGACCTTAAGAGCTGTCAGGCCAAGATAGAGCGCGTCACGGAATGCTTTGGGATCGGCAATCTGGAAATATTTATAAAAAGAGACAGTGGTGCGCGGCTCGGTTTCAGCCAGCATGCGCGCCTTCAGCTCTTTATTGGAAACGAGGTTATGTAACACTGGCATGGTGTTCGTCCTGTTATCAATAGAAGAAATTTAGCGCGCACATGATACCTGATTTCACCGGGATGCAAAGGCCAGTGACCAGATTGATCGCCTGTTGCCGTTTTTTGCAGCAACATTGGACTATTAACCTTTGTTCATTGATGGCACGTTCCGATAGTGATATTTAAGCGCACGTCAAAAACTGGCACAATGGCGTAAATCAACGAGATATCAGCACCGCACGGTGCGCGACGCAGGAAAATTAACCTTCACATGACTCAGTTGCCTCAGTTTTCACGAGAACTGCTTCACCCGCGCTATTGGCTGACCTGGCTGGGTGTCGCTTCTCTTTATCTTTTGGTGCTACTTCCTTATCCCCTGCTTTATGTTCTCGGCTGTAATATTGGCCGCATTGGGATGCGTTTTATGAAACACCGCGTCAGTATTTCCCGGCGTAATCTGGAATTAAGTTTTCCGGATATGCCGGTAAATGAACGCGAAGCGATGGTTAAACACAATTTCGAATCGGTCGGCATGGGATTAATTGAGACCGGTATGGCGTGGTTCTGGCCTGACTGGCGCATCAATAAATGGCATACGCCTTCGGGGCTGGAGCATATTCAGCAGGCGCGCGATAGCCAGCGCGGCGTGCTGCTTATCGGCATGCACTTTCTGACGCTGGAGATTGGTGCACGCATGTTTGGTATCCATAACCCTGGCATTGGCGTCTATCGCCCGAATGACAACAAACTGATCGACTGGCTTCAGGTCAAAGGTCGGATGCGGTCGAATAAAAGCATGCTCGATCGTAAAGATCTCAAAGGAATGATCCGCGCACTGAAACAGGGTGACATTATCTGGTATGCGCCCGACCACGATTATGGCCCGCGCAGCAGCGTCTTTGTCCCCTTCTTTGGCGTGGAAAAAGCAGCCACAACGGTGGGCACTCATCTGCTGATCCGCACCGGTAAACCGGCTGTCATCCCTTTCGTACCGCGTCGTCTGCCTGGAGGTCGCGGCTATGAACTGATGATACTGCCTGACATCAGCGGCGAATTTACGCTGGAAAGTGATGTCGCAACCGCAACCAGAATGAATCAGGTTGTTGAAGAGGGTGTGCTGCTGGCACCTGAACAGTATATGTGGCTCCACCGCCGCTTTAAAACGCGCCCCGAGGGCGAACCCTCCCGTTATTAATCTGTTCGCGCTAAATGTCTGTCAGGCATTTAGCGCGTTTTACTCCCCTGCTAAATAAATCACTCATGGCTGACTCAGCCTGTAAGCGAAACCGCAGGTCCAGTAATTAATAAACACCTATATTGATAATATAATTTCTCTCTGTTTAAAGTTAAAACTGCTTATCAATTAACAGGACGGCAGGCGGCATTCAGCCTGTTTCGCTTTTTATTAATTAATATTGCAGCGAGTGCTATTAAATGCGTGATGGCGCTGATTATTCTGCACGCCAGGCCTAATCCTATTTAGCTGGTCTTAACGGTGTCTCACCGCTTATGAATCGATAAAAATTAACTTATTTTACAAGCGATTGCCTTGCTGATTTAGCTTATATTCCATTTTACATTTTTTTAACACCCCGATAGACCATTATGGAATTTGAACTCATTAATGCTTATCGGTAGTTTCGTTTGTAACAGTCAGGCCTTTAAGGGCTCTGGCCAGAATTATAAAAAAGACAACACAGCAAACCTCTAATGGGACAGTTAATATGAACAAAGGTCTCTACTATTACGTTACAATCGGTACCGATCAGGAAAATTATCACTTTCTTCATCGTAAAGGGTGCAAGCGTATGCCTGATAAAGAAGAGGTCATATTTATCGGCACGTTATATAATTTGAGTCAGGCCCTCTCCATCGCCAGAATTAATTTTAAGAAAGTTAAGCCATGTATAAAATGTTGTATCCGCTACTCAGCCCCCGTGATTCATGAGTCCGTTCAACCTGTTTTGCATTTCCCGCAAAAGATGATCTGACCCTGACTGGCGGGAAATGGCTTATTTCCCGCCAGTTGCACCGGCCTGACCTTTCCCTCCTTCAGATTTCGTCTATCCTTCACTGAAATCAAATAAATCCATAGTCAAAGACCCGTGAAGGAGAAGAGCGATGAGCATGTACAGTACCTTAGAGGAAGCCATCGATGCTGCACGTGAAGAGTTCCTCGCTAACCACCCGGAGCTCGAGGAAGGGGATGCATCGATCAGTCAGTTTGGTCTGCAAAAGTATGTGATGCAGGATGGCGATATCATGTGGCAGGCTGAGTTCATGGCGGAAGAAGGTGAAGCAGGCGAATGTCTGCCTTACCGTAGCGGTGAAGCGGCACAGGCCATTTTTGATGCAGATTTTGACGAAGTTGAACTACGTCAGGAGTGGTTAGCAGAAAATACCCTGCACGAGTGGGATGACGGCGAGTTCCAGCTGGAGCCGCCGCTGGACACCGAAGAGGGTGAAGCCGCCGCGCAAGAGTGGGAAGATGATAACAGCGATTCCGATCGCAGTTACTCGTAAGGACCGTGGCTGGCATCCACCGGTAGCAACAGGGTATCAACCACCAGCGACAGCGGCAGGTCGAGGATCGTCAGGACCCGCCATCCGCTGTCGCGAACATCCCACTGTACGCCGGGATAGTACTGATTACCGTGCCCCTGCCCGGGAATGGTACGGCTGATAATACTGCCGCATCCGCTTAAGCAGAGCACAGCCGCGACGATAACACCCGCCTTTAAGCACCCTTTCACCACACATATCCGCCATGAAGAAACAGCCATTGAGATCGTCACGCGCTGCTCGCGGTGACTGCCAGCAATAAATTTATCAGCAAATCGCTGTTTTAATCCGATAAAAAAAGCGGCATCGCTGCCGCTTTTTCAGATTACGCGTTGTTTGCCAGCGCGTTGGGGTTGAGCGTGAGTTTTTGATAACTCTCAACCCACTGATGATACTTGTCCGCATCTTCCCACAGTCGGGTATGAACACGGGCCAGCACCACCGGATCGCTGATCAACTGCAGACGCTGTTCGCGGCCCAGTTTATCCGGCGCATCGCTCAGCGCCTGATCAACCCGACGGTCACGCGCATAGTCCAGTAACTGACTCTGCTTGTGGCGCGATGTGGCCAGTGCCGTTGCCAGCGCGTTGAAGGCAGGATGGAATAAGGCATGCATAAAGCCATTTTCCAGCGCGCGCTCACGGTTCAGTACCACATAGCGATCGGTATCCACCAGCTCCTGCGGCGGTGAGTACTCTTCCGGGATCAGGAACAGCTTCGCTTTCTTGCTCTTAATGCCCAGCGTTGCGCGGCTCGACATGACCGAGACAAACGGCGACAGAATCAGTGAGAAGACGATCGGTGCCAGCCACCACAGGAAGTTAAGATCCAGCAGTCCCATACCAATCGCCCACACCAGACCCAATGCCATCTGCGAACCGTGACGTTTAAACGCCTCGCTCCACGGTGTCGCATCGTCATCACGCTGCGGTGAGTTCCACACCACTTCCCAGCCGAGGAAGGCGCTGACCACAAACACCGTATGGAACAGCATACGCACTGGTGCCAGCAGCACCGAGAACAGCGTTTCCAGCACCAGTGAAGCCAGCAGCCGCAGAGGTCCGCCGTAGGCCTTCGATCCTTTAAACCAGATCAACACGACACTCAGCATTTTCGGCAGGAACAGCAGCACCATGGTGGTTGAGAACAGCGCTATTGCCAGTTCCGGACGCCACTGCGGCCAGACCGGGAAGAGCTGCCGCGGTTGCAGGAAGTAGGTCGGTTCCATCAGCGTATGCACTACCTGCAGGGCAGTGGAGAGCGCCAGGAACATAAACCATAGCGGAGCCGAGAGGTAGGACATCACACCCGTCAGGAACACCGCACGGTGTACCGGGTGCATCCCTTTCACCAGGAACAGGCGGAAGTTCATCAGGTTGCCGTGACACCAGCGGCGGTCACGTTTCAGCTCATCCAGCAGGTTCGGTGGCAGTTCTTCATAGGATCCCGGCAGGTCATAGGCAATCCAGACGCCCCAACCGGCACGACGCATCAGCGCAGCTTCTACGAAGTCATGCGACATGATTGAACCCGCAAAGGAGCCCTCTCCCGGTAACGGTGCCAGGGCACAGTGCTCAATAAAGGGTTTCACGCGGATAATGGCGTTGTGACCCCAGTAGTGAGACTCACCCAGCTGCCAGAAGTGCAGACCGGCGGTGAACAACGGACCGTAGACGCGGGTCGCAAACTGCTGACAGCGCGCATAAAGCGTATCCATACCCGATGCTTTCGGCGACGACTGGATGATCCCGGCATTCGGGTTGGCATCCATCATGCGTACCAGACCGGTGAGACACTCTCCGCTCATGACGCTATCGGCATCCAGCACCACCATGTAGCTGTAGTTGCTGCCCCAGCGACGGCAGAAGTCATCGATGTTTCCGCTTTTACGCTTCACGCGACGACGACGACGGCGATAGAAAATCTTGCCTGCCCCGCCAACATCCCGCACCAGTTCCATCCAGGCTTTCTGTTCGGCAATCGCGATATCCGCATCGTAACTATCGCTGAGGATGTAGACGTCGAAGTGTTCAGCGTTACCGGTACGAACCACTGACTCCCAGGTCGCACGCAGACCGGCGTAAACACGCTCAACGTCTTCATTACAGATCGGCATAATCAGCGCGGTACGATGTTCCGGGTTAAGCGGTTCATCTCCGACCGTTGAGTAAGAGATACTGTATTTATCACGTCCAATCAGCAGCTGCAGGAAGCCCATCAACGCCGTCCAGAAACCGGCAGAGACCCAGCAGAAAAGTATGGCGAACAGGAACAGGATGCCGGTCTGCAACAAATAAGGCAGGATCTGCATCACTGACTGCTGCCAGTTCTGATTGATCATCTCCATCGGATCCAGAAGCGTCCAGCCCTGATACGGCAGAATACTCTTCATGTACCAGGTGGCGACCACGGTCTGGAAAATGGTCAGGATCAGCAGAATGTAGCGGCGAATTGAACCGACATGACGCCACTTCTCCTCGGCACGCCGCTCTTCGGCATTGCTATAACGCGGCACCGATTTGTGTCCACGCAGTGAGTCCCAGGCACGGGCGACCGGGTTGGTACGCCAGGCTTCCGGGAACATCAGTGAGCGTTTGACCTTCGGCATCGCCTTCAGCGTGGTGCGGTCGAGGTAATCTTTACCCAACTGCTGACCTTCGGCCAGCGAATCGGGCCAGGCCATTTCAACCCGCGATGAGACCGATTTTAACGGCGCATCGTCGGGACGGTCACTGGCTGCGACATCCCTGCCCAGCACATCATGGATGAAGTGGAACTCGCTGGCATTCTGCAATGAGACGCTCAGGCGGGCCTTCCCTGCCGCATCCAGCGGCAGAGATTCCACATAACGTTGAGGTGTAAAAGTCGATTTATTCATTGGCAGGTAACTGATAGCTCCAGGTTTCCGTCAATGTCTTGTCGCCGCTAACCAAGGCCGCACGCATTTCGGTGGACTGTTTGGCATCTTTCACACGCAGACGCAACACCAGACGCCAGCCTTTGGTGACCGGGTTATAACGTACGCTCTGCTCAACCACATCAGCATTTTTACCCACGCTGACCTGCGGTGCCACCTGACTGTTTTCCGCCATCTTGCTCATGTCTTTACCCACGAAGTCGATGGTGAAAGCCACGGTGCCATCCGGCTGACGCACCAGATTAGACTGCTTCACGTCACCCGCTGAACGCAGGGTATTTTTGACCCAGGCGGTATCATCGGAGTGCAGCTGGTTTTCGTCGCGCGAGAAGTGCAGACGATATTTGAAGTTCATCTCTTTGCCAGGCTCTGGCAGCGTCTCCGGCGTCCAGAACGCAACGATGTTGTCGTTGGTTTCATCTGCCGTCGGGATTTCAACCAGTTCAACCCGGCCTTTACCCCAGTCGCCTATTGGCTCAACCCAGCCGCTTGGACGAAGATCATAGCGGTCATCAAGATCCTGATAGTTGTTAAAGTCACGCCCACGCTGCAGCAGACCAAACCCTTTCGGATTCTCAATGGTGAAGGTGCTCACTGCCAGATGACGCGGGTTGTTCAGCGGACGCCAAATCCACTCCCCGTTGCCATTGTGGATAGAGAGACCGTCAGAGTCGTGTAGTGCCGGACGGAAGTTGTTCACCGTCGATGGCTGGTTCTGACCAAACAGGAACATACTGGTCAGCGGTGCAACACCCAGTTTGCCGACGTTATCACGCAGGTAAACTTTTGACTGCACATCAACCGTTGAAGCGTCACCCGGATGCAGCACAAAGCGATACGCACCCGCCGCACGCGGCGAATCGAGCAGCGCGTAGATCACCAGCTGTTTGTCCTGTGGTTTAGGACGCTGAATCCAGAACTCTTTAAAGCGCGGGAACTCCTCACCGGACGGCAGCGCCGTATCGATGGCAAGTCCACGCGCCGACAGGCCATAAACCTGGCCGGCACCGATGACACGGAAATAGCTCGCGCCCAGGAAGCTGGCGATCTCATCGTTTTTACCCTTGTTGTTGAGTGGGTAAAGCACTTTGAAACCGGCAAAACCGAGGTTTTTTACCGCATCCGCGTCATGTTTTACATTACCGAAATTAAAATAATCGGGGTTGTATTTAATCTCGCGCACCGCGCTGGCGGTCACTTCGTTGATCTGCACCGGGGTATCGAAATACATTCCCTGATGATAGAACTCCAGCTTGAACGGCGTGCGCAGTTTGCCCCAATACGCTTTATCGTGGTTAAACTGGATCTGCTGATAATCAGCAAATTTCATTTCACGAAATTGAGAGGGTAAATTGCTTTTAGGCGCTTCGAAGCTTTTCCCTGCCAACGCTTTGGCTTGTTTGGCAACATCGTCGATGTTAAACGCCCAACTGTTATTGGCGTACAACGCCAGCAGAACTGCAGTACCAATCCAGCGTACCTTCATCAGTCCGGCTTTATTTTTTTCTTTAGTCAGCACATCCCCCCCTTTCGTGTGCTTAAATCAAACCCGTTTATCTTAAAGGATTATTCGGTTTTCCGACAGCTTATGCGCAACATTGTTCCCGCATTTCGTCAGGCTTAACCCTGCTTTTAGGACAATTAGACACTACGGATTCCACTGATAGTATACCTGGTTTATCCCAGGTAGAATTTTCACAGAGCATAATCCGGTTTCAGGGTGAAACCGGTTAAACGTACTAACGAACTGGAACTTTATGAGTACTGTAAAACCTGAACGTGAATACTTCCTCGACTCCATCCGCGCCTATCTGATGTTACTGGGGGTGCCGTTTCACGTTTCCCTCATCTACTCTGCGCAGAAATGGGCAGTAAACAGTCATGAAGCGTCGTTATGGCTGACGCTGCTGAATGATTTTATTCATGCGTTTCGTATGCAGGTGTTTTTCGTCATTTCGGGCTATTTCTCCTACATGCTGTATCTGCGCTATCAGCCACGTCGCTTCCTGAAGGTGCGTCTGGAACGGGTAGGTATCCCAATGCTGACCGCCATTCCGCTGCTGACGCTGCCGCAATTTTTTATGCTGAAAGAGTGGACGGATAAGCTGGCTGACTGGCCCCGTTTCACGCCCTATCAGAAGTTTAATAACCTGATGTGGGAGCTGATTTCACACCTGTGGTTCCTGGTGGTGCTGGTGATGCTGACCACGCTGGGGATGGTGACCTTCCGCTGGTTGCGCGATCAGCATCGCACCATTGATTATTCGCGGGTTGGCTGGGGATCGCTGACGGCGGGCGTACTGGCGTGGGCGCTACTCTGGTGCGTGTTCCGGCGTCTGGTGTTTATTTTCCAGCCTGCGTGGCTGATGGATGGTTTGTTTAGCATCATTGTGATGCAGACGCTCTTCTATCTGCCGTTCTTTATGCTGGGAGCGCTGGCGTGGAAACATCCCCCGCTGAAGCAGCTGTTTGTCCGCTTCAATCTGGTGATGTGGGTCGGTGCGCTGCTGATGTTTGCGGCCTATTGCGCCAACCAGCGACTGAGCAGCGGTGAGGGCTGGTTGTATGAGCTGGATGCGATTATCTCGACGCTGATGGGCATTTGCATGCTGAATGTCTGCTTCTGCTTTGGTCATAAGCTGCTGAATTCACATTCGCCGCGCATTATGTATCTGGTCAATGCGTCACTGTTTATCTATCTGGTGCACCATCCGCTGACGCTGCTGTATGGCATTTACGTGACGCCACGGATTGAAAATAACACGCTGGGCTTCTTCGTTGGCCTGCTGATGGTGTTTGGCATCGCGTTTCTGCTGTATGAGATTCACCTGCGCATCCCGCTGCTGCGGTTCCTTTTCTCGGGGAAATTTGAGCGTAAACAAGCACAATGACAGGCGATCAGTGACCTCGGGCCATAAGTGAGGTCAGGCTATAAATGATGTGTCTCACAGACAGCTTAAGAGTTTAAAGCGATGGGAGCATACGCCAGTAGCAAAGCATAGCGGGCCAGGGACAAAAACGCCGGGAGCGTTTTTGAACAACGCAACGCGTTGGCCCGGCAACGGGCGCACCTCAGGGATGAGGTGCGTAATCGCTCGCGCTGAGCCCGCCAGGGATGGCGGGTTTTGCGTCTTTACGGAGGGCGCATGCTTCCTGATCCAGCGCCTGTACCCAGGCAAGGTCCAGCTTACAGCAGCCACTCAATCGGCAGTCGCCACACCAGGCGTACCTGCAGGCGCTGCCACCAGGAGCAGCCTGGCTCGTGTTTATGCACAATCTGCTGCGGCTCACCCGGATACTCCAGCCAGTTTACCCTGCCCCACTTATCCAGCCGCAGCGTCCATGCCCGATCGCGCATTGACTGGCTGAAACGCTGATGCGTCTCTCCGGCGAGCGCCGCACTCTCAATCACCAGTCCCATTTCCGTATTCAGCACCGCTGAACGGGGATCGAAGTTAAACGAGCCGATAAACAGCGTCTGTTGATCCACTGAGAAGGTTTTGGCATGCAGGCTGGAGCCGGAGTTACCGGTTAATCCCCGGTCGTGCGGGGCATCAGGCACGCCCGCCTGCGGTTTCAGCTCATAGAGCGCAATACCATGACGCAGCAATTTTTTGCGCCACTTAGCGTAGCCGGCATGGACAATCGACACATCGTTAGCCGCCAGCGAATTGGTCAGAATGGCAATTTTTACCCCTTTGCGCTTCAGCGACAGCAGCTGAGCGACCCCTGCGCGGGTCGGCACGAAATAGGCCGAGATGATGTCGAACTGCTTTTGCGGCGTGCCTATCACCTCCAGCATTCGCTGCGGCAGCAGGCTTCTGGCACGCGCTTTGCCCAGCCCTTTACGCGGATCATCGCTCAGCAGGCGCGCTTTTGCCCAGGTCAGAGCCAGCGTGCCCTCTTCCAGCTCCTGTAGCAGCGAAGAATTTTCCAGCCGCTGAAGATAGCGCTGCACCGGTTCACTGTGACGCCACTCTGCTGGCAGACTCACACTGTCCTCTTCCGGCTCCTCTTCATCCAGCACCTGCTGCAGCGGCGAGACCGGCTTGCTGCGCCAGTAGCGCTCAAAATCCTCTGCGACTTCTTTAACCACCGGGCCTATTGCCATGACGTCGAGATCGGCAAACAGCGGTTCATTGCCGGTGCCGAAATATTCGTCGCCGATATTGCGCCCACCGACCACGGTCGTGACGCCATCCACCGTAAAGCTTTTGTTGTGCATGCGGCGGTTCAGACGGGCAAAGTCGGTGAGATAACCCAGCGCGCGCAGGGTGCGAAACGAGAACGGATTAAACAGCCGCACCTCAATATTGGGATGGCGGTTAAGCTGGGCCAGCGTGTCGTCCAGGCCCGGCGTATTGTTGTCATCCAGCAGCAGCCGCACTTTCACCCCGCGTCGGGCAGCTTCCAGCACGGCGCTGAACAACAACCGGCCAGAGAGATCGTTTTGCCAGATGTAATACTGGATATCGAGTGAACGCTCCGCTTTTTGCATCAGCAGATAGCGGGCAGCAAAGGCATCCAGCCCGTCGCTCAGCTGATGGACGCCGCTCAGACCCGGATGGCGCAGACACTCTGGCTCCAGCTGTGTTTCCAGCCAGCTGGACCGTTCCAATGGCTGGGAGAGCTCAAACGCTTCGGTCATGACATTTCCCTGTAAAATGCAGTTATTTTTATTATTCCCCGGTCCGACCTCTGATGCTATTCCTCTGTTCTGAGTTAGTGAGGGGTCACGGGCGTTTTTTAGTCTAGACTTAACCGGACGATCTGTGACCGGCATTATCCCGGCAGGAGAGGAATATGTCTCATCAATCCCTTACAGATGCCCGCCAGCGCTATCATCCCAGCCTGTTTCGCAGCTTTTTCCAGGGCAGTTTCCCCTGTTCCACAGCCTGCCGTACACCCGGGAAACGGCTGGATATGGTGATCAGCAGCGGACACGATATGCTGCTGGAAAAAGATTATGCCGCCCTGGCTGAGCAGCATCTGCTCACCGCCCGCGACGGTGCGCGCTGGCATCTGATCGAAAAGATCCCTGGCCAGTATGACTGGCAGAGCTTTCTGCCGATGGTCGACGCCGCGCGACGTCAGCAGATGGAGATCATCTGGGAGCTGGCTCATTTCGGTTATCCCGATCATCTTAATATCTGGAAAGCCGAATTTGTTGACCATTTTAGTCGTTTCGCCCGTGCGATGGCACAACTGATGCGCGATCAGGGCATCGAACGCCCCTTCTTTACACCGGTTAATCAAATCTCATTCTGGTCATGGGCCGGGGCGGATGTGGCCTGGTTTAATCCTCATGCGGCGCAGCGCGGTAAAGAGCTGAAGCGCCAGCTGGTTCGCGCCTCGCTGGCGGCGATACATGCCATTCGCGAGGTCTATCCGGAGGCGCGCTTTGTGCTGACTGACCCGCTGGTGCAGATCGCTCACCATCCCGATAATCCGGACAGCAAACCCTATGCCGATGCGCAGCATCAGGCGCAGTTCGAAGCCTGGGACATGCTGGCCGGTCGCGTCGATAAGGAGCTAGGCGGCAGTGAAGATTGCCTGGATATCCTCGGCCTGAACTACTATCCCGATAACCACTGGTTTTTCCCCGACCAGCCGATGTCGCTGGAGGATCCGGAGCGTGTGCCGCTGCATATCCTGCTGGCGCAGTGCTGGCAGCGCTACCAGCGTCCGATGCTGATTGCCGAAACCGGCGCTGAGGGTGAAGCGCGCGCCCCCTGGCTGCAGGAGATCAGTGAAAACGTGGCGGTGGCGCTGGATCAGGGCATTGCGGTGGAGGGGATTTCGCTCTATCCGGTAGTGGAGTATCCGGCCTGGGCCGATGACCGGCGTTCCCCTGGCCCGCTGCTGGGATTAGCCGATCCCAATGGCAACCGTAATCTGCATGAGCCGCTGGCGCTGGTATTGCGCAGTCAGCAGATTAAGTTTGCGACACGAAATCAGACGTGCTGAGAAGGTGGCTTTTTAGGGTAACAGGAGCGAACGTCGAGAGAGGGATCGGCAGGATGACGTACGTCGGTCAGCCAGACCATGGTAAACAGGAAGGTCACCCCGATTAGGCAGGCCGCCAGCAAACCGATAATTGCGATTAATTTGTCATCTCCGGAGTCCATCGCCTTCTCCTTATTCAATCCGTTGAATCCCTGTGCGTGTCAGCTCATCCAGAGCGTAATCATCAGGACAAAGATTATAAGCGTTACCGAGGTCACCGCAAGCACCACTATCGCAAAGTGCGCATCGTCAAGTGACTGGCGAATTGGCTCATCGTGATCGTCGGGTGGCAAGGGTAAAGACATAACTATCCTGTGAAAAACGTGGGCCGCCGGGAGTGATGCGGTGTGTGACAGTGTAGATGAAAGGCTGATTATCGTCCGGTTCTTTCGTCCGAAAAATAAACTGGCCCGTGCCAGCGCGGCACGGGCCTGAGATCAGACGCCGCGCCAGCGTTTGAAGATCAGTGAAGTATTAATGCCACCAAAGGCAAAGTTATTGCTCTGGATATAGTCGGTTTCAATCTCACGCGGCTCACCCATGATGTAATCCAGCTGGCCGCCATCTGCTGCCGGTTGCGTCAGGTTCAGGGTTGGCGCAAACCACCCTTCCCGCATCATCTCAATACTCATCCAGGCTTCCAGCGCCCCACAGGCACCCAGCGTATGGCCAAAATAGGACTTCAGCGAGGAGATCGGCGTCGTTTCGCCAAACACCGCCGCCGTCGCCAGACTTTCGGCCATATCACCCCGTTCAGTGGCGGTGCCGTGCGCATTTACATAACCAACGTCTGCGGCCGTGATACCGGCGCTTTGCAACGCCCGCTCGATGCAGATCTGCATGGTTTCCCGCTGCGGCTGAGTAATATGGGCGGCGTCGCAGTTGGTATGAAAACCGGTGATCTCGGCGTAGATCGTTGCACCGCGTGCCAGGGCATGTTCCAGCGACTCAAGGATCAGCGTGCCCGCCCCTTCGCCAATTACCAGACCATCGCGCTGCTGATCAAAGGGTGCGGGCGTGGTGTGCGGCGCGTCATTACGCTGGCTGGTGGCAAACAGGGTGTCAAACACCGCGGCTTCCGACGGACAGAGCTCTTCTGCGCCGCCAGCCACCATCACCGTCTGATACCCGTGACGAATCGCTTCCCAGGCATAGCCAATCGCCTGGCTGCCAGAGGTACAGGCGCTGGAGGTCGGGATCACCCGGCCGCGCAGGCCGAAAAAGAGTCCGGCATTGACGGCCGTGGTATGCGGCATCATCTGCACATAGGTGGTGCCGGTGATATTGTTGGTGTGCTTTTCGGTCAGCATGGTGGCGAACTCGCTGACCGGCCCGGTGCTGCCGGTGGAAGAACCGTAGGCGATACCCGTTTCTCCGCTGGTCAGCACCGGATGGTCAATCAGGCCCGCCTGGGTCAGCGCCAGCTCGGTCGCGCGCGTTGCCAGCAGCGAAACGCGGCCCATGGCGCGGATACGCTTGCGGGTGTAGTGCGCCGGCAGCACAAAGTCATCCACCGGTGCGCCGAGCAGCGTATGCAGCCCGTCGTAGATCTGCCACTCCGGCATAAAGCGCACCGCATTGCGGCCCGCACGGATCCGTGCCGAAACTTCAGCCCAGGACTCACCAAAGGCGGTTACGCCGCCCATGCCGGTTACGACTACCCGCTGGATCACAGCATGCCTCCGTTAATAGAAATGACCTGACGCGTCACGTAGCCTGCGATATCGGACATCAGATAGCTCGCCAGTCCGGCGACCTCTTCAGCCGCGCCCATGCGCTTCATCGGCACGATCTTCATCGCTTCCTCAATCACCTGAGGTTCCAGCCCCTCCATACCGGTATCAATCAGGCCTGGCGCGATGCAGTTAACGGTGATTTTGCGTTTCGCCAGCTCAATCGCCAGCGCCTTAGTGGCACCAATAATCCCCGCTTTCGCCGCGCTGTAGTTCACCTGACCGCGATTGCCCATTATCCCCGACACCGACGAAAGCGTGATAATGCGACCGCCGCGCCGCAGACCGATCATCGGCATCACGCAGGGCTGGATCACATTGTAAAAACTGTCGAGATTGGTGTGGATGACGCTGTCCCACTCCTGATCCGTCAGGGCAGGAAACGCCGCATCGCGGGTGATACCGGCGTTGCTCACCACACCATAATAGGCGCCATATTGCTCAATATCCGCCTCCAGCGCAGCGCGGGTTGCCGCCCGATCGGCCACATCAAATCCCAGCACACGGCCGCTGCCGCCTGCGGTTTCGATCTGCTGCAGGCACTGCTCAGCGCCTGCGCGGTCACGGTTGAAATGGACGATAACCTGATAGCCATCCTGGGCGAGACGCAACGCAATCGCGCGGCCAATCCCTTTACTGGCGCCCGTCACTAATACCGAATCTGTCATGGCTGATTTCCTTGTGACATCAATTGCTGTAATTCTACTTCATTGGGTTGATACGTATTCAGACGACCGCTGGCAAGCCGCTGGGTGCCGTAATGAATGTCGCCCTCAAAGCTGCCCATGCGGTCGTCGCGCATCAGCAGCGTCATTCTGATATCCAGCGTAACACTGGCGGGAAAGAGGGATCGCTCTGCCCGCCAGCCGCGTCCGCCCAGCAGCATGCCGGGCGGGATAAGGGTGGCGCCGCCCTGCTTTGCATGCCAGCCAGACCAGACGCCCACGGTTTGCGCCATCATCTCCACGCCAAACCAGGCGGGCAGTTCACCCTGAGGCGTCAGAAACGGTGTCAGTACGCCACCGGCGCAGGTCGACACCTGACAGTGAACCTGCTCATCATCAACGGCGATCAGCTGATCAAGCAGCAGCATCGGCGCAGCGTGCGGCAGCCAGCGTGCCGCGGGAGAATTAATAACCATGTTGGCGTCCCAGAATCAGACAGGTGTTATTGCCGCCAAAGGCAAAAGAGTTAGAGGCAATAACCGGCCGTTGCAGCGCCTGCGGCTGTAATAACAATCCGCAATCCGGCAGCGTCTCATCCGCCGCCATCTCACTGAAATCCTGCGCGGGCAGCGGCAGATTGTTTTGCAGGATCAGCGCACTGAGAGCGGCTTCACACACTCCCGCCGCGCCGAGCGTATGGCCGGTCAGATGTTTGGTCGAGCTGCACGGCACTGCATTGCCAAACAGGCGCTGAATCACGGCGGCTTCCATCTGGTCGTTAAGCGGCGTTGCAGTGCCGTGCAGATTGATATAACCCACCTGCTCTGGCAACAGATTCGCCTGTTGCAGCGCCATACGCATCGCCCGTTCAGCGCCCTCGCCCTGCGGATGGGGAGCGGACATGTGCCAGGCGTCAGACGATTCGCCAGCTCCCAGTAGCGCCAGCGGCTGCGGTTCCCGCGTCAGCAGCATCAGTGCGGCCCCTTCGCCAATCGAGATACCGTCGCGATCGCGGCTGAAGGGAGCGCAGCGACGTTCAGAGAGCGACTCCAGGCTGTCAAATCCGTTGATCGGCATCCGGCTCAGCGAGTCCGCACCGCCCACCAGCGCCACATCCGCCAGCCCCGCCGCGATCAGACGCTCACCACTGATAATGGCGCGGGCGCTGGAGGAGCAGGCGGTTGAAATAGTATAGGCCGGGCCATCCAGGCGCAGAAAGTGAGCCAGAAAACGGGAGGGATCGCCCAGCTCCTGCATCTGATAGTGATAACCGGACTGACTGCCGCCAATCTGCTGATCGCCCTCATCCACGCCCGAGGTGCTGGTTCCCAACACAATTGCCACTCTGCTGGCACCATAGTGCGCAATCGCCGCATCGAGCGGCGGACGGATTTGCGCCAGCGCGGCCAGCAGCAGCTGGTTATTACGGGTGTTGTGCGCGCTCAGGGCAGCAGGAATCAATGGCAAATCGCCTTCAACCCTGCCAAGCCAGCAGGCGCGGTCGCCGCTCAGCCAGCCATGACGCAACTGCATGCCGGGTGCCTCACCCCTGGTAAGGCTGGCCGCAATCTGCTGAGTGTTGTTCCCCAGGGCATTCAGCATGCCGATGGCAGAGATGTAAATCATGAGCCGTCCAGATGTTGAATGCGGATCTGATAGCCAAACGCATGCTGCTGAATGCTGATGGGCTGGCGCTGATTACCGCGTTGCAGATAGTCGATTTCGGTAACCAGCTGGTTATCGGCATCGATCAGCCGTCGCTTTAACCCCTGATCCTGCAACGTCCAGCCTGGCGGCAGCTGTTTTTGCCACAGCTCCCGTGGCCAGTAGCTGAGCATAATATCCGCCAGCACCTGACTGGCAGGCGGCATCTGCGGCAGCGGCATCAGTTGCTGGGTGTGAATACCGCTGGCATCGTAGCGCAGGCTGAACAGGCGAATACCCACCGAGGAGAGTCCGGCCAGATCAATTTGCTGTTCATCGGCGCTGAGCAGTACCAGCAGTGACTGACTCTGGCCTTTCACCTGTCCGGTCAGCAACTGCTGCTGCTGGAAGGCGGGACGGATGCCCGGCGGTGGCAGCGTCACCTTCACGCCCGGTTTCAGCCAGGCGGTGGGACGGCTGCTGTCGGGTGCAGGTCCGGCACAGGCGCTGAGCAGCAGAGCCGTCAGCAGAATAAGAGCGGCGCGGATCATCGTTTACTCCTTGATCGGGTGGGTCGCATCGCCAGCGGCGACAGCAGGAAAGCGCTGAAGATGCCGCTGCATAACACTGTGCCAAAACTGGCAATCGCGCTGGTGCTGCTGAATACCAGCATACCCAGCGTCAGTAAGGTGGTAATCATCGCCAGCGACACCGCCAGCAACGAGGTCAGCGGCGTACCCTGCGGGTTGCTGAAAAAGAGCGTGTAATTAATGCCGATGCCCAGCACCAGAATCAGTGCCAGCAGGGCAAACAGATTCAGCGACGCACCGATCCAGCCCAGCGTTGCCAGCGCCATCGCCAGCGACAGCACTGACGGCAGCGCGCTGCGTAAGCCCGCCTTTAACCCCAGTCGCAGGACAAAACTCAGGGTGATCAGCAGCAGCGCCAGCGCCAGTAACCCGCTCAGCAGGGTGCGCCAGAAGCTGAACAGCGAATCGTAACCTGATTTGCGGTCAATCCAGCTGACGCCCGGATGCTGTTTGGTCAGCTCCGCGAGTGCAGCGCTGTTTTTTACGCCGCTGGTGGGGATCAAAACACCGCTGCGCCCGTCTGGCAGCGTCAGCCACAGCAGTCGCCAGCCTTCACTCAGCGGACTCGACAGCCACGCCTCTGGTGTTACCGGCATCGGGGTCAGATCCGGTGCCGGCAGCGTGATACCCGCCTGCTGCAGGCGGGCCGTAATATCCGGTACTGCCTGTTTCAACAGCTGAAGATCCCGCTGTTGCTGCGCCAGCGACGTCAGCGGCAGCAGACGATAGTGCTGCAGCCAGCCCTGCTGCTGCGCCTGGTGCAGATCCGGTGCCAGTTTTTCCAGTCGCTGCAGCGTCTGCTGCGCATCATCGCCCCAGACCACAAACCAGGTCTGATCGGCGCGCTGTCCGGTCAGGGTTGCCAGCTGGCGATCCTGCTCCAGCAGATGCGCAGGCGCACTTTGCAGATGGGCGATGTCATCATCCACCTTTAACTGGGCGATACCGGCCAGCGCGAAGATCGCCATCGCCACCGGTAATCCGACGCGCAGCCCGCGCTGGCGACGCCAGGCGGCAAGCCAGCGCGCCAGCGGCACCATCAGCGGCACCGGACGCACCGGTAATCCGCGTACCAGCCACGGATAGATGAGAATCACCGTCAGACAGGAGGCCGTTAATCCGCTGGCGGCAAACACCGCCAGCTGCCGCAGCCCCGGGAACGGTGCCAGCAGCATCAGCAGCCAGGCGATGGCGGTGGTCGCCAGCGCCAGCAGCAGCGTGCCGCGGACTTTTCGCAGGCTCTGCCACGGCGTCTGCTGATCGCCGTGAACCATGCGCTCGGTGAGATAATAGAGCGTGTAATCCGCAGAGATGCCGACAATACTCAGGCTCATCACCAGCGTCATCAGATGCAGTTCACCGAAGCAAAGCAGCGTCATCACCGTGCCCGCCATCGCGCCGATGGCCACAGACGTAACCGTCAGCAACAGCGGGCGCAGTGAGCGGAAGACCAGCAGCACCAGCAGGACAACGCCACCCAGCGTCACACTGCCCAGCGTTTTAACGTCATGCTGCGCACGCTGGCTGGCGTTGTCGCTGAACAGCACCGTGCCACGCGTCAGCAGTTTCGCCTGCGGCCAGCGGCTTTTAAGCTGTTGCTCCAGCGCGCTGAGTCGGGTAACCAGCGCATGACTTTGCTGCATACTGAAGGCGTTGTTCGCCAGTTCGCCATGCAGAAAATACCACTGCTGACCCTGTGCATCTTTTACTGTCAGCCAGCCATCATGCAGCGTCATGCGCCCGGCGTTTTGTGCCAGCGCCAGCTGCGAACCCCGCACCAGCATCATGGGATCGCCCTGCAACTCTTTGCTGCTGACGCCAGAGAAGGCCGAAAAGAGCTGCGCCAGCAGCCAGTCAGCCTGCGCGTCGCCGCCGTTCTGTAAGCGGTCGCGCGTCACCTCATCGATCAGGCCGTTACGGTGTTGCCAGGCAAAGCGGCCCCACTGCTGCTGCTGTTGCCCGTCGAGATCACCCTGCACCTGTTTCAGGTCAGGCAGCGCGCGCAGCTGGGCCAGCCACCAGGCGGCGACCTGGGGATCGTCCTGCTCTCCGGGTGAAACCAGCCACACCAGCTGGCGATCCAGCCGCTGCATAAAGCCCTGCTGCAGCGCAGGCGGTGCCGCCCCCAGATTCTGCTGCGGCAGCAGCGCCAGCACACTGCTGTTGAGCTGACTGCGCGGCAGCAAAAAAGAGAGCGCAGCCGCCAGCAGCAGACAGAGGGCCAGCCACAGGAGGGCCAGCAGCCGATCGTTACGGCCCGGCAAAACGCGCCTGCTCCTCGTCGCTTAACTGCGGCGGTTCAATTCGGGTGTTGCTGAGCTCTATTTGGGTTTTATCGCCCTGCTTATCATCCAGATTGATACTGTCCAGGAAGGCGCTGCCCGCCAGCGAGATACGGTTGAAGATTTTGTTGAGCGGCGCCGCTTTGGGCGTCAGCTCCAGCGTCCAGGCTCCGTTGCCGCGATCGCTGAAGGCCACGCTGAAGTTCTCGTTCAGCACTTTCTGGTCGGCCTGGAACAGCGCCCGCAATAGATGGTTGAACTGGAACATCTGCGGGTTGCTGTCGGCGGTGATTACCTGAGGCTTCTGGCCGCTGAGGCTCTGCACCATGCGTTTATCATCCAGCAGCAGCGTCATCACAAAGGGTGTCTGCTGATGCCACCATAAGCCCTGCTCGCGAGCGATCAGCATCTGCCCGTGCGAGACCAGCGGCTGACGCATGCCGGAAATGGTGCGCGTCTGGATAAAGTCTGCCCGAATCACCGGCTGGCTGGCAAAACGCTGCTGCAGCTGATCCAGCGTGACCGCGCTGGCGGCACTGGCCCACAGCAGCAGGCTGGTAAGCACAATTTTCAGCATCCTTTCACTCCTAAACGTTCCAGTAAAATATCGGGTGAAACAAAGCACAACGCCTGACTCTCCTGCTCCACCGCCACCTGCAGAGTATGCGCTTTGGTGGTGATCTGACCGGCAGCATTTCGCACTTCATAGTCGATGCGCAGACGGTTCTCATATTCCGTAATCCGGGCGCTGACGCGAATTGTCTCTTCGCAGCGCAGTGGCTGGCGGTATTTGACCCGGGTATCGACCACCGGCCAGACGTAGCCGCTGGCGGCCATCTCGGCATAGCTGTAGTTAATGCTGCGCAGCAGGGCTTCACGCGCCACTTCGAAAAAGCGGAAATAGTTGCCGTGCCAGACCACGCCCATGGGATCGCAGTCGTGGAATGAGACGGTCAGCACGACTTCAGCATGATGTTCAGTCATGGTCAGACTCCTTGTGGTGCGCCTGTTGATCAGGCAGCGTCCAGAAATCGAAAAAGTTAAACCAGTCGAGCGGCGCCAGCAGTGCGTAATGGGCCAGCCGCGCTGCGTAACGATCGACCGCCTGTTGCAGTGCCTGCTGACGTTGCGCACGCGGCAGCAGCAGCGGATCGGCGAAGGGCTCACAGTGAATACGCAGTTTACCCTGTTGCTGCAGGGCGAACATCAGCAGCACCGGACAGCGCAACGCAGCCGCCAGCACAAACGGCCCCTGTGGAAAGGGCGCGGCGCGGCCCAGAAAGTCGCTCCAGATCACCCGCCGCTCGCCGCCGCGCTGCGGATTGACCGCAGTGCGATCCCCGACAATCGCCACCCATTCGCCCGCATCCAGCTTCTGTTGCAGCAGGATAGCGGTCTCCGGCCCGATATCGCTCACCGGCATCAGATTCACCCCCGCCTGCGGGGCGATGGTTTCCAGCACCGCCCGAAAGCGCCGGGCATTATCGGTAAACACCAGCGCATTAATCACCAGTCCGCTGACCTGCTGCGCCATCGCGCGACAGGCTTCAATGTCACCAAGATGGGAAGCGAGAATCAGCTTGCCCTGCGGCGTGGGTGTGCGGATCACCGCTTCTGCGCCTGGCGCAAAATCGATATCACGTCCCCAGCGCAGATCGCCGCGCCAGCTGGCCACTTTATCCAGCATTGCCTTGGCGAACCGCAGGAAATGGCGGTAGCTGTTAAGCCGTGGCGGTAACGCAATCTGCTGCTGCTGCGCGGCGGTAGTGACCTGCGCCAGCCACTGCCGGGAAGCGCGTCGCGCACGCTGACCGCTCAGCCAGTAGACCGCCACTACCGGCCAGAGTAGCAGAGTAAAGGGGAGCCGCCCGCCGTAGCGATAGACCGCCAGCATAAAACGTAATCCCCACTGTCCGCGCCGCTCCGTTTCCGCAGACCAGTGCGTCGGCGGTTTACGCATCGCCAGCAGACGAGGAATGCGCGGCAGCATGCCGAAAAACAGCCGGGTATGCATCCAGGAGATGCGCAGGTTGTCGTAGAGCGCATCGAAGTGTGACAGCCCGCTGGCCGGATAGGTGACGCGGGTCGGGATAAAGCGACTGCGGGTTCCCTGCCAGTAGAGCCGCACCATGATCTCGGTATCAAAATCCATGCGCTGACCGATGGCCCGGCGATCGCACAGCGCCAGCGTCGCGGCCAGGGGATAGACGCGGAAGCCGCACATGCTGTCGCGGATCGACAGCGACAGCGTTTCAATCCAGACCCAGAAGTGGGTGATGTAGCGACCGTAAAGGCGTGATTTGGGGATCGAGTCGTCATAGAGCGGCTGACCGGAGATCAGCGCGTCGGGATAACGCTCCGCTTCCGCCAGCATCAGCGGCAGATCTTCCGCCTGATGCTGGCCGTCCGCGTCGAGCTGCACCGCATGGGTGAAGCCGCGTGCCGCCGCAGCCCGCAGTCCGTGGATCACCGCCGCGCCTTTACCCTGATTGCTGTCGAGTCGCAGCAGGCTGAGCTGCGGGGCGTGCAGCGTCGCCAGCTGAAGCTGAGTGGCCGCATCGCTGCCATCATCCACCACGATTACCGGCAGATTAAAGGGTGCCAGCCGTGCCAGCACTGACGCCATCATCGCGCCGTGGTTGTAGCAGGGGATCACCACGCAGGGTGAAAACGGGGCGCTTAACACAGCGCGATCTTCCCGCTGCTGGCGATCTGCTCGCCGTCGTTCTTCAGCAGGCTGTAACGGAAACTCAGGCGGGATTTTTCAGCGTCCCAGTCCAGATGCAGTTGCAATAGCGAGTCGGGTAATACCGGCTGCTGAAATTTAATGTTATCAACGGCGGCAAACTGTTTACCGGGCGCAAGCAGTGATATGCCGTAGTGCATCACCCAGTCGAGCTGAGCCACACCCGGCAGAATGGGCAGATGCGGAAAGTGGCCCTGAAACCAGAAGAGTCCGCCATCTATCTGCAGGGTCAGCGTGACGCTGTCAGCCCGCAGCTCCCGGCTGCGTTCAATCGGCAACATGAAAAAGTTCCTCTATTTGCGGCCAGGCGCGTTTGCTTTGGGTGGTCACCGGAATAGTGGCCACAATCCGCCAGTAGCGCGGCATCGCCAGCGGTTCCAGCCAGCGCTGCAGCTGGCGTTTCCACTGCTGCCTGCGCTGATGCAGAGCCGCCTCATCCAGTGCGCTGTTCAGCGCCAGCACGACGCCAATCGCCTGACGCTCATGACGCGTGACCACCAGCGCTACGGCATCCTCGATTTCCGGCAGGTCGGTCAGACGGCGCTCTATCTCGCTTAATGAGATGCGCTTGTCACCGATTTTTACGATGCGATCGTGGCGTCCTGCCAGCTGAAATCCGCCGTCCGGATGCATAGTCAGTCGATCGTCAAGCAGCAGCCCGCTGTCACCGGCAATCAGCGGCGACCAGACCTGCCAGCGATCGGGCGTCACCTGCTCCAGCCTGACCTGCGGGAAGCGGCGCCACGGCGCCTCTGCCCGATCGCACTGACGCCAGGCCAGAATGCCGGTTTCGGTGCTGCCGTAGATTTCACTGACCTGACAGCCAAAGCGCTGCCAGACCTGCTCCGCATCAGAGTCGCGCAGTGCGCCCCCGGCGGAGACAATCAGTTCACAGGCGGGCGCTTTCAGCGTGCTGTCCAGCCGCGATAAAAAGGCCGGGCTGCTGATAAAGGCATAGCGAACGTCGCGCGGAAGCTGGGCCAGCTGTTCGCCGTAAAACAGCGGCTGGGCGGCAAACGGCAGCCTGAGCGTCATCGGCAGGAAAATTCGAAACGATAAACCGTAGAGATGCTGATGGCTGACCGAGGCGATGACCCGGCACCCCCGCAACGGTTCGCCCCACAGGCTGCTGAGCCAGCGACTCTCCTGCTCCATCACCGCCAGCGACTTCACCACCTGACGCGGTGCGCCGGTGGATCCCGAGGTGAAGAGCACCAGTTCTGCACTCTCCGGCAGCGGCGGCAGCGGCCCCTGCGTTTCTGCGTCGTCCCACGCCAGCAGCGGCAGACTGACCGCCAGCGGCATGTCGCACAGCACGCCATCCAGCCGATCCTGCCTCTCATCCAGCAGCGCGGCGCGGCAGTGACCCGGCATCACCGGCGTTTTGCCGGCATACCAGCATGCCAGCAGCGCCACACAAAAACGATAACTGTCATCAAAACAGAGCGCCCAGTAGCTGCCCGGTTGTGCTGCCAAGCGCTGGCGGAGCGCCACGACCTGACGATGCATCGCGCTGAGCATCAAACGTTGGTCGCCGCGCCAGGCGACCTCGCGATCGTCTCCCGTCAGCCAGTCGGCCACTCTCATGCTTTTCGCCTCACGCGCTGACGTACCAGCCATTCAGCACTCATCAGCGCTGCGATTAGCAGATAACTTATGCCGCCATTCCACAGCGTCCAGAGCCGCAGATCGCCCAGCAAACAGGTATAGATCGCCATGCTGCCGTTGCCGATAAAAAACAGGCACCAGATTTGGGTGACGCGGCGGGTATAGCGCACTGCCGCAGGGGGAAGCACGGGCTCACGCAGCCGGGCGATGCGTTCCACCAGCGGCATCGCACTCCAGAGTGAGGCGCCAAACACCAGCAGCATCGCCAGATTGACCGCCACCGGATACCACAGCAGCAGATGCTGAGTGCGTAATAGCTGGCTGCTGACACAGAGCAGTGCACCGAGCAGCGCCAGCCAGCCCATGACCGCGCCCATGGCGTTTTGCTGACGACGCAGCTGCAGCCAGCGCAGGCCAAACAGCAGTGCCAGCAGCCAGAAAAGCCCCTGCCAGCGCGGCTGGGTCAGCGCCAGCCAGACCAGCAGTGGCCAGGCCAGTAGCGTAAGCAGATTCAGCAGGCGAAGCGTAGCAGCAGGCACGGCGGGATCAGGCGTCTTCGCGCATCAGTTGTTCCACGGCATCCACCACATCCTGCACGGTGCGCACCGCCCGGAAGGTTTCCGGTTTAATCTTACGGCCGGTACGTTTTTGCAGATGAACCACCATATCGACGGCGTCAATGCTGTCGAGTTCGAGATCTTCATACAGACGTGCCTCGGGATGGATATCCTCAGGCGCAATTTCAAACAGGCTGGTCAGTAGCGAAGCCACTTCCTGATAGATCTGTTCTTTGTTCATCATAAGGTTGTCTCCGCTTTCAGCCGCGCTGTTGGTTGACGAACGCAGCCAGCGTCGCAACAGAGAAAAAGTGCGCGCGCAGGGTTTCACTCTCAGCGGACAGCGCCACGCCGTAGCGATTTTTCACTGCCAGGCCAAGTTCCAGTGCATCAATCGAATCCAGCCCCAGTCCGTCGCCAAACAGTGCAGCGTCGGTCTCTATATCATCGGGACTGAGATCTTCAAGGTTCAGCGTGTCGATAATCATCTGTTTGATATCGTTAATTAATGAATCCATACCGGTTTTCGTCTTACCTGTTCTGGGGGACCAGCGCCTGCTGTAAATGGCGGGTCAGGCGACGCGCGGCCAGCGGCTGCGCATCGGGATTGCTTTCACAAAACGACTGACTGTCGATTCGCGTTTGTACACGCACGGTAAACAGCGGTTTAACCGGCGGAATCTGATACCAGCGGCTCTGTTTATCGAGCATACGCTGGCTACAGGTGATGTGAACCACACGCAGATCGCATCCGGCGCGCACCGCAATATTGGCTGCCCCGCGCTGCAGAGTCAGTGGATGACCGTAGCGGGTGCGGGTGCCTTCCGGAAAGATCAGGATATTGTCGCCGCGCGCCAGTCGCTGCTGGCTGTCCGGCAACAGCGTCTCCGCTTCACTGTTGATCAGATAGTCCGCGGCGCGGATCACCCCACGCATAAAGGGGTTCTTTTGCAGATCGGCTTTAACCAGACAATCCATCTCTGGCAGTACCGAAGCGATCATCACGTAGTCGATCAGTGATGGATGATTGGCGACAATCAGGCATCCGCGATCCTGTTGCAGCAGCTCTGCGCCTTCAATCCGGTAGTCATAGACTCCGGTCATCCGGCAGAATCGCAGAAAGCAACGGAAGCTAAAGGCGATAGCGCGTCGGGCCAGCAGGCGGCGGCGCAGCGAATCGCGTTGTACCAGCAGCAGCAGATTGAAGCCAATCAGCGACAGCAGCAGTCCGCCTATGCCAAACAGCGTAAAACTTACCGCCGTCATCACCAGCCGCCAGCAATAGTTCATGCGGCTGCCGGTGTAGTGCGCCGGTTGTGAACAATCAGCCATGATGTCTCTCCCAGTGCCATGTCAGGCGTTCGCCCGGCAGGCTGAAGGTGGGCGATTCCGCCAGCCACTGCTGCAGAAAGCGCAGGCTTTGCGGTAACCCTGTTTCTGCCCTCTCCTCTCTGCCAGCACGGCCAGTGCAGTGCAGCTGGTCGCCCGGGCGCAGCAGCAGCGCCACCGCATAGGGAAAGTTCACACGCTGTTCCGGAAGCCACGGCAGATAGTAGTCAGGCACGATGCCGTCGAAATCGACCAGCAGTACCTGCTGATAACCCGCCTGATGCAGCGCGCTGACTTCGATCAATCCCTGCTGAAACGAGTCGACTCCGGCGGCGATTGAGGTGGAGACCAGTGGCGCTTTGGCTGCAATGGTCAGGCTGCCGACCGCCGAATTGTGAACCGACATGGCAAAATCCGTAGGTGACATTGACTGCTGATCGGCCAGGGTAGTGAGGATGCGCAGATTACGTTCCAGTTCACCATGACGACTGGTGAACACGATAGCGTCAACCTGCTGACGCGCAAGCAGCGCCAGCCCACACTCTACCGCCGCACGACTGCCGCCGCTCAGACGACGTGCTGTCATCATCGGTAAAAATTTCGGCTTTGCCATCGCCTCTTTAGGGTCTATGACGTTGCCCTGTTGCGCCCAGTGCTGCCAGCCCTCGCCCCCGTGTAATCCCGGAGCCAGAGCCTGCCAGTCGACCAGTGAGTAAGCGAGTCTCATCTCAACACTCTTTTTGTCATATGTGTGGCGTCGGCGTTTATCGGGGCATCACCCCGGCCCTCTGCAAAAAAAGTGCGTCCGGGAAACCCTCTGCCGATTCCGCATCAGGCCTTCACGGTAGAGGGTTACTCAGTGGTTCAGCAATAGCAGCTCATCTGATTTGTCGGCCGGCTGCCGGAGATCTTTATGCTTTGATCGGCTGTCGACACATCATTGCGACAGCGCACGCATTACTGAGCGGCAAGAGCAGAGAGTCGTAACTGAATATCCTGATCGAGATTGGCAATCCAGCGGTTGTAGTTATTGTGGATCTCGCCCTGCTCCGCTTTCAGGTTCTCACTGCTGACATAATCGATGCGGTAGTTCTGGCTGGTATACGTGATGCGAATAGTCGCCACGAAATCACGCTGAGCCAGACGACCATTGATCACGCCAGGCGAAACGGGAGTCATCACCCATTTCCGGCCAATACCCGCTTCGATGATCGCCAGTTTCATCTGGTTGTCGCTGTAACGCTGAGTGAGCGTTTGATTCACGTTATGAATCGGCGCAGTGCGCGCGCAGCCGGTTAATAACGCAGCGACCACGGCCAGCGTGCAAATAGTTTTTTTATTCATGATGAATCCCTTCTTTTATTTTTATATCAGTAAGTTAAACGGATAATCCGTCTCGCGCAGGCTAAGCTTTCAGTGCGCTTTTCCGTCTGGCTGGCTTAAAACCCGCGCATGATACCACCGAATGTAAAGACAGGTAAGCAGAAGTATGCGTGGGTTTTAGGGGGTTATTTGGGGGATTAAAGCGGGGAATATGCGCAGTCGCCGCGACAGCGCAGAGGCCGATCCCTGCCGCAGAAACTCTGGCTGCGGCTGGATCGGTCTGGGGATTACTGTGTGGAGGCGGGTGTCCAGCCACCGCCCAGCGCGCGGTAGAGATCGATCTGCGCCAGCAGCAGGTTATTTTTGACAGTCACCCGATTCAGCTGCGTTGAAAACAGGGTGCGCTGCGCATCCAGTTCATCCAGATAGGAGGCGTAGCCGTTCTGATAGCGATTGCGGGCAATGCGCAGCGCTTCCGTCACATAGGCTTCCTGCTTTTGCAGCTCCTGAAGTTGTGCCTCACGCTGCCTGATAGCGTCTATTGCATCGTTAACTTCCGAGAAGGCGTTGCGCACCACTTTTTCATAGCCATAAAGTGCCTGATTCCGCGTCGCCATTGAGACATCCACCTGCGCCGTCAGCGCTTCACGGTTCAGCAGCGGTGCCAGGATGCTGCCGCCCACGCTCCACAGCCGGAACGGATCATCCGCGAGCTGGTGCAGAACCGAACTCTGCAGAGTGCCAGTCGCAGTGAGGTTAAGCCCAGGCAGCAGCTTAGCGCGCGACGATGCCAGGCTGGCATCTGCGGCCAGTAACTGACGCTGAGCCTGCACAATATCCGGACGGCGATTGAGTAGCTCTGATGGCAGCAGTGACGGCATCCGCTGCGGTGCAATCTGGTCAAACTGCTGACGACGGGCGATGCTGCGCGGGTTCATACCCACCAGAAGGCTCAGCGCATTCTCCTGCTGGGTGATCTGGTGCTGCAACTGGGGCATCTGCGCTTTGGCCGACTGATATTCCGAGGCGGCCTGCATCCACTCCAGCCTGGAGGTGTAGCCGGTTTCAAACTGACGCTGTGCCAGCTTCAGCGAATTGTTGCGGGTCGCCAGCGTCGCCTCCGTGACCCGCAACTGCTCATCCAGCGCGCACAGGTTGAGATAACCTGACGCCACCGAACTGGCGATGGTCAGCTCGGCGGCAGACGCAGCGGCCTGCTGCGCCGCTAAACTCGCCTGCGATGCGGTGATGCTGCTGCTGCGTGCTCCCCAGAGATCGACCTCGTAGTTCGCCTGTAATAAGCCCTGAAAAATATCGGTTTCATAGGGCTGGCCCGTCACTGACGAGAGCGTACGCTCCCGGGTCGCGGCCACACCGGCGCTCAGGGTCGGAAAGTTATCGCCCTGCGTGGCGCGCAGCTGGGCGCGATACTGGTCAACCCGGGATCGCGCCGTGAGGATATCGGGGTTATTGCGCAGCGCCTGCGTCACCAGCCGGTTGAGATTTTCATCATGAAAAGCGCGCCACCACTCCGCCTCAGGCGCAGCAGATGGCCCGACACTATTGCGCCAGGCGTCGGGGATCGGCAGAGAGGCCGGTGCCTTTTCAACCTGCGTGGCACAGCTGGTCAGAAGGAGTGTCAGTGCGCTTACTATTAAGCTGCGCCGCATCATGGCGCACCCTCACCAGCGGGTTGTGCGGCGGTGTCGATGTTGACTTCGACCGACATACCCGGGCGTAACTGATGCATATCCTGGTCATTGATGCGGATGCGAACCGGAATGCGCTGCGCAATTTTAACGAAGTTACCGGTGGCGTTGTCGGGCGAAATTGCGCTGAACTCTGAGCCTGCGGCCGGAGAGATAAATTCAACCTGACCCGTAAAGCGTTTGCCATCCAGCGCATCGACCCGAATCGTCACCGGCAGGCCAGGACGAATATTTGCCAGCTGGGTCTCTTTCAGATTCGCGATAATCCATTTGTGATTAGGCACCACCGAGGTCAGGCGCGTACCTGCCGTGACATAGGCGCCGGTGCGCACCGCCAGCTGGCCGAGCTGGCCATCATCGGGCGCGGTAATCCGGGTATTCGCCAGATCGATCTCCGCCAGCTCCAGCGCGGCGCGGGCGCTGTCGACATCGCCTTTCAGCGCGTCACGGTTAACGATGACGGTTTGCAGATTCTGCTGGGCGACGGCGATCTGCGCCGCAGCCTGACGAACCTGTGCCTGCGCCTGGGCGTCTGCGGCCCGGGCGGCGTCGCGCTCACGCACTGACAGGGATCCATCCGCCGTGAGATTTTCGACACGCTTCAGATCGAAGCCGCTTTTCAGCGCCTGTGCTTTGGCATTCTCCAGTGCCGCTTTATTGCTCTGGATGGTCGCTTCTGCGCTGCGACGCTGCTGCAGGTTATTGTTCAGCGCCGCCTGCTTCATCGCCAGCTGCGCCTGCGCCTGATGCACCCGCTGGCGATAGATACGGTCGTCAATCGTCATCAGCAACTGCCCTTTTTTCACCGGCTGCAGATCGATCACCTCGACTGAGGTGAGATAGCCATTAACCTGCGGGCTGATAAAGGTCACCTGACCGCGCACATAGGCATTCTCAGTGCTTTGTATTGCGCTGGTGAAGGGCCAGAGTTGCCAGGCGTAAAGAATAACCAGTACACCAATCACCACAATGCCGCTACCTGCGGCGATAGAAAGAATACGGCGGCGATTCGCGCGTTCGCGTTCCGCCGCCTGAAGCTCATCCTGCTGACTCATTGTTTCTCCGTTGATTCCTGTAATGCGGCCAGCTGTTGCTGCTCACGCAGGTTAAATTGCGCCTGACGCCAGTCAAGATAACGACGACGGGTCAAACGCCAGATCACCCACATCAGGGTGACCAGTGCCAGCGCAGCGGTTAACAGGTAGGTGTCGTTATAAGCGAGCACGTTGGCCTGCAGCGTGGCGATTACCTGTAACTGGCTGGTGCTCTGCGCGCCGCGCAGAACGTCGTCACCCACCAGCGAATTAAACAGCGCATTATACTGGCTGAGCCGTTCGGTGACGTTGGGATCGAGCAGTGAGAGCTGATCGCCCAGCAGGCTGGAGTGATATTTTTCCCGCCAGACCTGAAACGTGCCAAGAATAGCCGAGCCGATCAGCCCGCCGAGGTTCTGACTCATGCCAAACAGCACCACAAAGCTCACCAGATTTTTCGGCTGAGTCACCACGCTGCCAATGCCCATCAGCATCGCGGGTGCCATGAAAAAGGCGCTGCTGAAGCCCAGCAGAAACTGACTGAAATACATATTGCTGGCGCGGGTCAGTGGACTGGATTGCGCATCCATCAGCGAGGCGATAATCATCACCACCAGCGAGGTGACAATCGGCCAGTTGAGATGATTGGGCTTGATGGTCAGCGCACTGGCGGCGATGCCCGCAATAACCCCGGCCATGATCGCCAGCGCCAGACCGCGCATCTGATCGTTCTGCAAGCCAATCTGCTGCAGAAAGCCGATTGCGCCGGTGTTCTGTTCCGCCAGTACGATACGGATCATGATCATCACAATGCCCAGCCGCACCATCATGCCGCTGCTTAGCCAGCGGGTATTGATCAGCGGGTTGCGCCGGTTATGCTCAATGACGATCGCAGCGACAATCAGCGTCAGGGCGATCGCGGTACAGATACCGAGCCAGGGCGTGGTAAACCACCACTCAATACGGCCCAGCGTCAGTACGCCGCACAGCAGCGCCATACCGGGTGCCAGCAGGATAAAGGTGACGAAATCCATCTTTTCAAAGGTTTTGATGCGATCGCCCGGTGGCAGTTTCACCAGTAGTACCCCGCCCAGCGCAATCAGCGCCAGACCGAGTTCAAACAGATAGAGACCGCGCCACTCGTTGAGCTGCAGCAATTCCGAAGAGAATAAGCGGGCCAGCGGGATAGCCAGTTGCGATACCGTCAGGCCAATCACCAGCGCTTTCAGCCGATGTTTCGCAGGCCAGGCCTGTACCTGATAGTAGATGCCCAGAGAACTGAGCGCCGCAGCCACCATACCGTGAGCGGTGCGCACAATGATTGCCGAACTGAGATCGTTGGCGAAGAGATGGAAAAACGCCACCAGTACATACAGCACCAGAAACGCCTCGGTAAAGACACGCAGGCCAAACTGCTGGCGGAATTTCACCAGCAGCAGGTTAATAGAGATGTTGCCCATCACGTAGACCGCAGGCAGCCAGGCAATCTCATTCGACCAGGCACCAAAGGTACCCTGCAGGTTGACCAGATTCGCCGTGACCAGCGCGTTACTCAGCGCACCGGTCAGCGAGATAAGTAAACCGATCAGGCCAAACGCCAGGCGTTTTGGCATCGGATGCAGCGGCGTCGAGGGCGATCCCGGCAGCATCGGTTTTTCGTGCGGCAACCACTCGCGTGCAGCGTAGGGATTTCGCTTTGCCACTGCTACATACTTCCCATGCGGCTCAGGAGTTGTTGCAATACGCGCTCGGTCACGGCCAGATCCTGAGGGTCAATATCGGCCAGCATTTCAGTACGGAGTGCGTCAGCCTCGGTTTTCACTTTGGCGAACGCTTCGTTACCCTTATCAGTCAGCACCAGGTGACGCTTACGTCGATCTTCTGGCGGCTGTACCCGCATCAGCAGTGACTGTTTCACCAGCCGATCCACCAGCGGTACCATGCTGGCATCTTCCAGCCCCAGCAGCTGTGCCAGCTCGGTCTGGGTCATGCGTTGCGGCTCACTGGCAATCAGCCCGATGGCCATCCAGCTGCTCATGCTTAAGCCGCTATCTTTAAGGTGACGATCGACCGCCAGGCGCCAGGCATGTGCGGTCAGATGCAATAAGTGGGTAAAGGTACGCGTGTGCTGAGACAAATGTTAGCAGCCTAATAGTAAGAGTTCTAATTGAGTGGTGACGTTATTATACGCAAAGCGAAACGCCAATGAAAAGCGTCCGGTCTGTTAAAAATTAGTGGATCGCGGCAGAATGTCCAGAGGCCGCAACCGGGAGCCGGATAACATGAAACAGGCATCAGCAAACTGGGTCGATCTGCGCCGTGACGCCGTCAGCGGTATTGAGGCGCTACGCGCCCATTTTACCGGACACGCCTATGATCCTCACTGGCACGACAGTTATCTGATTGGCGTGACCGAGCAAGGTGTACAGCAGTTTCATTCGCGGCGCAAACAGCATCAGAGCCGACCAGGCACGGTCTTTATGCTGGAGCCGGAGGAGCTGCATGATGGTGATGCCATCAACGAAAGCGGTTTTACCTACCGGATGCTCTATCTTTCGCCGCAGCAGATTGCGCAGCACCTGGCTCCGATGCTGGCTGATAAACCCTCACTGCGTGAGCTACGTTTTGCCGTCACGCTGCGCGACGAGCGTCCACTGGCTTATGCCGTCTGGCATGCGTTCGATGCGCTGTGGCACAACCATCCCGCCATCATCAAAGAGGCGGCGCTGGACCGGATGTTTGGGCAGCTCATCCCGCACCGGCAGTGGTCACTGCCCGCTCAGCCCCCGGATAAAGATGCCCGGCTGGCACTGCAGTCGCGTGACTGGCTGATTGCCCATCATGCGGATAATCCCGGTCTGGAGCAGATGGCGCAGCATCTGCAGGTGGATCGCTTCCGGTTATCGCGTCTGTTCCAGGCTCACTGGGGTTTACCGCCCCACGCCTGGCTGGTGCAGTGGCGGCTGAGCCAGGCGCGTCGTCAGCTGGCGCAGGGCCAGCCCGTCGCCGATGTGGCAGCTGCGCTGGGTTTCGCCGATCAGAGTCACCTGGGCCGCTGGTTCAAACGCGCCTGCCAGCTTACCCCTTCCCGTTATCAGCACGCCTGCACAAATCTTCCAGACCTGGGTTAAGCCACTTGCCACAATGCGTTTTTTTAGTCAGGAGAAGCGCAATGCAAGACCCACGCTGTGTAATGATACTCAATGCCGCTCTGCCGCCTGGCAAAGCCACCAATGCTGCCGCCGTGATGGCATTAACCCTGGGACAGCGACATCCGGCGCTGGTTGGCGACGCCCTGGAGGATGCTGACAGGCGCCCTTCTCCCGGTTTGATCACCACCGGCATTCCGGTGCTGGCCGCGACTGACGAGCAGCTCAGTGCATTGCGGGAACAGTGCGAACAGGCTGAATACGATCTGGTGCTGTTTCCGGAAGAGGGTCAGACCACCACCGATTATCAGGCGCTGAGCGCCGTCCTGCGACAGCAACTGCGTCAGCAGTGGCGCCTGCTGGGCGTCGCCATCGTCGGCGATAAAAAAGCCCTGCGAAAGCTGACGGCAAAACTGGCGCTATTCAGCTAATCTTTTTGCGGGAAGCTGGTCATGGCTTCCTGTTTTTCCCCTCCCGCCCCTCGGCCCCGCCGTTTGTACAGGTTACTTGTACAGCTTTCGTTTCGGAATAGTCCTTATAAGCTGCTGATAAGTGTCAAATAGCACACTTTGTTAAAGAATCCGATTGTACAGATTGGGCTTCATTGTATAAGTTTACTGCCACGAGTTGTCATGCGACTCTGTAACGAATGATGCACTTGCGTCGCCTCTGAAGGTGTCAGTGGATTTCCACCTTCAGAGGTTATTTTTTCTGTTCAATTTGTGACACTGGTACCATCGCATCTGTACATGCGGTGGTTTTTTTGATCGCTTTTGTCCTGACATCCGAACCGGAATCGGGCTGTTCTGAAGGGCTTACACATGCAATATATTCTTCCCCGGACCAATCAGGAAATTGCTGATTATTTTAATCCTGCCGCCAATAAACCCGCCAGCGAGATGGAGATGCTGGGTATCCTGGTTGCAGAAATTTTGCAGTCAGGCATGCCAGTGAACAATAAAGCGATTATCTCAAAGCTTATTCATCGGCTGGAGCTGGAAAGCGACAGGGAATTACTGGATATCTACCGACAGCTGCTTGAACTGGTGGTCCATAAAACCCCGGACGATTTTTCACTGTAGCATCGACTCCACGGAGGGAGTCATCCGCCTTTTTCTGGTATCTTCGCCAGTCGCCCGGTACTATCTGCCCCTCACTGTTTATCCTGATCTTCCCGCCCCTCGCGCGGGAGCAAAATAACTAAAGAGCCTGCAATCTTTTATGACTCAAACCAATGATATTGCCGCAACCGACGTTGTGGCGGGCGATATCAGTGTAGGGCGCGTTCTGCGTTCGCCTGCGCTGCTGACCCGCGAATGCCTGGCCGGGGTGATTACCGCGCTGGCGCTGATCCCTGAAGTGATCTCCTTTTCCGTTATTGCCGGTGTAGACCCTAAAGTCAGCCTCGTCGCCTCGGTGGTGCTCTGCCTGACTCTGTCGATACTGGGCGGACGTCCTGCGATGGTAACAGCGGCTGCGGGTTCAGTGGCGCTGGTTATCGGGCCGATGGTCCATCTGCATGGCGTTGAATATATTCTGCCCGCGGTGGTGATGGGCGGCGTCATTCAGATTCTGTTTGGTGTGGCTGGTCTGGCGCGCATGATGCGTTATATTCCCCGTTCGGTGATGCTGGGATTTGTGAATGCGCTCGGGGTGCTGATTTTCTTTGCTCAGGTGCCGCACGTCTGGGGACAGTCATCACTGGTGTGGATCTTCTTTGCCGTCACACTGGCTATCGTGCTGTTGTTGCCGCGTCTGATAAAAAGTGTTCCTTCACCGCTGGTTGCCATTGTGGTAGTGACTGCCGTCGCGCTGCTAATGGGCTATCGCATGCCGAACGTGGGCGATGAAGGGCCGATGAGTCCCGGTCTGCCCGGTTTTAACAGCCTGCTGGTGCCACTTAACCTGCAGACCCTGCAGATTATCTGGCCCACGGCCCTGAGCATCGCCTTTGTCGGGCTGATGGAGTCACTGCTGACCGCCAAACTGGTCGATGACCTGACCGATACCCCATCCAGTAAGCGTCGCGAATCCTGGGGCCTGGGCGTGGCGAATATTCTGGCGGGCTTTTATGGCGGTATCGCCGGGTGCGCGATGATAGGTCAGACCATCGTCAATGTTGAGCTGGGCCGGGCGCGCAGCCGGGTCTCCACCGTGGCCGCCGGTCTGGTGCTGCTGTTACTGGTGACCGGACTGAGCCGGATTATGGCGCAAATCCCGATGGTGGTACTGGCCGGGATCATGATGGTGGTGGCCGTGAAAACCGTTAACTGGCATAGCCTGCAACCCGCTACCCTGAAACGTATGCCGTGGTCAGAGACGCTGATTATGGTGCTGACGGTAGCGGTGACTGTCTGGACAGGTAATCTGGCACTGGGCGTTCTGGCTGGGGTAATCCTGGCTATGCTGCTGTTTGCCCGCCGTATTGCGCACGTTATTCATGCGGAGCGTCAGCTGAGCGAAGATGGCGAGTCGGTGCGCTATGTGGTGCGCGGCCCGCTGTTTTTCGCCAGCAGCAACGATCTGTTTGAGCATTTCGATTATGCCCATGACCCTAAAAAAGTCACTATCGATTTAACGCACGCGCAGATCTGGGATGCGTCCAGCGTCGCGGCGCTGGACGGCATTGAGTATCGCTATCAGCGTTATGGTGCAGAGGTGACCATTGAGGGGCTGGATCCACGCAGCACGGACTTCCATCAGCGTCTGACCGGTAATTTCGGCTAAAAACGCCGTTCTGCTGCCTCTCCGGCAGCAGAACTCACTCAGCCTGTTGCCGCCGCGCGCGGTAGCGGCCAACCATGGTAATCAGCGCCTGGTAGATTAAACCGGCGTAGAGACTTGTCAGAATCGCCAGACCAGGCTCTTTGCCCTGCTGATGCCATGACATAAACCACATGAATACGCCCCACAGTACAGAGAACACCAGCCACCCGCGGACGAACTTCATCATGCCATTCATAACGACTCCTCTTAAATGAAGCGCTACCTTAGCGCGCTCCGGCCTGAAACGCATTGCCAGCATGCGCGAGTTGCGAGGCGTCTCAAATAATCGTCGACAATTTGCCATGCGTATTGATGATTTAGTCCTGTCCGGGCGATTTTGTTGCGATTCTCTATACTCAACGTTCCGCTTACCTGATCGGGGAATTACGATGAAACGTACTGCTTATCTGTTATCCACACTGGCTATCCTCGCCACGCTTACGGCCTGTGCACCGCCGCCACCGGGCAGAGATGCCCCGCCACCGCCTCCACCTGGCGGGCAGCAGCCGGTGGGCGCACCCGGCGGCAGCGGCCCGGCAGGACAACCGCAGGCCTGACATTATTCTGCCAGCCTGCGTTGCGGGCTGGTTAATGCCGGAAGGCGCAGCCGCAGGCTGACATCTCACCCGGCAGCACTTTGCCTGCGTGAGAGTGACGCCGCTGTAATTGCCCCTGCTCTTCAGCACTGCTGTTGCCTGCCTGCTGTCCCAGCCAGCGATCCAGCGCGCGGCCAGCGATCTGCCGGATGTCAGGTGACCAGCTGGTAAGATGCCAGGTTGAGCTACGGGCTTCCTCACTATCACCAAAACCTGCCACTGCCAGATGGATACCCTGACCAAAATCCCGAATCGCCTGCATTGCACCAAAGGCCAGCAGATCGCTTTCACAGAAGAGTGCCTGGATACGCTCAGCAGCACGTGTCTTTTTCAGGTAAGACATCATCGCCTGATAAGCGCAGTCGCGATCATCACTACCCACAGTCAGTTCGGCGTTCAGCGCCATGCCTGCCGCCAGCAGAGAGGCGCGATAGCCCTGTTTTTGCGCCAGTTCGCCTGGCTGACCCTGCATAAAGCCAAACCGCTGATGCCCCTGTTTAAGCAATAATTCCGCTGTCACTTCACCCGCCCGCAGTGCATCCGCCTGCAGTTCAGGCTCAGCGTCAATCTGAAGCACCGGCAAATGGCAGGCATCAGTTAAGCGGTTACCGGGGAGTAACAGCAAACCACGCAGCCCGAGCGGTGTAGCCTGCCGGATGAGTGTGGTTAGTGTGACGTCGGTTTCGGCACTCAGTAGCACCGAGATAAGACCGCGCGCGTTAAGCTGGCGCATCACTTCGTCCAGCATTTTTTGTTGATAGGGATTGAGCAACTGGCTGGCGACAACACCGATAACCGTAGGGGCCGCCGGTTCAGTTAAGTCAGGTGTAAAAGGTGTAATCATTGGCATTAATTCTCTGCGACGGCAAACAATAGTCACCACAATACGGTAAACCACAACGTTTCAACAGGTTACAGAGTTCGACACAGGCCGCAAAAATGAGTGAAATCGGATGTAATTGGAATAGATCGGCAGAAACCCAAAAGGGATAAGGCTGGCGTTAACGTAGATGCAGGAGAGGGACCGGGCAGCAGGAGTTGAACCCGCATCGTCAACCCGTTAAGAGTTGCAGTAATACCTTTATACCATGCCCGAATGGCGTGCCTGGAAAAGCCGCGCTGTGTGAACAAGAAGCGTAGTACGACTCTCTGACCAGGCAAGCGCAAGCGGCAGGTATTTTTGCAACCGTCGTATGAAATCAAAAAAGAGGTACCGCCGCCTGTAGGCATTGATTATTCAGCTAACCTTAAGTTTCAGGCAGCCTGTTCCGACCGGGACTTATGGCCAACATTACGCAGAGGTCAAGACTATGCCGTCAGGACAATTTTACGTGGTTGATCAACCCGAACTGAATTTTACCGCCAATTATCATATTGATACGGTTAATGATAAACCCTATCCCTCGCGGATGGTACTGGAGATCCGGAAGCAGTCACAGCCGACCGACGCCTTTGATGATATCAGCATCGGCCATGAAGTGACCTTTGTCTCTTCCAGTGGTGAGGCGCAACGGATGGTGCTGGTGAGTGACACTGATGATGAGCTGGTGTTCAGCTCCCGGGGCTGATGTCGGCTTATACCGCTAAACGGAAGTTGCAGTCGCCATATCCGCCAGATAGCAGGCACAAAAAAACCGCCCTTGGGCGGTTACGACATTACTGCATATTGCTTTTATTTTATTAGATTTTCTTCGGCAGAAATATGGTGCCCGGGGCGGGACTTGAACCCGCACAGCCTTACAGCCGAGGGATTTTAAATCCCTTGTGTCTACCGATTTCACCACCCGGGCAGGGTGTAACTGGAGGCGCGTCCCGGAGTCGAACCGAGGTACACGGATTTGCAATCCGCTGCATAGCCACTCTGCCAACGCGCCTTAACTGATGTGCCGTCAGGTTAACCTGACCTGCGAATCTGGAGCGGGAAACGAGACTCGAACTCGCGACCCCGACCTTGGCAAGGTCGTGCTCTACCAACTGAGCTATTCCCGCAATTCAGCAATTTCGTCGAACCTGCTGATTTTATTTATCTTCTGGCAGCCTGGCTGCCGTTCGATGCGATGCATTCTACTTAGATGACGCAATGAGTCAATAAAATTATCCTCACAGCGCGTCCGTTTGCTGCTTTTTAAATCGTATCGATCACGGTTCGAGCAGATCGCCGCGCGCGGCGCTTAAATACTGGAACATAGACCAGAAAGTCAGCACGGCAGCAATGTATAACGCCACCACACCAATCGCCACGACGGTCGCATCAGGACGCCACAGCAAGGCAAACAGTGAGAACATCTGGGCAGTGGTTTTCACTTTACCAATCCAGGAAACCGACACGCTGCTGCGTTTACCAATCTCCGCCATCCATTCACGCAGCGCAGAGATAATGATCTCGCGTGCAATCATGGTGGCGGCGGGCAGCGTAATCCACCAGGCGTGGAAATATTCCGCCACCAGCACCAGCGCAATGGCCACCATCACTTTATCCGCTACCGGATCGAGAAACGCACCAAAGCGTGTTGTCTGCTTCCAGCGGCGCGCCAGAAAGCCATCAAACCAGTCGGTGATGGCAGCAAAAACAAAAATCAGTGCAGTCGCCAGCGGCGCCCAGGTGAACGGCAGATAGAAAGCCAGCACAAAGAACGGGATGAGCACGACTCGAAACAGGGTGAGACACGTCGGAATGTTTAATTGCATATGCCGGTAACTGTCTGGATATAGGTAGAATTTAGCCTATGTTCCTACATTGCCCCCCCCGTTTCAATGCTAGTGTTTCAACGAGTAGTATATTTTTTCTGCCAGAGCATGTGAGATACCGGGTACATTGGCGATCTCCTCCACCGACGCGTTCATCAGCGGTTGCAGGCCACCCATGTACTTAAGCAGTTGCTGACGCCGTTTCGGCCCCACCCCTTCGATGCTTTCCAGTGCGCTGGTGTTCTTTACTTTGGCCCGTTTTTTACGGTGGCCTGAAATGGCATGATTGTGAGCGTCATCACGAATATGCTGGATCACATGCAGCGCTGGCGCATCGGGTGGCAGCGAAACGCCCTCACCTTCCGCTTCAAAGAACAGCGTCTCCAGTCCGGCTTTACGATCGCTGCCTTTCGCTACGCCGAGTAAAATCGGCCGGCTTTTGTCCCAGGGCACATCCAGTTCCGCGAAGACCTGCTTCGCCTGAGACAGCTGGCCTTTACCGCCATCGATCAGAATCACATCCGGGATCTTATCTTCTTCAATCGCTTTACCATAACGGCGGCGTAGCACCTGATTCATGGCGGCGTAGTCATCACCCGGCGTAATGCCGCTGATGTTGTAGCGACGATAATCGGCACGCAGCGGACCATTCTGGTCGAACACCACGCAGGAGGCGATGGTCTGCTCACCCATGGTATGACTGATATCGAAACACTCCATGCGTTTAATTTTGTCCAGCTCAAGAAACTCCGCCAGCGCCATCAGCCGCTGATGAATTGTGGAGTGCTGTGACAGCCGCGTGGTTAACGCCGTCGCGGCGTTGGTGCGCGCCAGTTTGAGATAACGGGCGCGATCCCCGCGCGGCTTGCTCTGAATACTCACCCGACGCCCGGCCAGCTCACTGAGGGACTCTGCCAGCAGTTCACGCTCTGGCAAGGTAAAGTCCAGCAGAATATCGCCAGGCAGCGTACGTGCCTCGCTACCCTGCAGGTAGAACTGCCCGACAAAGGTCTGAACGACCTCAGCCAGATCGGTATCGACGGGCACTTTCGGGAAGTAGCTGCGGCTGCCTAACACTTTGCCCTGACGGATAAACAGCACGTGGAGACAGGCCATGCCCGCTTCATAAGCCACACCCATCACATCAAGGTCATCACCCTGATTCGAGACAAACTGCTTTTCGGTGATCCGTCGCACAGCCTGAATCTGATCGCGCAGGCGTGCCGCCTCTTCAAAGCGCAGGCCCGTGCTCGCCTCTTCCATCCGTTTGACCAGCTGGTTAAGAACCTGATCGTCTTTACCCGCCAGGAACAGGCGCACGTAATCGGTCTGCTGTGCATACTCCTCCTCACTGACCAGTCCCGCGACACAGGGACCCAGACAGCGGCCAATCTGATATTGCAGACAGGGCCGGGAGCGATTGCGGTAGACGCTGTTTTCGCACTGGCGGATAGGGAAAACTTTTTGCAGCAATCCCAGCGTTTCACGCACCGCATAGCCGTTGGGGAACGGGCCAAAGTATTCGCCTTTGGCATGCTTTGCACCACGGTGCATCGCCAGTCGCGGATGAGTATCGCTGCTAAGAAAGATGTAGGGGTAAGATTTATCGTCGCGCAGCAGCACGTTGTAGCGCGGCTGGTAGAGCTTGATGTAGTTATGCTCAAGCAGCAGCGCTTCGGTTTCGGTGTGGGTTACGGTGACATCGATGTGCTGGATATTACTAACCAGCGCTTCGGTTTTGCGGCTGCCGACCTGAGTGCGGAAGTAGCTGGTCAGACGCTTCTTCAGGTCTTTGGCTTTGCCCACATAGATGACGGTGCCTGAGGCGTCATACATGCGGTAAACACCGGGCTTGCTGGTTACCGTACTCAGAAAGGCTTTGGAATCAAAAACGTCATTCACTACTGATTAACGGCTCCGCATTATAGAGGCCATGTCGAATGGCCAGATGCGTTAACTCTACATCGCCACTGATATTCAGCTTGCTGAACATCCGGTAGCGGTAACTGTTAACGGTTTTAGGACTGAGATTTAACTGCTCGGAAATTTCCGTCACCTTTTGTCCACGGGTGATCATCAGCATAATCTGCAATTCCCTTTCCGACAAACAGCTGAAGGGGGATTCCGCTTTTTGTGGCTCAATCTGGCTCAGCGCCATCTGCTGAGCGATATCTGAAGCGATGTAGCGCTGTCCGGCATTGACCGAGCGAATCGCATTGATCACCTCCTGCGGCGCAGCCCCTTTACTGAGGTAGCCTGCAGCCCCCGCCTGCATCACTTTCGCAGGCAGCGGATTTTCCGTGTGAATGGTCAGCATGATGATTTTGATATCGGGATTGTAACGCACGATTTTGCGCGTCGCCTCCAGTCCACCGATGCCCGGCATGTTCATATCCATGAGGATCACATCAACCTGATTGGCACGGCACCACTTAGCGGCATCCTCGCCACAGTTGACCTCTCCGACCACGGCCAGACCTTTGACATCCTCCAGGATGCGACGGATTCCGGCACGGACAAGTTCATGGTCATCAACAAGAAGCACACTGATCAACGGGGAAACTCCAGAGGCTAAAAAAAGAGGAATCAATTAACGAATACAGGCGATAATCATACCCGCTTTTACCTCAAAAGCACATCAACAAAGCAAAACAGTCGACGCTTCGCATAACGATTTCCAGCCCCGTGCAGCCAGCAATAACAGAGATTTCTTACAACCGACAGGCGTACTGAATAATCCTTAAACTCTTACTATTTCATGGTATTAACACCAGACTTTGCTGTGCCTTATCGCTGCAGGCCCTCGTGATATCTGGCCCGGCAACACCTGTAATTACTTTCAGCGATTGATTAGTTGTACTGGACAAACCAGCTCTTTATAGCGAAGCGAACCGGCTGCTCCAGCAACTTACTGACCCTGTGATATACTCACGCACTGCTGTTCGGACAGATTGCCGACACATTGTCATTCACCAAGGAGAAACGCATGAGCGATGAAGATTTTGCAACTTCGCAGGAAGCCCGGAAATTAGCGGATGAAATCGCGGGTCTGAAGATGATGATCACCCTGATCCTGAAAGGTATGGGCCAGGCTGATGCCGGCAAAGTGATTATCAACATGGAACGCTATGTACAGACGCTGGGCGACAAGCCTCAGGCGGAAGTATTCAGCAATACCATTAAGCAGATCAAAACAGCCTACCGTCAGTAAGCTTGCTTGCCCCCACAGCCGCGGGGGCAAATTAATTAGCTGTGCGCCTGCCAGTTAACCGAAACGCCCAGCGTAGGCAGCACCTCTTCCGGACTAAAGCGCCGCGTTCCCCGATACTTTTCAGCCAGCGCTGGCTGAACCACCGGAATGCGGATCGCAAACAGATTATCTTCTGACAGAATAAGTCCCGGCGTCAGCGGCTCATACACCACCTGATGCTCTTCAAACATCTTTTCCAGCATCGGCGTTGCCGAACTGATGATGTATTCCATACCGTTCAATTCTGCCAGCTGCACGGCGTGCCAGAGAATATTCAGTGGCAGTTCAGCGTCCACATCCAGCCGTGCCGAGAAGCGCGACATTTCCCACACTTTCTCATGGCTGAAAGGCAGTACGATGCCTTCACTCAGTTCAGGTTCGAACCAGGGCATCAGACGCGCACAGCCGCTGATGCCCTCCCGCGCATTCCATGCGATCAGCCAGGTGACATCTGAACGATCGTAGCGATCATATTCCTGTCCTGGCGTGCTCAGGCGTGGCGGAATTGACCACCCTTCGCCGCGCGCAAAGACGCTATATCGGTAGCTGCCGAGTTCGGCAAGCAAAGAGGATGGCATATCCTTTAATTGCGTTTGCACTATTTTCATCATGCGCCTCTGACATCCCCATGTTTGCAATGATTTCTTTGCGCCAGCCTGGCAAAGTCCCGGCGCAGGGTAGACAACAGACCTGTGCAAAGGAACGGCGAAGTGTAGCCGTTGCTTTATGTTCAGATCAGTCCGATTGCCGCTGCATAGCAGGCAATCTGCGTTTTATTGGAAACATTGAAACGCTTTTGCATATTTTTTTGGTGAAAGTTAACGGTATGTTCAGAGATGGATAAAATAAGTGAAATTTCGACCGCCGTTTTTCCTTCGGCTGTCCATTTCAAAATTTCCAGCTCGCGCTGACTAAACTCTTTTTTTAGTACCATCATTGCATCATCGCTAAAGCGTTCCAGCGTATCCAGACTTAGTTCCGCTAAAAGGTGTAGTTTCACCTCCAGCTCAGCATGGCAGAGCTGGACAGAAATGGGCTGTTGCGACGATATAGATAATATACCAATGACGCGATTTGGTGCCATTGCAGAGCAAGAAAATCCGCTCTGCAGCCCATATTCTCTCGCCTCATGCCACAAATTGCCGGCGTCGGCGAAGAGTTCCTCCGTCCACGCCATGCCTTTGCCCGGTCGCTGACACAACCTGAGCACCGGATCGACAGCGTAATAATTCTGCTTCTCATAGTGTTTAACCCATAATCTGGGATAGGTGCTATGTAAATGAATGCGCGGTCGGTTAAAAGGCACCGGGTGCTGAATCAAAAAGGCAAAATAATCGAAGCCTAATGATTCAGTAAATTGTTGCAATAACGGCTTCAATTCAGAAGAAACCGTTAATGCCTGAAATTGTTCTTTCACCTCATGTCGCCAGGCGAAATAATTTTCAGTGCTCATATTGCCTCAGCGTTAATTTCACTCGCCCTTCCGGTAATATTCATTCGGATTCATCGGATAAAATAACTTTGCAGAAGAAAATTAATTTATCTTTCAGGACGAATCTGTCGCGATCTACAGCGCATTTAACCTTTCACCGTTGGAGCGGAGTGAAAAAGTGTTCCTGCCTTTACAAGGTGAGGCCGATCACAGCAATTTCAATCACCCCAGGAGAATAAGATTTTTCTGATAGGATTTCAATCCCTGACCTCCAGTACAATTTTATCTCAGACCTGAAACGTCTGCTGAAAATATTGAATCGCGATGCTGATTGTTGGTTAAATAACGAGTAAACAAGGCGTTAATTACTTCGCTATAAGCGAAGCGGCAGTGACAAATTTCTGACATATTTTTCATCAGGAAATAAGCCCGGCTCTCTCTTTGCAGCATCAGGACCGGTTTCGTCAGACGACCCCGCAGCCCCTGTGGCGTCTGTTGAGGCCGCTAACCGGCTTGCTGACCGCGCCACGCGCTTGCCGGTGACAGACCTGTCCCGGTTTTCAGTGGCAGCCCTGTAAGCGTAACGATGTGCTGTTTAATAAACCTTTTCTGCTCTCTCCTGCCCGACCATGCTCTGTGCCAGTCGATTCACATGCTGCTGTGGTTTATCGACTTATCTGACTGCAAATACCTGATCCAGGACAGCGTGTCCGTAAAAGTCTCGTTTACTTACTTTGCTGTCTGACCGCAATACGTGGCGGAGATCACTATTTATGGCGTAATGCTCAACACTGACTCTATTTTAATCAGTTAAATCACTTTCCCGATAGTCACGCAACTAAATCATATGAAAATAAATTTGCAGGAAAATCCGTTCTTTTCTCAATCACGCACGCTTTATTTATGCGATACCTTTCCCTTATTTCTGCCAGCGCAACCGTGAAATAATTTCATCATGCCGCCAGCAGGCGCTGAGCAAATGAGGCTGAGAATCTGCACAAGGGTTTTATCCCGCAGGCATCGTTTTATTCTTACAGATGGCCCTGAAATCGGCTTTTTTATGCGCATCCTGACCTGTTGTCAGACTATTTCAGTAAGGGATCAGGTTCAGCAATGATAACTGGATGGGTTTTACTGGCACCATAAGAACATTTCTTAATCAAACACGGTATTAATCCTGTCTGATGATTTATCGGCAGTAGCCTGCACCTCGCATACCCAGATGAAAATGTGAGGCGTGAGCGGCGTTATAGTCCGGCCCCAGCGCATTGCCGAATACCTCACAGCCGCCACGCCACAGCGTATGAAGCATTGCCGCTTTTTCTTCCGGCTGTTGCCAGTGACGACTGACCTCAAGCCGCTGACCATCAGCCAGCTGAAAGCCTGTCACATCCCAGGCATCGGCGGTGGCATGTTCACTGAGCCGCCCCTGGGCACGATGATAAATATTACGGCAGGCGTAACTGCCGACATGCGTAATTCGTACCAGTGGACTGTGCATCTCTCTGGCGGTCTGTTCACGACTGCGCAGAGCATACATGGTGCTGGCGACGGCCATAGGACAGCTGGCCAGAAAGCTGCTGCTGAGGCTGACCGGGCCAAATTTCTGAACCCGCAGCGGATGACTGAGCGGACAGTGACCCGTGACGTCCGGACGCTCGCTGAAGCTGACCCAGCCCGCCTGTTGAGCGCGGCGCATCACCGCCAGACACGCGTCTGGATCGCTGGCCAGCCTTTTCATCTTAATCTGCGTCATCCAGCCCGGCGGATCGGTAACAGAGAGTGGCGTAAAGGGATTAAACTGCGGCGGCAGATGCTGCTTAAGCCAGGGTAAGCTGACCCATCCCAGCGCAAGCAATAGCAAAAACAGGATAAGCGTGCGCATAGTCCCTCTCGCAGCATGATGATTAGCAAACAAAAAGTGTAGAAGCCCATCGCCTTTCACGCCGCCTGACTGACATAACGTGATGAATAATTACCCAGGCTGACGAAGGTTTGAACAAAATCGCGCTTTATTGCCGCTTCCGGGGCGGCAGGCATCACAATTGGTAAAAAAGCGTTACCCGATTCCGGCTCTCTTCCTCTATCTTATGCCGACTTGCCCTCAGGCAGACGCCTTGACTAACAGCCAGCAGAGCTGAACACAACATCACGACAGGAAAGACAATTCTATGGTTGATCAATCTAAAGAAACCGCAAGCACCCACGAAACGCCCGATAAACTCCAGCGCAATCTGCACAATCGTCACATCCAGCTGATCGCCATTGGTGGCGCTATCGGTACCGGCCTGTTTATGGGTTCCGGTAAAACCATCAGCCTGGCTGGCCCCTCGATCATTTTCGTCTATATGATCATCGGTTTTATGCTGTTCTTTGTGATGCGCGCCATGGGGGAGCTGCTGCTCTCCAACCTTGAGTACAAATCCTTTAGCGATTTTGCCGCTGATCTGCTTGGCCCGTGGGCCGGCTACTTTACCGGCTGGACCTACTGGTTCTGTTGGGTGGTAACCGGCATTGCCGACGTGGTGGCAATCAGCGCCTATTTCCAGCTCTGGTTTCCGGGCTTCTCGATCTGGATGAGCGCCCTGCTTTGCGTGGTGGTTTTTCTGGCGCTCAATATTGCCACCGTCAAGCTGTTTGGCGAGATGGAGTTCTGGTTTGCGATCATTAAAATCGTCGCCATTGTGGCACTGATCGTAACCGGGATTGTGCTGGTATCGATTCACTACCCCTCACCGGGCGGCGGCACAGCGTCACTCAGCAACATCTGGGATCACGGCGGCATGTTCCCGAAAGGCCTCAGCGGCTTCTTTGCCGGCTTCCAGATTGCGGTGTTTGCCTTTGTCGGCATTGAACTGGTGGGCACGGCAGCGGCTGAAACCCACAATCCGCATAAAGTGTTACCGCGCGCGATTAATGCGATTCCGTTGCGGGTCATTATGTTTTACGTGCTGGCGCTGATGGTGATTATGGCGGTAACGCCCTGGACCCAGGTGATGGCCGATCGCAGTCCGTTTGTTGAGATGTTCGTTCTGATTGGTCTGCCTGCGGCTGCGAGTATCGTTAACTTTGTGGTGCTGACTTCTGCCGCCTCCTCAGCCAACAGCGGCATCTTCTCCACCAGCCGTATGCTCTATGGCCTGTCGCAGCAGGGTGTGGCCAGCCGCGCCTTTGGCCGACTCTCTGCCCGTGCGGTGCCGACTACCGGCCTGTTTTTCTCCTGCCTGTGCCTGCTGATTGGTGTGGCGTTGATCTACCTGATCCCGGATGTAATGAAGGTCTTCACGCTGGTGACCACCGTCTCGGCCATTCTGTTTATGTTCGTCTGGACCATCATTCTGTGCAGCTATCTGGCCTACCGTAAAAAGCATCCGCAGCGCCATGCGGAGTCGGCATTTAAGATGCCGCTGGGCAAATTCATGTGCTGGGTCTGCATGGCATTCTTCGCATTTGTGCTGGTGCTGCTGACGCTGCAGGAAGATACGCGCCAGGCGCTGATGGTTACGCCACTCTGGTTTGCCCTGCTGGGTGTCGGCTGGATGCTGCGTAATCGTCGTAGCCGCTAATCGGTAATATCATGAACAAAGCCCGGTCAGATGACCGGGCTTTTTTTTACAGGCGATCGCCCAGCGCAGAGAAAATGGCGGATAAAGAGGGGCGTTCATAAGGTAAGCGCTGCGGCCGGGGATCGGGCTGCTGAGGCGTGCCCAGACCAAAGGTGAAGGTATACTTATCGCCTTCGCCCATGCGCAGGTCGGCAATCGTCGTCTGCCCGTCCTGCTCACGCAGCGCGTAGAAGCCGTGGCTGAACCAGGCGACACGTTCTGCATACCAGCTGCCCCGAAAGGCGTCGAACAGTTCAGGATGACGCGGGTACCACGCCACCTGCAGTGGCCGTGAGGGCGACAACAGCGACCAGTAAACTTCGCCATAGCGATCCGGCGTCATAATCACGCTGCGCCATACCAGCGTATTAAAGGCCGTGGGCGTCACCAGCACTTTATTGTCCGGAATACCCTGCTCCGCCAGCGACGCTCTGATCTGCCAGCCTGCGACGCCCTGAATCACCACACTCCAGACCAGATAAAGGGTACTCAGCATCAGCCCGAGCCGGTTTCCGCGCAGCCCTTTATCACTGCGCCGCCAGAGCGCGACGCCCAGGCCTGCCAGCAGCGGCAGGGTATAGAGTGGATCGACGATGTAGATACTGCCGATGGCATAAGGATAATCGGTGATCGGCAGGCCAAGCTGGGTGCCATACACCGTCATCAAATCGAGCAGCGGATGGGTAATCAGCGCCAGCCAGATGGCAGGCCACCATGCTGCCCACTTCACCCGCTGGCGAAACAGACCCGCCACCAGCCATGCAATCAGTGGCGAGAGCAGCGTGAGCCAGAGCAGCGCATGCGTTTCCGTGCGATGCAGGGTCATGTTGCGTATCGCATCGCCATGATCAAGAAAGACATCGAGATCGGGTAAGGTGCCGCAGACGCCGCCCACCAGCGCGGCCTGCCAGACCGGCACCCGACGTCCCATCACTGCGACACTGACTGAGGCACCCAGCACCAGTTGCGAAACAGAATCCATTGATTAACTCCGTACCTGAACCGTGGATGTATCCTGAATTAGCGTACGCGAATCCCTTCGATGATCATGCGCTGCACGTTATCAACAGCCTGATCGAAAAACGCCGGATCGCTGAGCGTCTGGCCGGTAACGGCCTCAACCTGAGTGGCAAAATCGGCGTAATGCTGCGTAGTGGCCCACAGCATAAAGATCAGATGCTGCGGCTGTACGCCTGCCAGTCGTCCTTCATCAATCCAGCGTTCAATAATTGCCGCTTTGTCATCCACCAGCTGCTTAAGATCGCCTGCCAGCTCCCCTTTCAGAAGCGGAGCACCCTGCAGCATCTCCAGACAGAAGAGCCGGGAAGCCTGAGGATGATCGCGCGACACTTCCAGCTTCAGCCGGATGTAGCGCCGAATCGCGACCAGTGGATCCTGATCGTGCGCCAGCGCGCGCAACGGTGCCAGCCAGACATCCAGAATCTGCTTAAGCACCGCCACATAGAGCACTTCTTTAGAGGGAAAATAGTAGAGCAGATTAGTTTTAGAGACATCGGCCAGCTCGGCTACCTTATCGAGGCTGGTGCCGTGAATGCCAAACTGTGAGAAGAAGGTTAATGCCGCTTCCAGTATGGCGGCCCGCTTCGCTGCAACCGCACGCGAACGACGCGTTGGCTTTTTTTCATCGGTATTCACACGTTTACCTCATCCTTCTGGTGTCAGCGCATCATAGCAAAGGGATTCATCGCTGCCCAATCCGCGCCCTGCACCTTTTTTGCTCAGCCTGCATGGAAAACGTGCAGCGAATTTTGACCAGACGGTCTGAAATGGACCAGTTACTCCACTTACCTCTTTCGGGTTAATTTTAACTCATTGTTATATAAAACAATAAAAAAAGTGGCACACAGTTTGCAGAATTGTGACTGAGCGCGGCCCACATGGACGATGCAGGATGCAGTGCAGCGCGTGAAACACCTTTCCCCCATCGCAACGAGGTTTCACATGAAGATAGGCGTCTTTATTCCAATTGGTAACAATGGCTGGCTGATTTCGTCCAATGCGCCGCAGTACATGCCGACCTTTGAACTGAACAAAGCGATCGTGCTGAAAGCAGAGCATTACCATTTCGATTTTGCGCTCTCGATGATCAAACTGCGCGGCTTCGGCGGAAAAACCGAGTTCTGGGATCATAATCTCGAGTCGTTCACCCTGATGGCAGGCCTGGCCGCCGTGACATCACGCATTGAGATCTACGCCACCGCCGCCACCCTGACGCTGCCTCCGGCGATTGTGGCGCGCATGGCCTCCACCATCGATTCCATTTCAGGCGGTCGCTTTGGCGTCAACCTGGTGACCGGCTGGCAGAAACCGGAATATGAACAGATGGGAATGTGGCCTGGCGATGAGTACTTCAGCAGCCGCTACGCTTATCTGACCGAATACGTTACCGTGCTGCGCGACCTGTGGGGCACCGGAAAATCGGACTTTAAAGGTGAGTTCTTCACCATGAACGACTGCCGGGTGAGTCCGCAGCCGCAGCGCCCGATGAAGGTGATCTGCGCCGGACAGAGCGATGCCGGTATGGCCTTCTCTGCTCAGCACGCCGATTACAACTTCTGCTTTGGTAAAGGTGTTAACACGCCTGCCGCGTTCAGCTCTACCTCGATTCGCATGAAGCAGGCCGCTGAAAAAGCGGGTCGCGATGTCGGCTCCTATGTGCTGTTTATGATCATCGCTGCTGAAACGGACGAAGAAGCGCGGGCGAAGTGGGAACACTACAAAGCCGGTGCGGATGAAGAGGCGCTCTCCTGGCTCACCACTCAGAGTCAGCAGGACACCAAATCGGGCAGCGACACCAATGTGCGCCAGATGGCGGATCCGACCTCGGCAGTCAATATCAATATGGGCACCCTGGTGGGGTCGTATGCCAGCGTGGCGCGGATGCTGGATGAGGTTGCGCAGGTCGAAGGCACCCACGGCGTGCTGCTGACGTTTGATGACTTCCTGCAGGGTATCGAGAACTTCGGGCAGCACATTCAGCCGCTGATGGCCTGCCGCAGCGCCCTGCTCGACGCACAGCAGGAGGTGGCATGATGGCTACTGTTTATTGTGCTCACACGCCGGATGTTCCCCAGGTTGAACTGCCGGCGCGGCCAGAGCCGATCGCCTTTCCGCCTGGCCAGACCGCGCTGATTGTCGTGGATATGCAGAACGCCTACGCCACTGAAGGCGGCTATCTCGATCTCGCGGGTTTCGATGTTTCCGCCACCAAGCCGGTGATTGCGAAAATCCATCAGGCGGTGACGGCGGCCCGTGCGGCAGGTGTCCAGATCATCTGGTTCCAGAACGGCTGGGACAGTGACTATGTAGAAGCGGGCGACGCCGGTTCCCCCAATTTCCACAAATCGAATGCCCTGAAAACCATGCGTAAACGGCCTGAACTGCAGGGCTCGCTGCTGTCAAAAGGCGGCTGGGATTACGCGCTGGTCGATGAACTGGTGCCACAACCCGGTGACATCGTGCTGCCGAAATCGCGTTACAGCGGCTTCTATAACACCCCGCTCGACAGCATGCTGCGCAGCCGCGGGATCCGTCATCTGATGTTTACCGGCATCGCCACCAACGTCTGCGTTGAATCGACGCTGCGCGACGGCTTCTTTCTGGAGTACTTCGGCGTGGTGCTGGAAGACGCCACTTATCAGGCCGGCCCGCCCTTTGCTCAGCAGGCTGCCCTGTTCAATATCGAAACCTTTTTTGGCTGGGTATCGGATGTCGATACCTTCTGCGAAAGCCTGAATGCCCGCTAATCCACGATAAGGACGACGCTATGCCGAAAAGTATTATTGTTCCGCCAGGCACCTCCACCCCCATCGCCCCGTTCGTTCCCGGCACGCTGGCGGATGGCGTGGTCTATGTCTCGGGTACGCTGCCGTTTGATGCTGACAACAACGTGGTGCATGTGGGTGATGCCGCAGCGCAGACCCGCCACGTGCTGGAAACCATTAAAAAGGTGATCGAGACCGCCGGTGGCAGCATGACCGATGTGACGTTTAATTCAATTTTTATCACCGACTGGTCGAACTACGCCGCGGTGAATCAGGTTTATGCCGAGTTCTTTCCCGGCGAAAAACCGGCGCGCTTCTGTATTCAGTGCGGTCTGGTCAAGCCTGATGCGCTGATTGAGATCGCCAGCGTGGCGCACATCGGCAAAGCGGAGGTCTGATGCAGCTGGATATTCTGGGTCTGCAAAATCCCGATGCACCGACACTGGTGCTCTCATCCGGTCTGGGCGGCGTGGCGGGTTTCTGGCAGCCGCAGCTGGCCGCGCTAACGGCACGCTATCGCGTGGTGACCTATGACCAGCGCGGCACCGGTCGCAGCGCTGACAGCCTGCCGGAAGGCTACAGCATGGCGATGATGGCGTCAGAACTGGCCGCCGCGCTGGCGCAGCACGGCATCCTGCGCTTCAGCCTGATCGGTCACGCGCTGGGCGGTCTGGTGGGGATGCAGCTGGCACTGGATTATCCGGATCGGATCGAACGGATCGTGGTAATCAATGGCTGGCTGACGCTGCATCCCCATACCCGTCGTTGCTTTCAGGTACGTCAGGACCTGCTGCTCAACGTCGGCGTCGAGGCATTTGTCCGCGCTCAGCCGCTGTTTCTCTATCCTGCGGAGTGGATGGCACAGCATCAGACACGGCTGGATCAGGAAGATAGCCATCACGTCGCACATTTTCAGGGGATGGAAAATCTGATGCGGCGGCTGCACGCCCTGATGAGCGCCGACTTCAGCGCGCGGGCTGCTGCCATTCCACAACCGGTACTGGTGATCGCCAGCCAGGACGATCTGCTGGTGCCGTGGAGCTGCTCCACTGAGCTGGCCGCGGCCCTGCCCAATGCGACTGAACAGATGATGGCCTGGGGCGGCCACGCCATGAGCGTCACCGCCCCCGAAAACTTTAATGCCCTGCTGCTGCAGTGGCTGGATCAGACTGATGACGTGCAGCCGCTGCAGCGCGTCGTCGGATAACCTTTTCGCGGAGAACACGATGAGCCTGGATACCCTTACCCCTGCCGTTGAGAAAACTGAGTTTCGTAATGCGATGTCGCGGCTGGGTGCTGCGGTCAACATCATCACCACTGAAGGCCCGGCCGGACGCGCAGGCTTTACGGCCTCGGCGGTGTGCAGCGTCACGGATTCGCCGCCGACGCTGCTGGTCTGCCTTAACCGCTCTGCCTCGGTTTACCCGGTGTTCCGCGAAAACATGCAGCTCTGCGTCAATACGCTGGCGGCGGGCCATGAAACGCTCTCCAATCTGTTCGGCGGCAAAACGCCAATGGCTGCTCGTTTTATTGCCGCTGAGTGGTCAACGGCCGTGACCGGCTCGCCGGTGCTGAGCGGCGCCGTCGCGTCCTTTGACTGCCGCATCACTCAGATTGTCAGCGTCGGTACGCATGACACGCTGTTCTGCGAAGTCGTGGGGTTAGTGCGCAATGATGACACCCACGGTCTGGCGTGGTTTGACCGGGGATACCATCCCCTGTTGCGGCAGGATGCCTGTTAACGCTTCCCTGAATCCCACCGGCATTCATAACGCTCTGGAGTAGACGATGGCACGATCCTGGTTTCCGCAATGGCAAAAGAAGTCGGCATTAACAGAAAACGGTATTATCGCCCCGGATGAGACCCTGCCTCTGGGGCAGACGCTGGTGCTGGGTTTACAGCATGCGGTAGCGATGTTTGGCGCAACGGTGCTGATGCCCCTGCTGATGGGGCTGGATCCCAATCTGGCCATTCTGGTCTCGGGTATAGGCACGCTGCTGTTCTTCTTTATCACCGGCGGTCGGGTGCCCAGTTATCTCGGGTCGAGCGCTGCCTTTGTCGGCGTGGTCATTGCGGTAACCGGCTTCAGCGGTCAGGGGCTGAATCCCAATCTCAGCGTGGCGCTGGGCGGCGTGATCGCCTGCGGCCTGCTCTACACGCTGATTGGTCTGGTGGTGATGAAGTCCGGCACGCGCTGGATTGAAAATCTGATGCCGCCGGTCGTGACCGGTGCAGTGGTGATGGCTATCGGGCTGAATCTGGCCCCGATTGCGGTTCACAGCGTCTCCGCCTCGTCGTTCGACAGCTGGGTTGCGGTGATGACCGTACTCTGCATTGGTCTGGTAGCGGTATTTACCCACGGGATGATTCAGCGACTGCTGATTCTGGTCGGCCTGATTCTGGCCTGGGCGATCTATGCGCTGCTGACCAACGGTCTGGGGCTGGGTAAGCCGGTCGATTTTACCCTGCTGTCACAGGCCGCCTGGTTTGGCCTGCCGCACACCACCGCTCCCACCTTTGATCTGCAGGCGATGGTGCTTATCGCCCCGGTGGCGATCATTCTGGTGGCTGAAAACCTCGGGCATCTGAAAGCGGTGGCGGGCATGACCGGACGCAATCTCGATCCTTACATGGGACGCGCTTTTGTTGGCGATGGCCTGGCCACCATGCTCTCCGGCTCAATCGGCGGCAGTGGCGTTACCACCTATGCCGAAAATATCGGGGTGATGGCGGTGACCAAAGTCTACTCTACGCTGGCGTTTGTCGCCGCGGCGGTCATCGCCATCCTCGCCGGTTTCTCGCCGAAGTTTGGTGCGCTGATCCACACCATTCCGGCCCCGGTGATTGGCGGCGCATCCATTGTGGTGTTCGGGCTGATTGCGGTAGCAGGTGCACGCATCTGGGTGCAGAACCATGTCGATTTAGGCCAGAACAGTAACCTGATCATGGTGGCGACCACACTGGTGCTCGGAGCCGGGGATTTCGCGCTGAAAATCGGTTCTTTCACGCTGGGGGGTATCGGTACCGCCACCTTTGGCGCGATTATCCTCAATGCGATTCTGCGCCGACGCAGTGCGGCAAAGCAGGACAAGCCACTGGCGCGACAGCAGGGTTAACGACCTACTCCAGCGGTGTGGCAGCAGGCTGCACCGCTTTTTTTCGTTTCAGCCGCAGCTCACTGACGATCACCCCGCAGACGATCAGCGCGCCGCCCAGCAACGCCAGCGCAGGCAGGCGCTCACCCGCAATACGCCCCACGACGCCGGCCCAGACTGGTTCCCCGGCATAAATCACCGTGGCGCGGGTCGGCGAAACGCTGCGTTGCGCCCAGTTCATGGTGACCTGAATCAGGGCGCTGGCCGCACCCAGCCCCAGCGCGCTGAGCAGCAGCGGCGTTGAGATGGCAGGCACCGTTTCCCCATTGGGGATCATCAGACCAAAGGCGCACAGCGACGCCACCGCCAGCTGGATCAGGGTCACACGGCGCACATCGACCTTACCGGCATAGCGGCTGATTAAGATGATCTCGGCGGCGATCGCCAGGGTACTGATCAGCGTCGCTATTTCACCTGCATTCAGAGTGATGCGACCATCCTGCGGCCCGGCCACCAGCAGCAGGCCGGTAAACGCCAGTACAATCCCCAGCCACGACATCAATCCCGGCGGACGGCGCAGAAACAGCCATTGCAGCAACGGCACGACAGGGACATAGAGCGCGGTGAGAAAGGCGGACTGACTGCTGGAGATGGTCTGCATTCCCCACGTCTGAAGACCATAGCCCCCGGCGATCGACAGGCCAATCAGCGCACCCGCTTTCACCTCCAGCCAGGTCATGCCTGCCAGATAGCGGCGGAAAAAGAGCGCCAGCAGCAGCGCGGCGGTGGCAAAACGCAGGCCGACAAAGAAAAACGGGCCGGAGTGCTGCATCGCACGATGCACCACCAGAAAGGTACCGCCCCAGATCATGGTGATGAAAAGTAATACCAGCTCCTGCCGCGTCAGGCGCAGGGTTAAACCGCGGAGTGTGTCCGACATAATTCACCTGATGATGTGTCCGGACAATATTGTGGGGAGAGCGAGGGGGAAAAGCAACGACGTTAACCGCCGGTCTCAACCGGCGGCAGTGTGGGGTTATGCGTCCGGTTTTTTAGGACTGCTGCGTCCCCCTTTCTCCCCGGCACGCGCGGCGCGCTGCGGATCGTTTTTAAAATTACCGCCGCTGTTTTTTCCCCCTTTACGTCCCGCTTCTGCGGCACGTTCACGGTTTTCAGCAAAATTTCCAGAACCCCCACGATGTGTTGTCATGATTTGCTCCTGTCGCGTAGTGCGATAATTAAGAATTAAAAACAGAGGGCTGACGGCCCGAAACGCGAGCTCAGCCCATGTTTAAATAATAGCCAGATTATCCTTTCACTCGTCCGCCAGTCACATTTAGCAACAGAGTAATCACCAGAAATTTGGCTAAACAACGAACACTCTGCCGACTTACAACCGATTAGCTGCTGATTTATTGCCCGACTCCTCCGTTCCGGCTTCGGCATCGCCTGCGTAAAACGAAAGCTCTTCTATACTTTTTCTGGACGTCAAAACCATCTGGAGAGATCAATGGCTAAGATTCTGGTGCTCTACTATTCGATGTACGGACATATTGAAACAATGGCGAACGCGGTTGCAGAAGGCGCTCGTCGGGTTCCCGGCGCGGAAGTGGATATCCTGCGGGTACCAGAAACGATGGAGGCCGATCGCTTTGCACAGGTGGGCGGCAAAACCGATCAGCAGGCAGCAGAAGCCACGCCCGAGTTGCTGCCGCACTATGACGCAATTATCGTCGGTACCCCGACCCGCTTCGGCAACATGGCCGGACAGATGCGGACATTCTGGGATCGCACCGGCGGACTCTGGGCGTCAGGCGCGCTGTTTGGCAAGGTTGCCAGCGTCTTTACCTCAACCGGCACCGGCGGCGGTCAGGAACAGACCATCACGTCTGTCTGGACCACCCTGGCACATCACGGCATGGTGATTGTGCCAATCGGCTACGGAACCAAAGAGTTGTTCGATATTTCACAGGTTCGCGGTGGAACGCCTTATGGAGCCACCACCCTGGCGGGCGGCGATGGTTCGCGTCAGCCTACCGAAGCGGAACTGAATATCGCCCGTTTTCAGGGCGAACATGTTGCCGGACTGACCGTCAAACTGCAGGACTGATTTAATCAAAGGAGAAAAGTATGTCTACTGAACAATCGAAAGCACATCACGTTGGCGAATGGGCAAGTCTGCGTCATACCTCCCCTGAAATTGCCGAGGCCATTTTCGAAGTGGCTAACTACGATGAAAAACTGGCAGAAGAGATCTGGCGTCAGCAAGGCAGTGATGACGTGCTGATTCGCGCCTTTGAAAAAACCGATAAAGATCTCCTGACCTGGGATGACAAGCCCGTAGAACGTAAGAACGTCTGATTCAGGGGCGGGACTTTCCCGCCCTCAATTTTTAGCTCACCAAGGAGTACGCTATGTCTTCCTATCAAAGCATTAATCCCGCAAACAACCAGTTGCTGAAAAGCTGGCCGTCACACGATGAAGCCGCCGTCAGCCATGCCCTCGAAGTGGCCGATCGCCTTTTCCATTCTTCATGGAGCAAAGGTGATATTCAGCCGCGTCTGCAGGTACTGAAAAAACTGGCTGACCTGATTGATAGCCGCGCGGAAGAACTGGCCACCATCGCCAGTAAAGAGATGGGTAAACTGATTGGTCAGAGCCGCGGAGAAGTGAAAATCTGCTCGCAGATTGCCCGCTACTACGCAGAGAATGCGGAACGTATTCTGCAGCCGCAGTCCTATCCCAGCGATCTGGGCGAAGCCTGGGTTGAGTATCACCCGATTGGCGTTTTAGTCGCCGTCGAGCCGTGGAACTTCCCTTACTATCAGCTGATGCGCGTGCTGGCACCTAACCTGGCGCTGGGTAACCCGGTGCTGGCAAAACATGCCAATATCGTGCCGCACTGTGCCGATGTCTTTGAGAAGCTGGTTCGTGAAGCGGGTGCGCCTGAAGGGGCCTGGACTAACCTGTTCATCTCCACCGATCAGGTCGCCGATCTGATTGCTGACGACCGCGTACAGGGTGTCGCCCTGACTGGTTCCGAGCGCGCGGGCAGCGCCGTGGCTGAGCAGGCCGGTAAGCATCTTAAGAAATCGACGCTGGAGCTGGGTGGCAATGACGTGTTTGTGGTGCTGGATGATGCCGATCTTGATGAAGCGGTACGTCAGGGCGTGCAGGCTCGCCTCAGCAACTGCGGACAGGTCTGTACCGCCGCAAAACGTTTTATTCTGCATGAGAAGATTGCCGATCGCTTTATCAGCCAGTTCAGCGCTGCACTGAGTTCCGCTACGCTGGGTGATCCGCTGGATGAAAAGACCACGCTTGGCCCGCTCTCCTCCGCTGACGCGCGTGACCGCCTGGTAAAACAGGTAGACGAAGCCGTCGCCAATGGCGCAAAACTGGTTACGGGCGGCAAAGCCGTTGAAGGTGCAGGTTGCTACTATCAGCCAACCATTCTCACTGGCATTACCCCGGATAATCCCGCCTATTATCAGGAGTTCTTCGGTCCGGTCGCGCAGATTTATGTCATAGGTGACGATCAGGCGGCTGTGGCGCTGGCGAACGACTCTCACTATGGTCTGGGCGGCTCGGTCTGGACACGCGATATTGCACGCGGTCGTAAACTGGCCTCTGCCATCGAAACCGGCATGGTGTTTATCAACTCCCAGAGCGACACCTCAGCGGAGCTGCCCTTTGGTGGCGTGAAACGTTCAGGTTATGGTCGTGAGCTATCTGATCTGGGTATCAAAGAGTTTGCTAACCAGAAACTGGTGGTCGTGGCGGGTTAACCGCCTTGCAGCCATAAAAAAACCCCGTCTCGACGGGGTTTTTTATTATCAGCGGGATAGCACGATTACTGTGTTGCCACAGCTGCTGACTTTGATTCGTCGTTGTGCGCTGTTGCAGGCGTGTTCGAGGCGTTAGCCTGGTCAGCCGCACCTTTATCGGCACTGGCTGATTTCACTGCCGCGTTGTCCGCTTTCGCTTTCTCAGCGGCGGCTTTATCCGCTGCTGCCTTGTCCGCTTTTGCCTTCTCAGCGGCGTCTTTATCGGCTGCTGCCTTGTCCGCTTTTGCCTTCTCGGCTGCTGCTTTATCGGCTGCTGCCTTGTCCGCTTTTGCTTTTTCAGCGGCGGCTTTATCGGCTTCAGACTTCTCAGCGGCAGCTTTATCGGCGTCAGCCTTCTCTTTCGCCGCGGTCGCTTTATCCGCTTCAGCCTTATCAGCAGCAGCGTCATTGGTCGCTGCGGCTTTCGCACTGTCGTCGTCAGACTGGGCTGCCGGTTGTGGTGCCGCCGCTGGCTGCATTGGCGTGCCCTGCAGCGCAGCATTCAGCACCTGAGAGAACTGATCCCAGCTGCAATAGCCGTTTGCATCGGTCTCACAACCCGCCAGCTGCAGCGTAACGCGCTTCGGTGGGTTCTTCAGGCTCAGCACGTCTGCGTTGCGCAGCTGATCGGCGCTCTGATAGACATACTCAACTTTGAGCAGGTCTTTATCATTTTTGGCATCATGCCAGCGTTCGAAAACAACCTGACCGCCAATCGGCGTTTTTTCGAAGGTATCAGGCAGTTCATAAGGCTTGACCTGCAACGCGCTCAGCAGCGAGGCGATGTTTGAGTCATGGCCTACCATCAGCGTAATTTTAGGCGCGTTGGCTTTGTCCTGATCCACTAACTGACTGCGGATGTAGTCCACCAGCGGTGCCGCCACTTCACGGGAAATGTCCGGGCTGGTAAACAGCGCGTCCTGGTAACCATTTTTAATCGCTGACAGCTCTTTCCACTGCTCAGGTGTTTTGATCTGGCCCCATGCAACCTGATCCAGCGGGAAGCCTTCGTAATATTGCAGCGTGAACGCATCCATCAGGGAATTCCCCGTTTTCAGCGGGCCACTGACATTCGGTTCTTTACCATTTTCAGCGCTGAAGGTGTTCTGACCACTGCTGAGGTCGCACTGCTTTTTATTGTTGCAGGCAGGCGATGCTTTGTAGTCGACAATCTTTTCCAGGCGCTGGAAGGCAGGCTTCAGCGACAGTTTTTCATTCGCAGCGGCCATCTCAGCCAGCGCTTTCTTATTGAATGCTTCACTGCCATCTGTAATAACCGGATTGAAGATAGGATCCATGGAGCCCATTTCATCCTGATGAGAAACAGCGACGTCACAGCCCGGGAAGGCGCCATTAACAAAGAACTGGGCGGTGGCCACAGTGCGCTGCAGGCTGTTGGCGTAAACAAAGACGTTATTGCTGTCAGGACAGCTGCCGTTCTTCACCAGGCCCTGCTGTGCCAGCCACTGACGGGTGTAGTTACCCATGTAGACTTCCAGCACACCACCTTTGGTGGTCAGCTGTCCGCCGGGAACATCCCACTGCGGCCAGCTCTTTTTGGTCGACTGCGCCAGCACGCTGCCATTATCAGCCAGCGGTGCACGCAGATTGTGACGACTTAACATCAGCACCTGTTGCAGCTGCATATCACCCTCAGCAGCAAATGCTACCGTTCCGACCGGCAATGCAGCGAGCACTGACAATGCGCAAAGACTCAGTTTCTTGATCATTGTGCCTATTCCATTCATTCAGTAAAGAAACACTCTGGCTATCAACCCATTAGCTCGCCTCAGAGCGATGTAATCAACAGTGTAACTCAGCTCGCCTCAGAAAAGCGCCAGATGTTTGCAAAAACGGTGAGTGGACTATAGCAGAGATGCACCGGAGAGATGAATGCGCAGCCACGCGTCACAGAGAGTGGCACGCTTTTTTCAGACAGGAAGAAGTAACAGAGAGAGCAGAAACAAAACAGGCCAGCACTGCGTGCTGGCCTGTAAAATGTGGCGGAGGAGG
>NZ_JALNPM010000014.1:0-75211 GCF_024520875.1 Pantoea sp. Ft-CA_14 | reverse complement strand
AGAGATTCGAACTCTCGGATGGTTTCCCATCGGCGGTTTTCAAGACCGCTGCCTTAAGCCGCTCGGCCACCCCTCCGTTTTGAAACTGTACTGCATTGGCAAACATCTATTTTTGCCGCTTTATTGCACAGGGCAGATAAAGTGGCGGAGGAGGAGAGATTCGAACTCTCGGATGGTTTCCCATCGGCGGTTTTCAAGACCGCTGCCTTAAGCCGCTCGGCCACCCCTCCGCAATGACGCGCACTATAAACACCCCGTTTAGGGATGTAAAGCACCTATCTGTCTATTCGCCTGAAAAACAGCCAGATTGTGATTTTTCGGTGTCAAAATCGCCACTCTGCTCAAACAATTAGCAGTTTAGCGCGTAAAGAAGGGTAAAACGCCTTTTCCCTCTTTAATGGCCTGCGTATTCTCGGCACATATTTGGTGTTCTGCTTAAAGGAGCGCAACATGGAAAGAATTGTCACCTCATCGCAGTCCTCATTGCTGTCTACGCACAGAGTTCTGCGCAATACCTATTTTCTTCTCGGACTGACTCTGGCCTTCTCAGCCGTTACGGCTACCGCCAGCACCCTGCTGGCCCTGCCTGCGCCGGGTTTAATCCTGATGCTGGTTGGCTTCTATGGCTTAATGTTTTTAACCTACCGTCTGGCTAACAGCCCGATGGGCATTCTGGCCGCTTTTGCCTTTACCGGCTTCCTGGGTTATTGCCTGGGGCCTATCCTGAGCTCATTCTTAACCGCAGGCATGGGTGACGTGATAGCGCTGGCGCTGGGCGGCACGGCGCTGGTGTTCTTCTGCTGTTCGGCTTACGTGCTGACCACCCGTCGTGATATGTCCTTCCTCGGCGGCATGATGATGGCAGGTTTCGTCGTGTTGCTGGTTGCTGTAGTAGCCAACATCTTCCTGCAGCTGCCTGCATTGCATCTGGCCATCAGCGCCCTGTTCATTCTGTTTTCAGCCGGTGCGATTTTGTGGGAAACCAGCAACATCATTCACGGTGGCGAAACCAACTACATCCGGGCGACGGTCAGCCTCTATGTTTCGCTCTATAACATCTTTGTCAGCCTGCTGAGCCTGCTGGGGTTTGCCCGCAGTAACTAATCCGCAGTGACAGTAGCCTGTAAAACCCCGCTTCGGCGGGGTTTTTGCTTTTACTGCCCGCCAGGTTTGATAAACTGCGCCGTCATTTACTAAGAGGATGTCACGTGAATTTTAACGGTAACGAAATCGCCGTCGATGCCGAAGGCTATCTGAAGCATCCCGGCGACTGGAGTGAAGCACTGGCTGTCCACATCGCTGAGCAGGAAGGCCTGACCCTGACTGAAGCACACTGGGAAGTGGTCCATTTTGTGCGCGCCTTTTATCTGGAATATAACACCTCACCCGCCGTGCGAATGCTGGTGAAGGCGATGGCGCAGAAATATGGCGAAGAGAAAGGCAATAGCCGCTATCTGTTCCGCCTGTTCCCTGAAGGGCCGGCTAAACAGGCGACGAAAATCGCCGGCCTGCCTAAACCGGCGAAATGTCTGTAATTAACCGGTCGTAAAATCGCGGGGTGGCTCTTCGGGCTGGTGCGGCTCCACCAGCACCTTTTCAACGCGCGCGCTGCGTGGCCCGCCCGCTTTAAGCCAGGCGATCAGCGCATCGACCTGCTCCGCCTCACCCCAGGCCAGCACCTCGACACTGCCGTCATCCAGATTTCGCGCATAGCCCAGTACGCCCAGCGTCCTGGCTTCTGCCTGAGTACTGTAACGAAACCCGACGCCCTGGACGCGGCCATGAACCCATGCTTTAAAACAGGCTGCTGACATTATTCTCTCCTGCTGCTGTTCGTTGCAATTTCCCGTTATCCACCGGACAATGGCGCCTCATTTTTTCAGGTAAGCATAGCAAACTATGACAGTCAGATTGATTCTCGCAAAGGGACGTGAAAAGTCCCTGCTCCGTCGCCATCCATGGGTCTTTTCAGGTGCCGTTGCGCGTCTGGAAGGTAAAGCGCAACTGGGTGAAACCATTGACGTTTGTGACAGCAACGGTAAATGGCTGGCTCGCGCCGCTTATTCACCCGAGTCGCAGATCCGCGCCCGCGTCTGGAGCTGGCAGGCCGATGAATCCATCGATATCGCCTTCTTTGTCCGCCGGTTTGAACAGGCACAGCAGTGGCGCGAATGGCTGGCGGCCCGCGATGGTCTGGACAGCTATCGCCTGATCGCCGGTGAATCTGATGGTTTACCGGGCGTCACCATTGACCGCTTTGGCAACTTTTTAGTGATGCAGCTGCTCTCAGCAGGCGCAGAATATCAGCGTGCAGCGATCATCACCGCCCTGCAGCACTGTTTCCCTGGCTGCGCCATCTATGACCGTTCTGACGTCGCCGTTCGTAAGAAAGAGGGGCTGGCGCTGACGCAGGGCACCGTTACCGGTGAACTGCCACCGCCGCTGCTGCCGATTACCGAACATGGCATGAAGCTGCTGGTGGATATCCAGGGCGGTCACAAAACCGGCTATTACCTTGATCAGCGTGATAGCCGTCTCGCCACGCGTCGTTACGCGCAGGATGCCCGTGTCCTTAACTGCTTCTCTTACACCGGCGGATTCGCGGTTTCTGCGCTGATGGGTGGCTGTAAAGAAGTGATCAGCGTGGATACCTCCCAGGAGGCGCTGGACGTTGCCCGTCAGAACGTTGAACTCAATGAGCTGGATCTCTCCCGCGCGCAATTTGAGCGTGATGATGTTTTCAAACTGCTGCGCCGTTATCGTGACAGTGGCGAGAAATTTGATCTGATCATTATGGATCCGCCAAAGTTCGTCGAAAACAAAAGCCAGTTGATGGGTGCCTGTCGCGGCTATAAAGACATTAATATGCTCGCCATTCAGTTACTGAATCCGGGCGGCGTATTAATGACCTTCTCCTGCTCCGGTCTGATGGCCACCGATCTGTTCCAGAAGATCATCGCCGATGCCGCGCTGGATGCGGGCCGTGAAGTGCAGTTTATTGAGCAGTTCCGCCAGGCCGCAGATCATCCGGTGATCGCCAGCTATCCGGAAGGTCTCTACCTGAAAGGTTTCGCCTGCCGCGTCATGTGACTTGAAAAAACGGCTCCTGCCCCCATATTGGTAAGAGAGCTTTTTTTCGGAGGTCACAATGATTGCCAGTAAATTTGGTATTGGTCAGCAGGTTCGTCATCGTTTGTCCGGCGTACTGGGCGTTATCGTCGATGTCGATCCTGAATACTCGTTAGATGAGCCTAAAATTGAAGATGTTGGCGCGGAAGAGAAAATGCGCACCGCGCCCTGGTATCATGTGGTGATGGAAGATGAGGAAGGCGATCAGGTACATACCTACGTTGCTGAGATTCAGCTTTCCGGCGAAACCAGCATTGAACACCCTGAGCAGCCTTCAATGGATGAGCTGGCAGCATCGGTACGTCAGCAATTACAGGCACCTCATCTGCGACATTAATCTGTGGCGGCACGCTCTGCCGCCACACTCATCATTTCTGACGCGTTATTCCCAGACGCGGAATTTCAATCTTCGGGCAGCGATCCATAATCACCGTCATGCCCGCATCCTGTGCCAGTACCGCCGCCTGCTCATTAATCACACCCAGCTGCAGCCATAATGTTTTTGCCCCCACGGCGATAGCCTCCTGGGCCACGCCCCACGCGGCTTCAGAATTGCGAAAGACATCCACCATATCAATCTTGCCCGGTACATCCGCCAGGCTGGCATACCCCTGCTGCCCCAGCAGCGTTTTCCCTGCCAGTTTCGGGCTGACCGGGATCACCTCATATCCCTGGTCGAGCAGATATTTCATCACACCGTAACTGGGACGTTCGGGGCGATCGCTTGCTCCGACTAAGGCGATACGTTGGGTGCGCGTCAGCACCTCACGAATTGTCTGATCGTTCATGTTTATCTCCTTTCAGGCCAGTGTTGAGTGTAGATTGGCGTGCCCTTTAGCGGGTAAGTCCTCAGCGAAATTAATTGAACCCGCGCACGAATAAATATGTTTAAATGTAAATTAACTGCCATAATGTAAGAATTTGCTACACACCATCCTTTGTGTCTTCAGTTACCGGAGTTGAAATGAAGCTGTCGCTGGCTGTAACGGGGTTAATTACCCTCCTCGTTTCGGCGTCCTGTTCTGCCATCACATTAAAGCTCGATCCTCAGATCGATTTGCTGGTGCTGGATGGTCGAAAAATTTCAGGCTCCCTCCTCAAAGGCGCAGACAGCCTGGAGCTGGACCGCGGTCAGCATCAGTTTCTGTTTCGGGTCGAGCAGCAGCGCAAAGGTCAGAATGAGAACGTCATCGCTTATCAGTCGGTACCGATGATTGTCACGTTCACCGCGGTAGCCAAAACCATTACCATTCGGTTGCCTGCGCTGGAGACAAAACGCGAGCGTTATCATTTTGACCGCAGCCTGAACTTTCAGCTGGTGGATGAAAAAGGCACGGAGATTACCAGCGTGCGCGACCACCTGCCGGTCACCACATCCGCAGATATGGAAAAAGCGATGCTGAATTATAATCGCACCCGCCAGATTGCCTCTGTGCCGCGGTTTGCAAATACCCCTTCTGCAACGCCCTCTTCCGTCCGGCTTACCGCCGATCTGGACTGGACTACTCAGGCCGAACTGCCCTCGCTGCACCGCTGGTTTCACCGCTTCGATGAAGCCACGCGTCAGCAGCTTCTGACGCTGGTCAAAATGCTACGTACAAGTTGATAGAGTCGAAAGGCCAGAGGTACACTCATGCTCTCTCTTCTTGCGCATGAGCCTTACCAGGACGCCTTTATGGAACAGACTGTTCGTACCCTCGGCACCACAAAACATATCGCGCTGGTCGCCCACGACCACTGCAAAGCCGCCCTGCTTGACTGGGTGAAACAAAACCAGCCCGCGCTGGAATCGCACATCCTCTATGCCACCGGCACTACCGGGAATCTGATCAATCGCGATACGGGCCTGAATGTGACAGCCATGCTGAGCGGCCCGATGGGCGGCGATCAGCAGGTGGGTGCGCTGATTTCGGAAGGAAAGATCGATGCACTGATTTTTTTCTGGGATCCACTCAACGCAGTGCCGCACGATCCGGATGTCAAAGCACTGCTGCGTCTGGCTACCGTATGGAATATCCCGGTAGCCACTAACCGTTCCACGGCTGACTTTATCATTCAGTCGCCACTGTTTGCGCAAAGTGTAGAGATTATGATCCCCGACTATCAGCGCTATCTGGCCGATCGTCTGAAGTAACTCAGGCTTTACGCAGCACCGGCACACCCAGCTCGCGGAAGTGATCGACAAACGGTGACGGCGCTGCCTTATCGAACATCAGAAAAACCTGCTGACGAGCGCGCGTCAGTGCCACATAGGCCAGACGGCGCTCTTCTGCATCAGGGAACGCTTCTGGCTGCGGTAATAAGCCCTGTTCAATAATCGATTCGCGCGCCTCTGCCGGGAAGCCCTCTTTACCCTGCTGTAATCCCAGCAAAATGACGTAATCTGCCTGCTGACCTTTGCTGGCATGAATCGTCATAAATTCCAGATTAAGCTTCGGCCAGCGGGTTCTGGCTTTATCCAGTAAATCCGGCCGCAGATAGTGATAACGCGCCAGCAGCAGAATTCGCTCATCAGGCTTCGCGTAACCGCTGAGTTTGTTCAGCAAGGCTTCCAGCTGATCCTGCGCCAGCAGCGAAATCGACTTTTTATTGCCTTTGGTAATGCTGTTCAGCGGTTTTGCCAGCTGCTGCGGATTCTGTTGTATAAACCGGTTGGCAATGTCTCCGATGCGATCGTTGAAACGGTAGGTTGTGTCCAGTACGCAGCGGTCTCCCTCACCAAAATAGTGATGGAATGCCGTCGTCAGTGTCATCTCCGCCCCACTAAAGCGGTAGATGGCCTGCCAGTCATCGCCAACAGCAAACAGTGCAGTACGCTTATTCTGCTGGCGTAATGCGCTCAGCAACGCGGCACGCTGAGGCGAGATATCCTGGAATTCATCCACCAGAATGTGTTTCCACGGACTGATAAACCGTCCTTTTTCCAGAATGGCAATCGCCTGGTGAATCAGACCCGAAAAATCGACCGCGCCCTCCTCTTTTAATGCGCTCTTCCACGCTTTCAGCAACGGTGCCATCAGTTTGATGCGCTTACTGAAGAGATCGCGGATCTCTTCGGGCACGTCGGCGATCATCGCTGCCTGCGCACCGCCATGCATACGCATCAGACCGAGCCAGCGCTCCAGTCGTGACGCCAGCCGGTTTGCCAGCCGGTCGTCCTCCCAGAATGGCCCATCGGGCAACTCCCACTCCAGTTCATCACGCAGCCACTGACGCCAGCCGTTTGCCTGCGCCTTCTTCTCATGACACTGCTGCCGCCACTGCTGGATCAGCAGCGTGCGACGCGCATCGGCATCACTCTCAAGTTTGCTGATAACCGGCTGCTTATTACTGCCTTCACGAATAATATGCAGCGCCAGAGAATGAAAGGTCCGCGCCTGGATGTCAGCGGCGGAGAGCCGCGACTGGATACGTGCGTTCATCTCTTCAGCCGCCTGGCGGCCAAATGCCAGTAACAGGATTTGATCGGCGCTGGCCAGCTTGCGCTGCATTAACCAGCCTGCGCGGGCCACCAGCACCGAGGTTTTACCGCTGCCTGCGCCTGCCAGTACCAGCAGAGAATTCTCGCCATTAACCACCGCCTCACATTGCGACTGATTGAGTGGCGTGCTCTCGACGCTGGCAAAGAAATCCTGATAGCGGGTCAGCATGGCGGCCGTCCAGTCGCGGTTTCGCTGCCGCAACGCCGTTTCGCCCTGCTCCAGCCAGCGCTGACAGAATTGCCAGTTGTCCCGGCAGTCAGCAAAATCTTTTAAGCGGGAGAGCGGCATCGGCAATGCATCGAACTGTTTGAGGATGTTGGTTTTCAGCGCCTGCAACTCGTGGCGGTTCAGCCAGCGATCCTGCGCGCCAAACGCCTCGATTTCATCGCGTAGCGCCTGCAGCACCTCGCGGCACACTGCGCTCATCTCCAGACTCCAGCTCTGCCAGGCCTGCAGCAGATAGTGGTGAAAGCGCTGCGTTTCCTGCCATTCCGTGCCATGCAGGCGGACCACTTTTTCATCGGCCAGCAAAAACTCCAGCTCGCCCCACACCAGCCCGCGCTTACAGGCGATATCCAGTAACTGGTTAAAGGGGATCAGATACTCATGCTTATCGCCGCTGACTTCGACGCCTGCCGCCATCAAACGGACACGATTATAAGGATGCTGGGCAAGCCGTTTGCCCATCGAGGTTGCTTTCAGTTCCACGCCGACACCAACGTCAGAGAATAGGATTAGGGGGAGTTTACCTGTCAGACCCTTAGCGCTCCAGCCTTAAAACAGGCTAAACTTGGCGTCACATCTTGCGGAATGCAAAAGGAAAAGAAGATCATGCGCACCGTTTTAAATATTCTTAATTTTGTTCTGGGCGGTTTTTTCACCACCCTGAGCTGGCTGTTTGCCACGTTAATCAGCATCGTGCTGATTTTTACCCTGCCGCTGACCCGCTCCTGCTGGGAAATCACCAAACTCTCGCTGCTGCCGTTTGGCAACGAGGCGGTGCATGTTGATGTGCTGCGTCCGGAAAGTAAGAGTCATATTCTGAATACCGGCGGCACCTTTCTGAATATCTTCTGGCTGATTTTCTTTGGCTGGTGGCTCTGCCTTTCGCACATCTCCGTGGGGATTGTGCAGTGCATCAGTATCATCGGTATTCCGGTAGGGATTGCGAACTTTAAGATCGCCGCTATCGCGCTCTGGCCGGTTGGCCGCAGGGTGGTATCAGTGGAAGAGGCGCGCGCCGCGCGCGAAGCCAATGCCCGCCGCTATTAATATGATGTCGGATGCCGTGCCAGGCTGGCGCAAATATCTGTTTAACAGTACGTGGCGCTATCTGCTGCGGATCCTGTTTGCACTGAGTGGCTGCGCCGCCATTCCCTGGTGGCTGCATCAGATTGAGTGGACGATCCCTCTGACCCTGGGAGTGGTCGCTGCTGCGCTGGCCGATCTTGATGATCGCCTGGCCGGTCGCCTGAAGAATCTGCTGATTACCCTGCTCTGCTTCTGCATCGCCTCGGTTTCAGTCGAGTTACTGTTTCCTTATCCGTTCGCCTTTATTATCGGGCTGGCAATCTCGACCTGGGGCTTTATTCTGCTGGGCGCCCTTGGCCAGCGCTATGCGACTATCGCCTTTGGTGCTCTGCTGATTGCGGTCTATACCATGCTCGGCATCGGACTGTTCAGCCAGTGGTATATGCAGCCGATGCTGCTGCTGGTCGGCGCGTTGTGGTACAACCTGCTGACATTACTGGGCCATCTGATGTTTCCGGTCCGGCCGGTGCAGGAGCAACTGGCCGGAAGTTTTTCACAACTGGCGCGTTACCTTGATGCCAAAGCGAATCTTTTCGATCCCGACGCGGGCGATCAGGATGATGCCGCGTTTATCGATGCGGCGATGGTCAACAGCCAGTTAGTGGCGCAACTTAATCTGACCAAGACCACACTGCAGAGTCGTCTGCGCGGCGATCGCGGGTCGCGCGGCACCCGCCGTAGTCTGCACTACTACTTTGTGGCGCAGGATATTCATGAACGGGCCAGCTCTTCCCATCTGCAATATCATCTGCTGCGCGGCGACTGGCGCTACAACGAAATTCTGTTTCGCTTTCAGCGCCTGCTGAATATGCAGGCTCAGGCCTGTCGCCAGCTGGCACATTGCATTCTGATGCGTCAAAGGTGGGTGCATGACAGCCGTTTTGAGCGTGCATTTGAACGATTACAGAAAGCGATAGAACGTCTGGAGCAGCATGATCCCGACGCTACGCATACCCGTGCTCTTTTCTGGCTGCTGCGCAACCTGCGCGCCATCGATGCACAGCTTGCTTCGATCGAATCAGAACAGACGCTGGCCGGTGAAGATCCTCAGCACAGTGACAATCTGCTGTCACGCGAAGGATTGAGTGGCTGGAGTGATATCCGGCTGCGCTTCAGCCGCCACCTCTCTCCCGCATCGGCGCTGTTCCGGCATGCGGTTCGCATGTCTGTGGTGCTCTGTATTGGATATGGTTTTATTCAGGTAACCGGGCTGGAACGGGGATACTGGATTTTGCTGACCAGCCTGTTTGTCTGCCAGCCCAACTACAATGCAACGCAGCGACGACTGGCCTTGCGCATCGGCGGAACGCTGGCGGGGATTGCGATTGGTCTGCCCGTTTTATGGCTGGTGCCTTCGATTGAAGGTCAGTTAATCCTGATAGTGATTACCGGCGTACTGTTCTTCGCTTTCAGGCAGGTGCAGTATGCACAGGCCACGCTGTTTATCACTCTGCTGGTGCTGCTCTGCTTTAACCTGCTGGGTGAAGGGTTTGAAGTTGCCCTGCCGCGGGTAGTGGATACCTTACTGGGCTGTGGCCTGGCCTGGCTGGCTGTCGCGTTTATCTGGCCTGACTGGCGCTTTCGTCAGTTACCTGCCGTGGCAGAACGAACGCTGAAAGCGAATTGCCGCTATCTGGACGCGATCATGGAGCAATATCATCAGGGCAAAGATAACCGTCTCGCCTATCGCATTGCACGGCGTGATGCGCATAACGCGGATGCTGAACTGGCGTCAGTGGTCTCAAACATGAGCAGTGAAAGTCGCACCAGCCAGAAGCTGCGCGATTCGGCTTTTCAGCTGCTTTGCTCCAACCATTCGTTTCTGAGTTACATTTCTGCGCTGGGCGCTCACCGCGATAAAATTACCGCACCCGAACTGCTGACATTGCTGGATGATACGGTTTGCTATGTGGAGGATGTGCTGCAAACGGAAGTTGTCAGCGATGAGCACGTAGAAACGATGCGCCATCAACTGGCTCAGCGAATCAGCCAGCTGGCCGCAGATGCGGATACGCGTGCGCCGCTGGTGCTCCAGCAACTCGGTCTGCTGGTGGCATTAATGCCCGATGTGGCTCGCCTGCGCCGCACGCTAATCACTGATTAGCCTTCGCCGTTTCTGAGATTGGGGTTTGATAAAAGCGTGCGCTGGAACCACGCATTCAGCTCCGCCCGTGTCGCCTGCGGCAGCGCAGCGGCATGGTGGCCCGTGATGGCCCCCTGCAGCGCAAGTAATGTCTGGAACCCAACGTGCTGGTTGATCGCTTTAAGCTTCAGCCAGCACTGTTTAGCCCCCATCTGGTAGAGATGATTGACGCTCATGACGCCCGCCTCGTACAGCATCATCTCCATACGTACGCTGAGATTTGGCAGATCTTTTAACCGCGGTGAGGATTGGCGGTCCTGCAACTCCAGCTGCGCCGTTTCTAAAGAGGCAGCAGAGAGCGCCAGCAGATGGTCAGGGTCGCGCCATAACGCCTCATCGACCCGAAAGTAATTGAGACTCACCAGCTTGCCCCGCTTGCGAAAAATCAGGGGTTGCAGCGGACGATCTGTAAGGTATTCCCGCAAAGGTTCACTGGCACGCAGATAGAGTTCGTCTTTATTAATTAAGGCAAAAACCACACTTTCTACAGCCAGGGCATAGCCTCCGAACTGGGTGCGCGACTCTATTGTTCCTAATGGGGCCAGGCGCGCTCTGGAGCGCTCTACAACCGGATTCACCTTTTTCATAGCACCACCTCCATGTAAGAAATATATCGTAAATTACCTTGGGTATCAGGTAATTAGAAGATAAAAAAAAGCGTCAATGGGTTCAATGAATAAATAGCGTTTCAACTAATCTTGTCGCGATTTTGCGAGGCGTTTTCAGAAATTTGGGTTGATCTTTATCCAGGATGACAGTACTGTATATTCATACAGTCCACTGCTGGTGATTAACTTATGCGAACACAACATCCTAATAATGCACGCTATGCTCATCATTATGCGTCCACTTCCGTTCCGGCCTCTCAGGGCGGTGGAATTACTGAGTTACGCTACAGCGAACAGCCCGGTATGATGCAGATGTTGCTGTTGCCTTTATTGCAGCAGCTGAGTCAGCAATCACGCTGGCAGTTGTGGTTAACACCGGCATATAAACTGAATCGCACCTGGCTGCAGGAATCAGGATTACCACTGGATAAAAGTATGCATATCGCCGATTCTGAACGTCTGAATGCGGTTGAAGCGATGGTTAAAGCATTGCGTACAGGAAATTACAGTGTCGTTCTGGCATGGATTCCTTACGATCTTGACGAAGATGAACGACGTCAACTTGAAAATGCGGCGGCAGAGGGTGAAGCGTTAGGATTGATTTTGCGTGCAAGCGGGACATCAGAAGCGCCTCTCAGACCGCAAACTGCGATAAAAATTCAGTCGGATTTGTTTCATTAAGTAAAAATCAGAAGTTTCCCAAGCTATTTTTCTTATCTGTCGCAGCTAAACCACTGATTCTGTTAGTTCGAGCGTTGACAATGGTTTAGCAAGTTTTTAGGGCTTTTTGCCGCGGCAATAAGACCAGCCTAATTGTTAGAAATTGTGTATAAATCGCTGTTTTTTTACATAAGCGCCTCACATCATACTTGTAAGTTTCCAATCTCGTTGTAGACTTTAGCTCGCCAGGGTGCTCAATAACCTCCGTTTTTTGCGGTAGAGTCATAAGCGAGCGTTTTGACCCGGCGAAGGATTTAAACCAAGAGCAACCTTTTTGCTCATTGCCTATTTGGATGATAACGAGGCGCAAAATGAAAAAGACAGCTATCGCAATTGCAGTGGCACTGGCTGGCTTCGCTACCGTAGCGCAGGCCGCTCCGAAAGATGACACCTGGTACACCGGTGCTAAACTGGGCTGGTCTCAGTATCACGACACTGGTTACTACGGTAACGGTTACGAAAACAATGACGGTCCAACTCATGAAAGCCAGCTGGGTGCAGGTGCATTCGTTGGTTACCAGGCAAATCCATACCTGGGCTTCGAGCTGGGCTATGACTGGCTGGGTCGCATGCCTAACAAAGGCAACGTGACTAACGGCGCATTCAAAGCACAGGGCGTTCAGCTGGCTGCTAAACTGAGCTACCCAATCTATGACGATCTGGACGTGTATACTCGTCTGGGCGGCATGGTATGGCGTGCAGACTCAACGCAGACTAACCCAACTACTGGCCGCATCAGCGACCACGACACCGGCGTATCTCCGCTGGCTGCTGTTGGTGTTGAATATGCGCTGACCAAAAACTGGGCTACCCGTCTGGATTACCAGTGGGTTAACAACATCGGTGATGCACAGACCGTTGGTACTCGTCCAGACAACGGCATGCTGAGCGTAGGCGTTTCATACCGCTTCGGTCAGGATGACGTCGCTGCTCCGGCGCCAGCTCCGGCTCCAGCACCAGCTCCAGTTGTTGAAACCAAGCGTTTCACTCTGAAGTCTGACGTTCTGTTCACCTTCAACAAATCTACCCTGAAGCCAGAAGGCCAGCAGGCTCTGGATCAGCTGTACAGCCAGCTGAGCTCAATGGATCCTAAAGATGGTTCCGTTGTCGTACTGGGCTTCACCGATCGCATCGGTTCAGAGCAGTACAACCAGAAACTGTCTGAGAAACGTGCTCAGTCAGTCGTAGATTACCTGGTATCTAAAGGTATTCCTTCTAACAAGATCTCTGCACGTGGCATGGGTGAATCTAACCCAGTTACCGGCAACACCTGTGACAGCGTGAAAGGCCGTAATGCCCTGATCGACTGCCTGGCGCCGGACCGTCGTGTAGAAATCGACGTTAAAGGTATCAAAGACGTTGTAACTCAGCCACAGGCTTAAGTTTACACGTAATAAAAAACCCCGCTAAGGCGGGGTTTTTTTATGCCGGTAATAAAACCGGACTGAGAGATGAAGGCTCTGATTGCCCTGCCCGATTATTCGCTCTCTGAACCGGAGTTACCCAGAATCGCCTGCAAATCCTGCTTCAGGCTCGACATCTGAGTGGCATATTTCTCTTTACGTTCTGCATCTTCTATCAGCTGAACAATCGTTTCAGAGAGCGTGCAGCCGCGCCGCTGTGCCAGACCTGCCAGTCGCTGCCAGACCAGATACTCCAGGTCTATCGATTTTTTTCGCGTATGCTGATGTTCAGCGTTGAAATGGCGTTTTCGTCGGGCACGGATGGTCTGCTTCAGTCGGTTATCCAGATCAGCGTGAATATGTTCTGCGATCCATTCATTCACTGTAACCGGATTATTTTCCATTGCCAGCAGCTTATCCACTGCTGCCTGCGCCGCGCTTAATTCAAGGTGACGCGTGATCAGTTCACCTTCCCGATGTTTTTTCACCAGGTATTTCCACTTCCATCCACATTCAAGATTTTCGAGTTGCTGGTATTTCATCGGAATCTCATCGTGATCACGTAACGAACTAAGAATAACAGCTTTTTTCCCGGATGCAGCAACGAAAAACATGCTGTCACCATCACATCTTCAACAGGAAGTCTGCAGTGCTTAACAAGGGTGAATCCTGTATAATCTCGCTTTTCTTAAAACAGACAAATGCGATTATTTTGACCAGCACTCAACTTACGTGGCAGACCTTACAGCCAGATAGCGCGCAATACCAATCCGTTTTCTCCCGAATTGCTGATGAAGAAACTGATGCTCTGGCAACGGTACAGCCCCGGTTGCTGAATGCACTGGCGCACTTACACCATCAGACGCAGGGGTTCCCGTTACTGCTGGTTCGTAGCCAGGAGAATCGCGATTATCTGACATTCATTGCCCAGGCCGCAGAGCGGGTTATGGCCGACAGTACCACTCTATTCGGCGGTGATTACCATATCATGGCCGACAACGTCACGCTCCAGCCCCCCTCCGATCCTCAACGCCCATTCACCAGTCAGGGTGGTATTCACTTTGCTGAATGGACTGAGATGGAGCAATTGTTTGGCTGCGTGCGCCAGTATAAAGATCGCATCCAGCTGGAACCGGGCCTGATCCATCGTGCTAATGGCGGCACGCTGCTGCTTTCACTGCGTAGCCTGATGACGCAGCCGATTCTCTGGTTGCGCCTGAAGAAGTGTGTTGAGCAGGGCTATGCTGAGTGGACATCTCAGGATGAACGCCGGCCGCTGCCAGTCTCGATTCCTCCCTTGCCGCTCAATCTGAAACTGGTCCTGTGTGGCGATCGGGAAGCGCTGGCAGAATTTCAGGAGCTGGATCCCGAAGCTCACGAAATGGCCATCTATACTGAATTTGAAGAGAATATTCAGATTCTGGATGAAGATGACATGCTTGCCTGGTGTCGCTGGAACATCGAACTGGCGCAACAGGCGGGTCTGCCCCTGCCGGAAGCGGACTTCTGGCCAGAACTGATTAAAGAAGGCGTCCGCTACAGCGGCGATCAGGAGACGCTGCCACTCTGCCCCCGCTGGCTACAACGCCAGATGCGCGAATCGGCCCTGATGGGCGATGAACTGAACGCTGAAGCGCTGCGTGATGCGCTGGAAGCGCGTTTGTGGCGCGAGAATTATCTCAATGAGCGGATGCGTGACGAGATCCTGCTGCGACAGATTCTGATTGAAACCGAAGGCGAAGTGGTTGGTCAGATTAATGGCCTGTCGGTCGTTGAATATCCTGGCCATCCCCGTGCCTGGGGCGATCCATCGCGTATTACCTGCGTGGTACATCCCGGCGATGGCGAATTCATGGATATCGAGCGTAAAGCGGAGCTGGGCGGTAATATTCATGCCAAAGGCATGATGATTATGCAGGCTTACCTGATTGCCGAGCTGGAACTCGATCAGCAACTGCCCTTCTCGGCCTCAATGGTCTTTGAGCAATCTTACTCCGAGGTGGATGGTGACAGTGCTTCACTGGCTGAACTCTGTGCCTTAATCAGCGCGCTGGCTAATCAGCCCATCAATCAGCAAATTGCGGTGACCGGCTCGGTTGATCAGTTTGGCAACGTACAACCGGTGGGCGGATTGAATGAGAAAATCGAAGGCTTTTTTGATATCTGCCATCAGCGAGAACTGACAGGTCAGCAGGGTGTGATTATTCCCGCCAGCAATGTCCGTCATCTCAGCCTCAGCCAGGCGGTTGTCAGTGCGGTTGAACAGGGTCATTTCCATATCTGGGCAATTGACCGTGCCGATGAAGCGCTACCGCTGCTGACCGGTAAAATCTGGAGTACCGAGGATGGCCTGGGCGATTGCCTGCTGAATACCATCCAGGAACGCATTAGCCTGTTCAACCAGCCGGACGGTCCGCAACGTCCCTGGGCGCTGCGCTGGCTTAACTGGTTCAACCACCGTTAATCCGATTTGCTCAGCGTACAACTGTTCGCTAATATTCGTGATTCACTAAAACAAGGCTTATTGAAAACATGGTAGATAAACGCGAATCCTATACCAAAGAAGATCTGATTCTGTCAGGTCGTGGTGAACTGTTTGGCGAAAATGGTCCGCCGCTTCCATCCGGCAACATGCTGATGATGGACCGCGTGGTCAAAATGACCGAAGACGGCGGCAAATATGACAAAGGCTTTGTTGAAGCGGAGCTGGATATCAATCCTGATCTCTGGTTCTTCGGCTGTCACTTTATTGGCGATCCGGTGATGCCGGGTTGTCTGGGCCTTGATGCCATGTGGCAGCTGGTTGGTTTCTATCTGGGCTGGCTGGGCGGCGAAGGTAAAGGTCGTGCGCTGGGCGTGGGTGAAGTGAAATTCACCGGTCAGGTCCTGCCAGATGCGAAGAAAGTGACTTACCGCATTCACTTCAAACGCGTTATTAACCGCAAACTGGTTATGGGCGTGGCAGATGGTGAAGTGCTGGTTGACGGTAATCTGATCTATACCGCCAGCGATCTTAAAGTCGGCCTGTTTAAAGATACCGCCGCTTTCTAAGCGTTTCCCCCGGAAACAAAAACCTCCGCGCATGGCGGAGGTTATATTCCCTTTTCAGTGACATCCGGTTATGCAGCTACCGACCTGTCCTCCATGGCTTGTCGCCAACCTCCCAACCAGTGAGACTTAGCGTCAATCAACTGATACGGACACATCTCTTTTGAGCGTCCAGTAATGCCTGCCTGATAACCACGTGAATGGGCGCGTTCGAGGCGGTCTCGTTTCTGTCTCTTCATACTCCGTGTCCCTCATGTAAGGTCTGTGGAATCTGGTGGAAAGAAAAGTGGTGAATTAATGTTCAACCACCCTTATGTTCTACCTCCTGCGCACCCAAAGATCAATGCCCAATCTTCATGCCAGTGTCATAAATGTGACCTTAATCGGTAAAAATAATGACGTTCTGTGATGCATGCGACAACACTATCTTTCTGATTAAGCTAATAAAAAAGCCCCTGACCCCTGTCGGGAAAGCACGACAATCGGTCAGGGGCTTAGCTTATTTATTCACATCAATCTTAATTTAACGCAACCACGCTATTGGCAATCTTCTGTGCTGTCTGTTGCCAGCCCGCCGCCAGGGTTCTGACCATCGCATCGTAGCCATCTTCGGTCTGCGGCAGTACCAGGTTAAACGCCTGTTTGGTCAGCCGGCCCTGATGTTCCAGCGTCCATTCGCCACTGACGACTGCTTTGCCATCATAGCGCCCCTGGAAGCCTGTCACGGTCACATTCAGCGTATCGTGCTGCGCGCCTAAAGGTGAACCGGCTACCAGCCGGCCTGGCAGCGCCTTGCTCAGGTTAGTGATCAATGTCTGCTGCAACTGCTGATCGAGCGGGCTGGCCCAGAGATTATTCGCGGCGATAACGTATTTGACATCGCTGGTCTGATAAACCAGTCCGTTGCCTGCCAGATAGTCCGGCACCGTCACCTGCTGCACCCATAACATCGGTTGTGCTTCATTCAGCTGGCTGCTGCTGACCTGCATGGAAGCCGCCCCAGAGGGCAGCTGATACCAGGTATTGTCAACGCTGCTACTGCACGCACTCAACACCAGCGCGGCACAAAGTATCAATCCTTTATTCACTGTTTCGCCCTCTTCGGCTGGGGATCCTGTCCCGGTTTTGCCTCAAATACCAGCGCATTGCTCTTGGTGTTAAGCGTTCTTAACACCGGCTGGAGTTCACGCAGAACCTTATCCAGGCGCTGCATATCCCCCACCAGCTTGCTGTAGGCTGGTGAACCTGGCTGCAGGCCTTTCATGCTGCGGTTCAGCTCGCGCAATGTCTGCTGCAGGTCTTCCGGCAGGGTTTTCATAGCCGGACTGGCGGTGACTTTGTTGATGTTGTCGATGGTGCGCTGCAGATCACGCATCGTTTTCTGGCTCTCTTTCAGCGTGCCTGTCGCTTCATTGACCATACCGTTCAGTGGCAGACTGTTGATCTTATCCAGCGCCGCCATCAGCTTCTGCTGAATCTGGCTCAGGCCACCGCTGACCGTTGGGATAACTTCATAGCCAGAGACTTTCTGCGGACCTTTGTAAGGCGGTGCATTGTCATAGAAGTCGAGATCGACATAGAGCGCACCCGACAACAGACTGCCGGTTTTCAGCGTCGCACGCAGGCCACGTTTTTTACCATCCTGCAGATGCTGTTGCAGATCGAAGTTCTCACCCAGTCGGCTGATAAAGCGATCCGGCTCAATGCGAATCAGCACCGGCACGCGGTAATCATTGTTCAGCGCCTGGTCCAGACCGGCTTTCATCAATGGCGCTTCTGAGACGGTACCCAGGCGAATGCCGCGGAACTCAACCGGCGCCCCCGCCTGCAGACCACGGATGGAGTCGGTGAAGAACATCAGGTAATCAATATGGTTGGTGTAGAGCGAGTCCTGAATGCTGCGCTGATCGTCAAACAGATGATAGTCAGACTTATTCTGCGCAGGCTGACCCAGCTCCCAGCCATCCGGCACGTCAAAACTGACGCCGCCGCTGAACAGCGTGGTCAGCGATCCCATTTCCACCCGCATTCCTGAAGCGGACATATCCACGGCGATGCCACTGTCCTTCCAGAAGCGCACATTGGTTGTAATCAGGCGATCGTAAGGCGCAGCGACGAACAGCTGATAGGTCATCATGCGTTTTTCGGTATCAAAAGCGCTGGTCTCGACCGTACCGACGCGATAGCCACGGAACAGCACCGGATCCCCCGGATTGAGCTGACCCGCTTTCTTGCTGTCCAGCACGATGCGAATCCCTTTGGCATCCGGTGGCGCTAACGGCGGCGCATCCAGCAGCTTAAACTGCTCGGGTGCCTGGCTTTTAGTGCCCGGCTGTAATTCGATATAGGCACCGGATAACAGAGTGCCGAGACCGCTGATCCCTTCGCGACCCACCTGCGGTTTCACCACCCAGAAAACGCTGTCGCTGTGCAGCAGTTTTTCCATGCCTGAATTCAGGCGCGCTTTGATTTCCACATGGTGGAGATCGTCGCTTAACACCGCGCTTTCCACCACACCGACATCCACACTGCGGCTTTTAATCGTGGTTTTACCCGCAACAATGCCTTCGGCGTTTTCGGTGATGAGGGTGACTTCCGGCCCCTGATGGCTGAAGTGATAAAAGAGGATCCATCCGCCGATTAACAGCGTAACGATGGGGACAATCCAGACTGGCGACCAGCGCTTAATCTGTTCCACCTTTGCATGGCCGTGATTAGTTTCCGTCAAGGCGCGACTCCTTCATATTGTTTTCGCGTACACGATCCCAGGTTAATCGCGGGTCAAAGGTCATGGCAGCAATCATGGTGATAATCACCACCATTGCAAACAATACTGCCCCCCACGCGGGATAAACATTCATTAATTGCCCCATGCGCACCAGCGCAGAGAGCACGGCAATAACAAACACGTCGATCATTGACCAGCGGCCAACAAATTCGACCACTTCATAAATTTTGTGCATCCTGTGGCTGTCACGCTGTCCGCGTCCGCTGGCATCCCAGCAAAGCCAGCCAATCGCCAGCATTTTCAGCGTAGGCACCATGATACTGGCGATAAAGATCACCAGCGCCACCGGATAGGAGCCATCACCCCACAGCACAATCACCCCCGCCATGATATTGGAAGGATAGGCAGTGCCGAGGGTTTCCGTCACCATAATCGGCAACAGGTTGGCCGGGATATAAAGCAGTATGGAGGTGAACAACAGCGCCAGCGTCCACTGCAGGCTGTGCTTACGCCGTGCCTCAGCCGTGACGCCGCAGCGGGGACACTTATGCTCTGCTTCCGGCAGAATGGCCGTACAGCAGGGACAGGAGCGCAGACCCTGCTCTAAACCACTGATGCCCACTTCGGGCGGATGGGGCAGTGCAGGTCGGGGTGACAGACTGTCCCACAAGCCGCGTCGATCAACGCACTGAAAGGCCCGCAGCTGCAGCAGACAGAACAGAACCCACGGCCAGAAGCTGGTCTCCAGGCCGATCTCGCCATAGGCCATCAGCTTGACGAAACTGACCAGCACGCCCGCCATAAAGATTTCTGCCATGCCCCAGTTACGCAGCTGAAACAGAATACGTGCCAGACCAGTTTTGAGTCCAGTCGGCAACGGGACCCGATTGACCAGAAGGATAATGGTGATCATGCAGAAGGCCGGAACCGCCTGCACAAAGAGAAGGAACAGCGTCGCCAGACTGCTGTAATCTTCCGTCACCATCACCTGAGGTATCTGCGCCAGCGTGATCTGGCTGGTCAGCCCTGCCACCTTCATTGAGACAAAAGGAAACAGATTCGCCAGCAGCAGCATAAACAGCGCTGCCAGCGCATAGCCCGTTGGCCGTTTACGCGGTTCGTGCCAGTTGGCCGTCAGGGAGGTGTGGCAGCGCGGGCATGACGCACGGCTGCCAACGGGAATGTCCGGCAGCTTAATCATTAAATCGCATTGTGGACAGAGCATCCACGCGTTACTTTTCACTGCTGAACACATCCGTTAGCCCTGCCCTACGCGCCGTTTTTCAGTGACTCTAGCTCTTCCCAGCGCGCAAAAGCGGTTTCCAGCTCCTGCTCAGTCTGAGCCAGATTATCCAGCACCGGTTGCGTCTGATCGTGTGCCTGACTGAAGAAGTCGGGATGACTCATCTTCGCCTGCAGTTCTCCGATACGCGCTTCCAGCTGCTCCAGTTTTTGCGGCAGCTGTTCCAGCTCACGCGCAAGATTGTAGCTGAGTTTATTCACGCTACGCTTCGCATCACCCTTCTCGGCTGCAGGCTTAGAGGCGTTGCCCGTCGCTTTCGCTGGTGCTGCCGCCTTGTGCTGCCGGTAAGCGGCGCGCTGTTGCTGAGCATCGTGATAACCGCCAACAAAGGTGCCAATCTCACCGTTGCCTTCAAAAATCCAGCACTCGGTAACGGTATTATCGACGAACTGACGATCGTGGCTCACCAGTAACACGGTGCCCTGATAACCATCAATCAGCTCTTCCAGCAGTTCCAGCGTTTCGACGTCAAGGTCGTTAGTCGGTTCATCCAGAATCATCAGGTTGCTGGGACGCAGGAACAGGCGTGCCAGCAGCAGACGGTTACGTTCACCGCCCGAAAGGGCGCGCACCGGCGTCATGGCACGTTTTGGATGGAACAGGAAGTCCTGCAGATAGCCCAGTACGTGGCGCGGTTTGCCGTTGACCAGTACTTCCTGCTTGCCTTCGGCCAGGTTGTCCATCACGGTGCGATCCGGATCCAGTTCAGCGCGATGCTGGTCAAAGTAGGCTACTTCCAGCTTGGTGCCGGAATGCACACGACCATGGTCAGCTTTCAGCTGCTGCAGCATCAGGCGTAGTAAGGTAGTTTTCCCGCAGCCATTTGGTCCGATCAGCGCAATTTTGTCGCCACGCTGCACCTGGGTTGAGAAGTCCTTCACCAGCACTTTGCCATCGACCGCGTAGTCGACATTTTCCAGCTCAAAGACAATCTTGCCGGAACGGGACGCTTCGCCCACCTGCATGTTGGCTTTGCCCATCACTTCGCGGCGTTCTGAATGTTCACGACGCAGCGCTTTCAGCGCACGCACACGGCCTTCGTTGCGGGTACGGCGAGCTTTGATGCCCTGACGGATCCACACCTCTTCCTGCGCCAGTTTGCGGTCGAATTCGGCGTTCTGCATCTCTTCAACGCGCAACGCTTCCTCTTTGCCTTCCAGATAGAGATCGTAGTTGCCTGGCCAGGAGACCAGCTTGCCACGGTCCAGATCGACAATGCGCGTCGCCATGTTGCGGATAAACGAACGGTCATGGGAAATAAAGATGATGCTGCCGGTGAAGTTCTTCAGGAACGTTTCCAGCCAGTCGATGGTTTCGATATCGAGGTGGTTGGTTGGCTCATCCAGCATCAGGACGCGCGGGTTACTCACCAGCGCACGACCCAGTGCCGCTTTACGCAGCCAGCCGCCCGAGAGCGATGACAGCTCGGTATCGGGCTGCAGACCAATCTGCTCCAGCACGTCATGGATGCGGCTCTCCAGCTGCCACAGATTCTGATGGTCGAGGATGCTCTGCAGACGCGCCATCTCATTGAGGTTTTTATCGCTGGGATCTTCCATCACCACATGGGAAATGGCGTGATAGGCTTTCAGATGCTCAGCCTGCTCTTCAACGCCCTCGGCCACGAAGTCATACACCGAACCGGTAATATTGCGCGGCGGATCCTGTTGCAGACGCGCCACGACCAGATCGGTTTCATAAATAATGCGGCCATCATCCAGTGGCTGTTCGCCATTGATGATTTTCATCAGCGTGGATTTACCCGCACCGTTACGGCCCACCAGACAGACGCGTTCGTTCTCTTCGATGTGCAGTTCGGTGTTGTCTAACAGCGGCGCATCGCTGAAGGAGAGATAAGCGCCGTGGATACTGATTAATGACATGTAAGCTTATTCCTTACCGGCGTGAGTGATCAGCCAGCAGTTGTGAATTTGACGGTTACGCGCGAAGTCCTGCGACTGCGTTTTCTGGGTAATATCCTGCGCCTGCAGGCCCAGTGATTTCAGGCCATCCATGTCCATTTTGAAACCGCGTTTGTTATTGGAGAACATGATGGTGCCGCCGCGACGCAGCAGGCGCTTCAGGTTACGCATCAGCATCATATGATCGCGCTGAACGTCGAAGCTCTCTTCCATACGTTTTGAGTTGGAGAACGTTGGCGGATCGATAAAGATCAGGTCAAAGTTCTCGTCACTCTCATTCAGCCAGCTCAGACAGTCCGCCTGCATCAGACGGTGCTGACGCCCGGTCAGTCCGTTAAGACGCAGGTTGCGCTCCGCCCACTCCAGATAGGTACGCGACATATCTACCGTAGTGGTTGAACGCGCGCCACCCAGACCGGCATGCACACTGGCGGTACCGGTATAGGCAAACAGGTTCAGGAAATCTTTGCCCTGACTCATCTGGCCCAGCATTTTACGGGCAATGCGGTGATCGAGGAACAGGCCGGTATCGAGATAGTCGGTCAGATTCACCCAGAAACGCGCATTAAACTCTTTAACTTCGAAATAGTCGCCCTTCTCGCTCAGCTTCTGATACTGCGCTTTGCCTTTCTGGCGTTCACGCGTTTTCATAATCAGACGGTCGGCAGGCAGTTGCAGCACGCTCAGCGTCGCGCTGATGACATCGAACAGACGCTGACGCGCTTTATCAGGATCGATAGTTTTCGGTGGCGCATATTCCTGGATAATCACCCAGTCGCCATAGCGATCGACAGCAACGTTGTAGTCTGGCAGATCGGCATCGTAAATACGGTAGCATTCAATGCCTTCCTGACGCGCCCACTTCTCCAGTTTCTTCACGTTTTTACGCAGGCGGTTAGCGTAATCTTCCGCAATCTGTCCAGCGCTTTCATGACTGTTAACCGCCAGCTTATAGTTTTTCTGCACGCAATCCAGCGGACCGTTCTTCGCTTTAAACTGGCGATCGGCACGCAGCTGCAGGCAGCTCAGCAGTTCTGGCGAGGCGCTGAACAGCGACAGGTTCCAGCCGCCAAAATGCTGCTTCATCAGACGTCCGAGCTGGCTGTGCAGCGCAATCAGGGCTGGTTCGCTCTCCAGACGTTCACCGTAAGGAGGATTACTCAGCACCGTACCGTGAACCGCCGGATCGACCGGATTAGTCAGCTTCAGCAGATCCTGCTGGCCGAAGGTGAAAAGTTCAAAGACGCCAGCGCGGCTGGCATTCGCCTGCGCCCACTCCAGCACCCGACCATTATTGTCGTAGCCAAAGAAGCGCGCCTGAGTGGCAGCCGTACCAGTGCGGGCACGGTTCTGCGCCTCAGTTTTAACCTCCTGCCACAACGCAGCGTTAAACTGGCTCCAGGCGGTGAAGCCCCAGTGCTTGCGCAGCAGGCCTGGCGCACGATCGCAGGCAATCAGTGCGGCTTCAATCAGCAGCGTACCGGAACCACACATCGGATCGATCAGCGGTGTCGTCGGCTCCCAGCCAGAACGCAGCACGATGGCCGCCGCCAGGGTCTCTTTTAACGGCGCCTGACCGGTCTGCTGGCGATAACCACGCTGATGCAGCGAGCTGCCGCTGAGATCCAGCGCAATGCTGGCGCGATCGTCATTCAGCCAGACGTTGACACGGATATCTGCCTGCTCACGATCGACGTTAGGTCGTTCGAGGTTCTGACGGGTAAAGCTGTCCACGATGGCATCTTTAACTTTCAGCGCACCAAACTGGCTGTTACGAATCGAATCGTTGGTGCCGCTGAAATGCACAACAAAGGTTTTGTCGCTGCCGAACATCGTCGGCCAGTCCACGCTCTGCACGCCCAGATAGAGATCCAGATCGCTGTAGACGCCAAACTCTCCCAGCGGCAACAGGATGCGTGATGCTAAACGACTCCACATCAGGCTTTGGTACATAGTGCGATCGTCGGCTTCGTAGTGAACGCCTCCCTGCACCACTTGCAAATCCTGCGCGCCCAGCGCGTCCAGCTCACTTTTTAACAGCTCTTCGAGCCCACGCGCCGTGCTGGCAAACAGAGAATTCATATCGTCACTTTTTAACTCTTGAGAAAATTGTCGCGCATTATAGCGAATCGGAGACCTATGTCATAAAGTTAGCTTCTTTTGTGCTGCGCGTCGGGTTCAAGGAGAACACCATGATCACGCTTTCCCGCTTATTTATTCATCCTGTGAAGTCGATGCGGGGATTAGCGCTGTCACACGCGCTGGTCACTGACAGCGGACTGGCATTTGATCGTCTGTTTATGGTGACCGAACCTGATGGCACCTTTATTACCGCGCGTCAGCATCCGGAGATGGTGCGCTTCACGCCCGCGATTTTACCGGATGGCCTGCTGCTGACGGCCCCGGATGGCAGTCACTCCCTGATCCGCTTCAGCGATTTCGATGAGCAGGATCACCCCACCGAAGTCTGGGGAAATCATTTCACCGCGCGCATAGCGCCGCCTGCGATTAACCAATGGCTGAGCCAGTTCTTCCCCCGTGAGGTTCAGTTGCGCTGGGTCGGGCCGCAACCCAGCCGCCGGGTTAAAGCGTTTAATCATATTCCGCTGAGCTTTGCCGACGGCTTTCCGTTTTTGCTGATCAACAACGCGTCGCTGCATGATCTGCAACAGCGCTGCCCGGCCAGCGTCCGTGCCGAACAGTTTCGTCCGAATCTGGTCGTCAGCGGCGCTGCCGCATGGGATGAAGACAGCTGGGCGGAGATTCAGATTGGCGACGTGATATTCGAGGTGCCTAAGCCATGCAGTCGCTGCGTGCTCACCACTGTCAGCACCGAGACCGGCGTTAAGCATCCTGCCGGTCATCCACTGGCCACGCTGCAGACGTTCCGCACCGCCCTGGATGGCAGCGGGGATATTGATTTCGGTCTGAACTTAGTGGCGCGCAACAGTGGGGTGGTGCGCGCCGGTGATGAGATGATTGTCCTGAAACGTCATGCACCGCGCAGCTATGGTGCCGGTGAAGTGGTCGAAACACTGAAACCAAAGCAGCAGGCGCCAGATGCCGTGGCTATCACGTTTCAGGGTCAGACGTTCACCGGGGATAATCAGCAGGTATTACTGGATCAGCTGGAGATGCAGGGCTTCCGGATCCCCTACTCCTGTCGGGCGGGACTGTGCGGCAGTTGCAAGCTGAGTCTGGTCGCGGGTGAGGTTAAGGCGCTGAAACAGAGCGCCCTGCGTCAGGACGGCACGCTGTTGAGCTGCAGCTGTATTCCGGCTGGCGATGTAGAACTAAGGTAGTCAGACTGCGCGGGCGTAGCGCGGCGCGACATCCTGATACAGGGGCTGCAGGCGATCGTTCATCACCTTGATGGCATCGCCGAGCACCATGTTTTTTCCGGCCAGCGTCAATCCCGGCTGCGCCAGCAGGCAGAGCGCCGCATTATCGCCACTCTCAACCACCAGCAGTCGTGCCTGCGTTCCCTCTTCTGCCAGCGTAACCTGTACCATTTCACCGGGACGGGGCTGCATTGCCGGAGCATAAGAGGCGAAATGCCAGCTTTTCGGCATCAGTGGCTTGAGGAAGCGTGCAGCGACCAGCGCATTTAACACCAGTTCGGCGCGATGGCTGCCACTGAGTTTGCACTGACGGCAGGTCTCTTCAAAGGTGTAATAAAGGGCGGCGTCATCGACACAAAAACCCGATTCAGTGAAGGCATCCGGCGTGAGCATCTTGCGGGAATAACGGGAACGGAAAAGCATACCGTCTGCCAGGTCGAGCATCATTCGGTCGTGGCTGTTGTCAAAATACCAACGCCAGTTATCATCGGGTTTAATTTTCATCGTGTGCCCTGTATTTACCGCTGCGCCAAAAATCACGCAGAATTCAGCGAAAAAAGAAACATAAGGAAAAGCTGAAAAAGCGTGCAACAGGACAAAATATAAACGAGCCGAGGGGATAAATAAACCCCCCGGCCAATGATTGTGAGAATTGTCTTAGAGATGGGTGACGATATCTTTAATTAAGCCTGGCCCCTGATAAATAAAGCCTGAATAAATCTGAACCAGTGTTGCCCCGGCGGCGATTTTTTCACGCGCTGCCGTCAGAGAATCGATCCCGCCGACGCCAATAATCGGCAACCGTCCCTGCAGTTCCTGAGAGAGGCGCTGTATCACCGCCGTGCTGCGCGACTGCACTGGCCGTCCACTTAATCCACCCGCTTCCTCAGCATGCTTAAGACCGCTCACCAGCGAACGATCGAGCGTGGTATTGCTGGCAATCACGCCATCAATCTGATGACGAATTAAACTGTCCGCGACCTGAATTAACTCTTCTTCAGAGAGATCGGGCGCAATTTTTACGGCCAGCGGAACATATTTCAGATGACGCTGTTCCAGCTCTTTTTGTTTCTGTTTGATGGAAGAAAGCAGATCATCCAGCGCCTCGCCATATTGCAGCGAACGTAAACCTGGGGTGTTAGGTGAGGAAATATTGATGGCGATATAACCGGCGTGGGCATAAACCTTTTCCATGCAGATGAGATAATCATCTTTGCCCTGCTCGACCGGCGTATCTTTATTTTTACCGATATTGATCCCCAGCACGCCGTTAAAGCGCGCTTTCTTCACGTTTTCAACCAGGTGATCAACACCCAGATTATTAAACCCCATCCGATTGATAATTCCGCCCGCTTCCACCAGACGAAACATGCGTGGCTTATCGTTCCCCGCCTGGGCGCGCGGCGTGACGGTGCCGACTTCAACAAAACCAAAGCCCATCGCCGCAAACGCATCAATACACTCTGCGTTCTTATCCAGACCCGCCGCAAGGCCCAGGGCATTCTTAAAGGTCAGTCCCATACAGGTGACCGGACGCGACGGCAGATTCTGGCGATAAAACATCTCCAGTGGGGTGCCGTTCATAAAACGCAGTTGCTGAAAAGTGAGTTCGTGTGCGCGTTCGGGATCAAGTTTAAACAGCGCCGGTCGGACGATAGGATAAAACATGCACTCTCCTGAAGGACGGAAGCGATCGTGGAAGTCGGTGCACGGGAAAATGTGCGCCAGAATGGTAAAGTGCTCTGGCGCAAAAGTAAATCGAACAGCGGGGATGCATAAAACTATCTGAAAATGCTTTGATCTTACGCGGCGGAATCGTTTACGGGTTGATTTTTCACCTCAGAGGGAAACAGATATTCCCGCAGGATGCCGTGACGTTGCATGATGCCAAAAATACCGAGACAGACGAACGCTTCAGCCCCGACCATCGACCATGCGGCACCGATTGCGCCAAACTTCCACGCCAGGAAACAGCAGAGCGGCACGTTAACCACACCAGCGGCCATCATCACCCACATACGCTGGCGGGCCAGACCATGTGGGATCAGAATCTGTAATCCTGCCGGGTAGGCAATGTTGCCAAACAGGAAGCAGAGCACAAAGACGCGCAGCACATCCGCTGACTGAATAAAGTCTTTACCCAGCAATATTGAGACCACCAGGTCAGCAAAGAACCAGGTGAAGATTACAATCGACAGACTCAGGGAAAACGACAGCAGCAGGCTTTTGCGTGTCGCGGCAATCGCGGCCCGTTTATCCCGGCCGAACAGGTGGCTGACGCGCGGGAAGAAGGCGCTGCCGATCTGCTCCGGCACAGAGTTGGCCGCTTTACGCAGGCGATCGGCGCCGTTGTAGATCCCGACCATGTAAGTAGAAGCAAAGGTGGCGAGAATCACCACGTTGACGCTGTTGAAAAGGTTAGCTCCGGCAATGGCGATAAATACATCCATGCTGTCGGTGATGCGCTGTTTGATTTCGCGTGGTTCAAAGCGATAGCGGCCAATGACTTTCATCTCCAGCACAAACTTCAGCGTAATTGCCGCGCTGATAATGGAGACCGCGCCAGGGATCAGGGCAGCCAGCCAGGTATCCTGCGGAGATTTCACCAGCAAAAAGGTCAGCGGAATCGCACAGAAGTTACCGAAGGTGGCGATCATCGCCGTCTTACCCAACTTCTCAAAGCCTTGCATCAGCCAGCCGAATGAAAACAGCGAGCCGACCAGCGTGGTGCAGTTCGCCAGAATGATGAAGAACAGAGGGTGCCAGGAGGGATTGAACCAGGTCGCGGTCAGCAGCGTGCCGCTGGTGACCACCAGCAGCATCAGCTTGGCGTTAAACGTTGACCAGAAGAGCTGGCTGACGCGTTCTTTGTCATCACGATGGTGAGCAATATCTTTGGTGGTAAAGACATTGAATCCCCAGTCGGAGATGGTGCTGCAATAAAGCACGCAGGCGATCGCCAGCGCCAGCGTACCCATCTGCTCTACGCCCAGAACGCGGGCAAGATAGGGCAGCGTGGCCAGCGGAAACAGAAACGACGCGCCACGGTAAGCCAGCAGCGAGAAAATATTAATAACCAGACTTTTATCGAGTACTTTTGCCATGTCGCAACAACCTTATACACATTGCATGTCTCACCTTCTCATTTCGCTAAGGCATAAACAATATCGCTTCACATTTTTCAGAATCAGGCTGCGCGCTTGAGCTCTTTTTTAACCTTGTAATGCTGCAGCGCAATAAAGAGTTCCGGGCGATTAAACAACAACCACTCTTTAAGATTTTCTGATTTTACATTACGACCCATAAAGCGAATGGCATTACAGACATATTCCGGTACCGGCGTTTTATTATAGAGAGACAAATAGATCATCAGACGGAACGAGTGAAGTAAATAAGACTTTTCCAGCGAACTACGCCAGGCTGATTTAGGGAGCGAACTGGTTAACGTATTATAAGCATGCATAAAAGCGTCATAGCGCTGATAGAAAAACTCATTGCCTTTGGTACTGTTGGTCAGTGAACCACTGCGGATGCGCTGCTTATAATAGACCTGACGGCTGACCCATGCGTGCTGGCATTTCATAAACACGGAGAGCGTAAAGTTGTGGTCTTCATGAACCCGACGTACAAAGCGCAACTTATGCTGTTCAATGACGCTTTTTCTTAAGACGTAATTCCAGACGGCAGAGGTATATCTGCCATTACGCAGCAGGCGCAGAAAGACCTCCTGTGGTTTCTGCTGGCCAAACTGGTCATGCTTCACTTTTGGCGAGGTGATATCAATGTGGCCATCTTCATAGACGCAGGAGTTAAAACAGAAAAGATCCGTTTCAGGATGCTTCTCCGCCACCATTGCCAGCTCAGTCACGAGGCCATCAACCACGACATCATCCGGATCACAGAAAAAGAGAAACTGACCCTTTGCCAGTGCAATGCCGGTGTCCCGTGCATTGCCGAGGCCGCCATTTTCAATGGTGATCACTTTCACCTGAGAAAGGTGTGCATAATTCTGTTCAATTAAGGCTAATGTTCCATCAGTAGATCCATCATTCACAATGATTATTTCATTGGGCGCTTTAACCTGGCGTAATAACGAATCGACGCACTCTACAATATATTTCTCAACATTGTAGGTTGGAATAATAACGGATAACAGGATGTCAGACATATGCAATTCTCTGCTGTTAGAAAATGACAATACGATTCACCTGCCTGATGCAGGTTCTGACCAGAGGCGAAACGTCGAAAAGAGTAAGGCGCGATTATTATGATTGCTTTCATTGAGCCCGATTATCTTAAACCTGTAATGCGAAAAAAGACCAGCCGTAAAAATCATCTTAATGTTTCATGTGAGCATCACTCTTAACGAAAGTGCATCTATAGCCCGCAGTAATGTTAAAACCGTTGAGGATCGATTTAAATTAGCCCTGCAAAGCAGACGTAACCAGATTCAGAAATCTGTAAGCGAACATCTGAAACGATGAATAATTTCAGCATTCCTTCATTATTATTACAGTTTGCTTTCTGCAATAAATCTTAATCTTTGGCAGAGGCTGCCGCAGATAAGCTGATTCTGTGCTGCTTCGCAGCGCTATTTTGTCAGCCGTTGCGCTTTATGGCCGCGCCACTCTCAGAAAAAATGATTAAGCAATCAGACGAAAGATATTTTTTCTGCTCAACCGACACATTTTGACGATCTCGTATCATGCCCCTTAATGAATTGTTCCGCTGCCAGCGCTTAATTTAAGAATTATCGGAAGCGGCGATGCTGACATCTGTCGCAACGCCTTCTATTTGCAGATTTCACCCTTACTTTGCCGGATAAATCATTTAAGCCCACTCCCCTGCTCTGACAGTATGAAGGCATAAGTTCTCAACATTTGATAATCAATAACTTTTAGTTATAAGGAGTGATGATGCGAGTTATTACGCTGGCAGGCAGCCCACGATTCCCCTCCCGCTCAACTTCACTGCTGACGCTGTGTCAGCACAAGCTGGAGGCGCGTGGTATTGAAGTCATTCCGTGGAATATTCACAACTTTCAGCCTGACGATTTAATCAATGCGCGTTTTGATGCACCTGCGCTTCTCGCCCTGCGTGACGATCTGGCTTCGGCTGATGGACTGATTATTGCGACACCTATCTATAAAGCGTCGTTTTCGGGTGCGCTGAAGACGCTGCTCGATCTGCTGCCTGAACGCGCACTGGAACACAAAGTCGTTTTACCGCTGGCCAGCGGCGGCAGTGCCGGTCATATGCTGGCGCTGGACTACGCCCTGAAGCCGGTGCTCAGCGCCTTAAAGGCGCAGGAGATCCTGCATGGTGTTTATGCCGAGGATCATCAGATCAGTCATTACGACCGTCAGCCCGAACTGCAGGATTCACTGTCACAGCGCCTGGATGAGGCCGTCTCCGCCTTCTGGCTGGCACTGACCCGTCACCACCACCCCGTTGCGCAAGCGGTATAAGGAAGCGATCGATGAAGCTGAGATTAGGAAAGTGGCTGGTGGCCGGACTTCTGCTGGCCGGCCTCCAGGTACAGGCCGCCGAATCCGATCCGTCTGAGATTCGCATCGGCTATCAGAAAGGTTCGGTCAGCATGGTGCTGGCGAAGTCACATCAGTTACTGGAAAAACGATTTCCCCATACCCGGATTAAGTGGATCGAGTTCCCTGCAGGTCCGCAAATGCTGGAAGCGCTGAATATCAACAGTATCGACCTGGGCAGTACCGGTGATCTTCCCCCGCTGTTTGCCCAGGCCGCGGGCGCGGATCTGCTCTATGTTGGCGCGGAGCCGCCAAAACCCAAAGCGGAAGTGATTCTGGTGCCAAAAAGCAGCCCGCTGAAACAGGTTGCGGATCTGAAAGGCAAGAAAGTGGCTTTCCAGAAAGGCTCCAGCTCTCACAACTTACTGCTGCGCGCCTTACAGCAGGCGGGTCTGACCTTTAAAGACATCACGCCGGTCTATCTCACCCCCGCCGATGCGCGCGCCGCCTTCCAGCAGGGTGACGTTGATGCCTGGGCAATCTGGGACCCCTACTATTCATCAGTGCTGCTGCAGGGGAATTCGCGCCTGCTGATTGATGGCAGCTCCCTTAACCTGACCGGCTCCTTTTATTTAGCGACCCGCAGCTATGCCGAAGCCCATGGCGCGTTTATTCAGCAGGTGCTCGACACCTTCAGTTCTGCTGACGCGCTGACAATCAGCCAGCGTCAGCAGAGCACCACGTTACTGGCGCAGGCGATGGGCTTGCCCGAACCGGTTATCGCCAGCTACCTCAGCCATCGGCCACCCACCCGCATTTCGCCGGTCAGTGCCGAAACTGCCGCAGCTCAGCAGCGCACCGCTGACCTGTTCTATGCCAATCATCTCTTGCCAGTAAAAGTGACGATTCAGGATCGCATCTGGCATCCGCATACCGTGACGCAATAAGGAGCAACAATGAGCGTATCCATTTTCTGGTTCCTGCCGACGCATGGCGACGGCCACTATCTTGGTACCGCCGAAGGGGCGCGACCGGTTGATCACGCCTATCTGCAACAGGTGGCGCAGGCCGCTGACCGCCTCGGTTTTGGTGGCGTACTGATCCCGACCGGCCGCTCCTGTGAAGATGCCTGGCTGGTTGCCGCCTCGCTGATTCCGGTGACGCAGCGCCTGCGATTCCTGGTGGCGTTGCGTCCTGGGGTGATTTCACCAACCCAGGCAGCGCGTCAGGCCGCTACGCTGGACCGTCTTTCTAACGGACGTGCGCTGTTTAATCTGGTGACCGGCGGCGATCCGGAAGAGCTGGCGGGCGACGGTGTGTTCCTGGATCACCGCGAGCGTTACGCGGAATCCGCCGAGTTTACCCGCGTCTGGCGTCGAGTGCTGGAAGGCGAAACCGTCGATTATGAAGGCAAGCACGTGAAGGTACGCGGTGCGCGTCTGATGTTTAAACCGGTGCAGCAGCCTCGTCCCCCGCTGTGGTTTGGTGGCTCTTCTGAACCCGCCCAGGAACTGGCGGCCGAACAGGTCGATGTTTACCTCACCTGGGGCGAACCCCCTGCGCAGGTTAAAGAGAAAATTGATCAGGTGCGTGCGAAAGCGGCTGCCCAGGGACGCACCGTCCGGTTCGGCATCCGTCTGCATGTGATCGTGCGTGAAACCAATGAAGAGGCCTGGCAGGCCGCAGACAAACTGATTGCCAATGTGGATGACGCCACCATCGCGAAAGCGCAGGCGGCGTTCCAGCGGGCAGATTCTGTGGGGCAGCGCCGGATGGCCGCACTGCATGGCGGTCGCCGCGACAAGCTCGAAATCAGCCCTAACCTGTGGGCAGGCGTCGGCCTGGTGCGCAGCGGAGCCGGGACCGCGCTGGTCGGCGATGGCCCGACCGTGGCCGCACGCATCAAAGAGTATGAAGCGCTGGGCATTGAGACCTTTATCCTGTCGGGTTATCCGCACCTGGAAGAGGCTTATCGCGTCGGCGAACTGCTGTTCCCGCATCTTGACCTGCAGGTTCCACTGGTGCCCCAGCCGCGCGTGGTTCAGGCACACGGTGAAGCGGTAGCCAACGATTTTACCCCTGAGAAAAAAGTCGCCCGGGGCTGAGGAGAGCATGATGACCAGAACCCGAAAACGCCTTGCTGATACGCTGGTGCCCTGGCTGCTGCCGACGCTGCTGGTCGTGGTGTGGCAGATTGCCTCGCAAACCGGCTGGTTGTCGACCCGTATTCTGCCCGCACCGGAGAAAATTGTGACCACCTTCTGGCAGCTGACCGCCAGTGGTGAACTCTGGCAGCATCTGGCGATCAGTAGCTGGCGGGCGCTGATCGGCTTCAGTATCGGCGGTTCTATCGGCCTGCTGCTCGGGCTGATTACCGGCACCTCCAGAACCGGTGAACGACTGCTGGATACCTCGGTACAGATGCTGCGCAATGTGCCGCATCTGGCGCTGATCCCGCTGGTAATCCTCTGGTTCGGTATTGATGAGTCCGCCAAGATCTTTCTGGTGGCGCTGGGGACGCTGTTCCCGATCTACCTGAATACTTATCACGGCATCCGCAACATCGATCGCGGGCTGGTTGAGATGGCGCGCAGCTATGGCCTTTCCGGCTGGAGCCTGTTTATCCAGGTGATCCTGCCCGGCGCGCTGCCCAATATTATGGTCGGCGTGCGTTTCGCGCTGGGTCTGATGTGGCTGACGCTGATTGTCGCAGAGACCATCTCTGCCAACGCGGGTATCGGCTATCTGGCCATGAACGCGCGTGAATTCCTGCAGACCGACGTGGTAGTGGTCGCCATTATTCTTTACGCCCTGCTCGGCAAACTGGCAGATGTCGCCGCGTTGTTACTTGAACGTGTCTGGCTGCGCTGGCATCCCGCTTATCAACTGAAGGAGGAGAACGCATGAGCCAGACTCTCTCACCGGCGCGCCTCAACACCGGTACCCCGGTTGGCGTTAACGGAGTCAGCAAACAGTATGGCAGCCGCACCATTCTCAATAAGATTGACCTGCATATTCCCTCAGGTCAGTTTGTGGCGGTGGTGGGTCGCAGCGGCTGTGGCAAAAGCACGCTGCTGCGCCTGCTGGCCGGTCTCGAACAGAGCTCCAGCGGTGAACTGCTGGCAGGCAATGCGCCGCTGCAGTCGGCTCGTGAAGATACCCGCCTGATGTTTCAGGATGCGCGACTGCTGCCGTGGAAAAAAGTGATCGATAACGTCGGACTGGGTCTGCGCGGACGCGAATGGCGCAGCGCGGCGCTGGATGCGCTGGCGGCGGTAGGCCTCGCCGATCGGGCTGATGAGTGGCCAGCCGCCCTCTCCGGCGGCCAGAAACAGCGCGTCGCACTGGCCAGGGCGCTGATCCACCGGCCCGGTTTACTGCTGCTGGATGAACCGCTGGGGGCGCTGGATGCCCTGACACGCATTGAAATGCAGGGATTGATTGAGTCACTGTGGCAGCAGCATCACTTTACCGTGCTGCTGGTTACGCATGATGTCAGTGAAGCGGTGGTGATGGCAGATCGCGTGCTGTTGATCGAAGAGGGTCAAATCGGGCTGGATCTGCTGGTGGATCTGCCCCGTCCCCGCCGCCGCGGATCGGCGCGGCTGGCCGAGCTGGAAGCGGAGGTACTGGATCGGGTCATGCAGCGTACGGAGCGACCGCAGCCGGTTCGTTACGCGCAGCAGCGCTGAAAAAGGGGAGTGTCTCAGACGCTCCCCTTTTTAATTATCAGGCGTTCAGTGCCCGGGTAATTTTCTCGTAGAGGTCGCCAGAGAGTTTATCCAGCTCCAGCAGCTGCTCCAGCGCCTGGCGCATCATCGCCTGACGGCCTTCGTCATAACGTTTCAGGCGAATCAGCGGCTCCACCATCCGTGCCGCAACCTGCGGATTGCGGGTGTTAAGGTCGGTAAGCATCTCCACCAGGAACTTATAACCGCTGCCATCTTTAGCATGGAAGGCGGCAGGGTTAGCCGAGGCAAAGGCACCCACCAGCGAGCGAACACGGTTCGGATTACTCATGGTGAAGGAGCGATGATTCAGAAGCTGACGCACATTGCGCATCACGTTAGCGGCCGGACTGGTCGCCTGCAGCACAAACCATTTGTCCATCACCAGACCATCCTGATGCCAGCGCTCATCGTAAGCTGTCAGCAGCGCATCACGGCACGGTAACTGTGCCGCAACAGCAGCAGAAAGCGCCGCCAGCGCATCGGTCATGTTGGTCGCCTGGTGATACTGGGTCTGCACCAGTTTATCCGCCAGCTGCGCATCGCTGAAGGCGAGATAGGTCAGGCAGATATTTTTCAGGCTGCGCTGACCAATCGCGTCATGCTCGACGCGGTATTCAGGCTGCTGATTGGCGTTGTAGATCGCAAAAAACTCATCGGCCAGTTCGCGTGCCAGCGTGCGTTGCAGCGCGTCACGCACCAGCGCAATCGCCTGCGGATCGATCGTATCAAACAGCTCGGCAATCTCATTTTCCGACGGCAGTGTCAGGATCAGCGCGGTCAGCGCCGGGTCGCAGTCGGTATCCAGCAGCACCGCGCGGAAGGCGTCGGCGACATGCAGCGGCAGTGACAGATGCTGGCCCTGCTGATAGCGGGCGACATTCAGACGGATATAGGTCGCCAGCAGGCTCTGAGCCGCATCCCAGCGGGAGAAGTCGTTGCGTGCATGACGCATCAGGAAGGTGAGCTGAGCATCACTCCATTTGTAATCAAGCTTAACCGGAGCAGAGAATTCGCGCAGCAGCGACGGCACCGGCTGGAAGTAGACGTTATCGAAAATAAAGGTCTGGAACTCCTCGGTGACATTCAGCACATGATGTACCGGATGACCATTATTCTGCAGCGGGATCACCTTGCCTTCGCCATCGTAGAGTTCAATATCCAGCGGGATATGCAGCGGCAGCTTCTCTTTCTGATCGGCAGTCGCAGGCGTGTGCTGCGTGACGTGCAGCGTATACTGCTCCAGCTCCGGGTTGTAATCGTCGCGCACCGTCAGCACTGGCGTACCGGACTGGCTGTACCAGCGGCGGAACTGCGACAGGTCAACATTCGAGGCATCTTCCATCGCCTGAACAAAATCATCACAGGTGGCGGCGCTGCCGTCGTGGCGATCAAAATAGAGCTTCATGCCCTTCTGGAAATTCTCTTCACCCAGCAGGGTGTGCATCATACGGATCACTTCTGACCCTTTTTCATACACCGTCAGGGTATAGAAGTTGTTCATCTCGATGACCTGATCCGGACGGATCGGGTGTGCCATCGGGCTGGCATCTTCGGCGAACTGCGCACCGCGTACGATACGCACGTTATCAATGCGGTTCACCGCGCGTGAGCCCAGATCAGAGCTGAACTCCTGATCGCGGAACACTGTCAGTCCCTCTTTCAGGCTGAGCTGGAACCAGTCGCGGCAGGTCACGCGGTTACCGGTCCAGTTATGGAAATATTCGTGACCGATAACCGCTTCAATGCCCAGGTAATCTTTGTCCGTCGCCGTTTCCGCTTTAGCCAGCACATATTTGGCATTGAAGACGTTAAGGCCTTTGTTCTCCATGGCGCCCATGTTGAAGAAGTCCACCGCCACGATCATAAAGATGTCGAGGTCATACTCCAGACCGAAACGCTCTTCATCCCACTTCATGCTGTTTTTTAGCGAGGTCATCGCCCAGTCGGCACGGTCGAGGTTACCGCGATCGACGAAGATCTCCAGCGCCACATCACGTCCTGAACGGGTGGTGAAGCTGTCGCGCAGCACGTCGAAATCGCCCGCCACCAGCGCAAACAGGTAGCAGGGTTTCGGGAACGGATCCTGCCACTTCACCCAGCTGCGACCCTGCTCATCCCGGCCGCTGTCAATGCGGTTACCGTTGGAGAGCAGGAATGGATAGCGCTCACCGTCGGCATAAATGGTGGTGGTAAAGCGCGCCAGCACGTCGGGGCGATCGAGATACCAGGTAATATGACGAAAGCCTTCAGCCTCACATTGGGTGCAGAGCGCCTCGCCCGATTTATACAGCCCTTCCAGCGCGGTGTTCTGATCCGGATGAATATCGTTAATAATTTTCAGGGTGAAGCTTTCCGGCAGCTGGCTGATGACCAGTGCGCCCTCTTCTTCACGGAAGGCCGTCCAGGCTTGCCCGTCAACCTCCAGCGCAATCAGCGTTAACGCTTCGCCGTCCAGTCGCAGCTCAGCCTGGCTGTCGCCCAGCCGTTTAACCTGGCTGATGGCCGTTACGCGGGTGGTGGACGCATCCAGTTCAAAAGTTAAATCGATATCGGTGATGGTGTACTCAGGCGCACGGTAGTCGTGGCGATACTTGATTTGGGGCTGTTGCGTCATATTGCGTCTCGCGTTGTTATAAGTTTACCGGCAAAGTCTAAGCTTGTTACTACAAGCTTGCCACGCACAATGCACCTAAAGGGTGAAATGGCTACACTTTGTTAACAATGGCACAGATTGGCCTCGACCCGCCCGTCTGAAATATGCTGTGATCGGCTTCAGATAGTGAATTATACTTTTGCGTCTTTATGACTGTGTACAACACCGGGCTCTGCGCCACCGAACAGGATGCTGAAACGCGCCATGACAGGACATGCTTCCCCGATACTGACCTCGCTGCTGGATACGGACGCCTATAAGCTCCATATGCAACAGGCCGTTTTCCACCGCTATCATGACATAACGGTGGCGGCGGAGTTTCGCTGCCGCGGCGACGAACTGCTGGGTCTCTACGCTGACGAAATTCGTGACGCGATAACCGCAATGCAACACCTGGCGCTGACTGATGATGAAGCGACCTGGTTGTCTCACCTTCCCTTCTTCCGGCAGGATTACCTCAGCTGGTTACGCCAGTTCCGCTATAACCCGGATCAGGTTGAGGTGCGCAATCACCATGGCAAGCTGGAACTCCGTATTCAGGGGCCGTGGCGCGAAGTGATCATGTGGGAGGTGCCGCTGCTGGCGCTGATCAGTGAGATTGTGCATCGTCATCGCACGCCGCAGGTCACTACTCAGCAGGCACTTGACCACTTACATCAGAAACTCGGCGACTTTAAAGGCCAGCTTGCTGACCTTGATATGTCACGCTTCCGCCTGATGGATTTCGGCACCCGTCGTCGCTATTCGCAGGATGTGCAGCAGTCGATCGTCTCAACGCTGAAACAGGATTTTCCGTGGCTGATTGGCACCAGTAACTATGATCTGGCGCGCCGTCTGTCACTGACGCCAGTGGGAACACAGGCGCATGAGTGGTTCCAGGCCTTCCAGCAGATCAGTCCGGTACTGGCCAACAGCCAGCGCGCGGCGCTACAGGCGTGGCTGGATGAGTATGACGATAAGCTGGGCATCGCCCTGACCGATTGCATCGCCATGGACGCATTCCTGCGTGATTTCGGTCCGGTGTTTGCCCGCCGCTATCAGGGACTGCGCCACGACTCCGGCGATCCGGTCGAATGGGGCGAGAAAGCCCTCGCCCACTACCAGAAGCTGGGTATCGATCCGCAAAGCAAACACCTGGTCTTTTCTGACAACCTGAATCTCGACAAAGCGCTGGCGCTTTACCGCCACTTTGGCCAGCGGACTAACGTCGTGTTCGGCATCGGTACCCGCCTCACCTGCGATATTCCGGGCGTGACGCCACTTAACATCGTTATCAAACTGGTGCAGTGCAATGGCAAGCCGGTGGCGAAACTCTCAGACAGCCCGGGCAAAACTATCTGCCAGGATAAAGCCTTTGTCAGAGCCCTGCGTAAAGCTTTTGATCTGCCGCTGGTGAAAAAAGCGAGTTAATCCTCTTCTTATCGGGGCGTTGATACGCCCCGCCTCTGCTGTAATAAATCTGCTTTCCCCCTGAATTTTGCTTGTTTCCTGAAGACTCGCAAGTAACATAGCAAAACCCCGGATGGGGCAACTTTTTTACTCACTTCTTCTATATAGAGAGATATTTATGAGCGTAGTGCCTGTAGCGGACGTACTGCACGGTCGCGTCGCGGTTGACAGTGAAGTCACCGTACGTGGTTGGGTGCGTACCCGAAGAGATTCCAAAGCCGGTCTTTCCTTCATCGCTGTCTATGACGGCTCCTGCTTTAATCCCGTTCAGGCTGTCGTCAATAATTCTCTGAATAATTATCAGGATGAAGTGCTGCGTCTGACCACGGGCTGTTCCGTTATCGTCACCGGTAAAGTGGTGGCCTCACCGGGTCAGGGCCAGGCGTTTGAGATTCAGGCGACCAGCCTGGAAGTCGTGGGCTGGGTGGAAGATCCCGATAGCTACCCGATGGCGGCGAAACGCCACAGCATCGAGTATCTGCGCGAAGTGGCTCACCTGCGTCCGCGCACCAACCTGATTGGCGCGGTCGCCCGCGTTCGCCACACCCTGGCGCAGGCGCTGCATCGCTTCTTCCATGAAAATGGCTATTTCTGGGTCTCGACTCCGCTGATTACCGCCTCCGATACCGAAGGTGCCGGCGAAATGTTCCGAGTCTCTACGCTGGATATGGAAAATCTGCCGCGTAACGATCAGGGCAAAGTTGACTTCAGCGAAGATTTCTTTGGTAAAGAGGCGTTCCTGACCGTTTCAGGTCAGCTGAATGGCGAAACCTATGCCAGCGCCCTGTCGAAGATCTACACCTTCGGTCCGACGTTCCGCGCAGAGAACTCCAACACCAGCCGCCATCTGGCGGAATTCTGGATGCTGGAGCCGGAAATCGCTTTTGCCTCACTGGATGATGCCGCTGCACTGGCCGAATCAATGCTGAAGTATGTCTTCAACGCGGTGCTGGAAGAGCGTGCCGATGACATGGCCTTCTTTGCTGAGCGGGTAGATAAAGAGGCGGTTGAGCGCCTTCAGCGTTTCATCACCACCGATTTCGCGCAGGTGGATTATACCGATGCGGTTGAGATCCTGATTAACTGCGGTCAGACCTTCGAAAACCCGGTTTCCTGGGGTATTGACCTCTCCTCTGAACATGAGCGTTACCTGGCCGAGAAACACTTTAAAGCGCCGGTGGTGGTGAAAAACTATCCGAAAGACATTAAAGCGTTCTATATGCGCCTGAATGACGATGGCAAAACCGTGGCGGCGATGGATGTTCTGGCGCCAGGCATTGGTGAGATCATTGGCGGTTCACAGCGTGAAGAACGTCTGGATGTCCTGGATGCGCGTCTGGAAGAGATGGGTCTGAATAAAGAAGATTACTGGTGGTATCGTGACCTGCGTCGCTACGGTACCGTGCCACATTCTGGCTTTGGATTAGGCTTTGAACGTTTAATCGCCTATGTCACCGGCGTACAAAATGTCAGGGACGTAATCCCCTTCCCGCGCACCCCACGCAATGCGAGTTTCTGATATTCGGCATTAAATATAAGAAATTCATATATATAACGAGGTCGGCACTGCCGGCCTTTTTTTATTTTTGTAAATTTTGAGTTCTCTCACAAAGTTCCGTGTTTTTTACATTTTGTAATACATATTTTCTTACTGAAACAAGATTACGAGTTTAGTAGCATTTAAGCGCTAGAATTACGGCGGGTGGGATGGAAAGATGCGTGCAGACACAGGAAGACACCAAACTTCGTTCAGGGTTCCCGTAAAGGTTTCTTGACGGCAGTGGCAGGTGTACAAATAACTCCAATGAGGGTAATGAATAATGATGAAGCGCAATATTCTTGCAGTGGTTATCCCTGCTCTGTTAGTAGCTGGCGCAGCAAACGCTGCAGAAATCTATAACAAAGACGGCAACAAACTGGACCTGTACGGTAAAGTGGATGCGCGTCACCAATTCTCTGATAGCGCTGGTGATGATGGCGATGAGTCTTATGTGCGCTTCGGCTTCAAAGGCGAAACCCAGATTAATGACCAGCTGACCGGTTACGGCCAGTGGGAATACAACGTTCAGGCGAACAACTCTGAAGGTTCTGACGCACAAGACGGCAACAAGACCCGTCTGGGCTTTGCCGGTCTGAAATTCGGCGATGCAGGTTCAATCGACTACGGCCGTAACTACGGTCTGGTTTACGATGCAATCGGCTGGACTGATATGCTGCCAGTATTTGGTGGCGACTGGGGCAGCTCAGACAACTTCATGAACGGTCGTAGCACCGGCCTGCTGACCTACCGCAACACCAACTTCTTCGGCCTGGTTGATGGCTGGGACTTCGCAGTTCAGTATCAGGGTAAAAACGACCGTACCGACGTTCGTCGTGCTAACGGCGACGGTTGGGGCGCATCAACCAGCTATACCTCACCAATCGGTGTAGGCATCGTTGGTGCATACAGCAGCAGCGACCGTACTAACGCACAGGCTGCGGGTACTACTGACGCCAACGGTAACGTAATCGGTCAGGGCAAACGTGCTGAGAACTGGGCAACTGCGCTGAAATATGATGCGAACAACGTTTACCTGGCAGCAATGTATGGTGAAGGCCGTAACTCTTCATTCTATGACGCTACCGTACCTAACACCGCCGCTGGTGCTACCCCTGGCTCAACGACTACGGGCACTGCTTTTGTTAACAAAAGCCAGACTATTGAGTTAGTTGCTCAGTACCAGTTTGACTTCGGTCTGCGCCCATCCATCGCATACGTACAGCAGAAAGGCAAAGATATCGAAGGTGTGGGCGATGCTGACCTGTACAAATACATCGACGTTGGCGCGACTTACTACTTCAACAAAAACATGTCTACCTATGTTGATTACAAAATCAACCAGCTGGATGACAACAACCCACTGGGTCTGAACACAGACGACATTGTTGGTGTTGGCCTGGTTTACCAGTTCTAATTCCGCTTAAAACATGTTGAAAAACGGGGCTACGGCCCCGTTTTTTTATGGCTGCTATTCCCGACAGGTGCGTTTTTCATCGCCCCGTTACCCCGCTTTAATCACTGCATTTCCTCGTCGCGCAATCCACACTGCAAAATGTATGAATTTGTCTCGCAAACGGTTGGCATTTGCCTGGCCGGACGCTAACCTGAGAGCTCTTTTCGCTAAAGTTCACGCTAATGGACCTGACACATGTTTGAATCGATCTCTGCTGCACCCGCCGATCCTATTCTTGGGCTGGCCGATCTGTTTCGTGCTGACGACCGCCCGGAAAAAATCAATCTGGGCATTGGCGTCTATAAAGACGAAACCGGCAAGACCCCGGTACTGACCAGTGTTAAAAAAGCTGAGCAATATCTGCTGGAAAATGAAACCACCAAAAACTATCTCAGTATTGATGGTCTGGCTGATTTTGCCCGTTGCACACAGGCCCTGCTGTTCGGCAACCAGAGCCCGCTAATCACCGCTGGCCGCGCTCGCACGGCTCAGACACCGGGTGGTACCGGTGCGCTACGCGTTGCAGCCGATTTCCTCGCCACGCAAACATCGGTGAAGCGGGTCTGGATCAGCAATCCAAGCTGGCCGAATCACAACAACGTGTTTAACGCTGCCGGTCTTGAGGTCTGTGAATACCACTATTACGACCCGGCAAACCATACGCTCGATTTCGATGGTATGCTGGCGTCACTGCAGCAGGTTCAGCCAGGCGACGTGGTGCTGTTCCACGGCTGCTGCCATAACCCGACCGGTATCGACCCGACCGCCGAGCAGTGGCAACAGCTGGCGCAGCTGTCACAGGCCAATGGCTGGCTGCCGTTGTTCGACTTCGCTTACCAGGGTTTTGCCCGTGGTCTGGAGGAAGATGCAGAAGGCCTGCGTATTTTTGCCGCCTCGCATCAGGAACTGATCGTTGCCAGCTCTTACTCCAAGAATTTCGGCCTGTATAACGAGCGTGTCGGTGCCATCACACTGGTTGCCGCCGATGCGAGCGTGGCAGATACCGCGTTCAGTCAGGTGAAGTACACCATCCGCGCGAACTACTCCAATCCGCCGGCACATGGCGCCGCCATCGTCGCCACCATTCTGGGCAACGATACCCTGCGTACCATCTGGGAGCAGGAGCTATCGGATATGCGTCAGCGCATCCAGCGCATGCGCCAGCTCTTCGTAAATACCCTGGCGGAAAAAGGCGCACAGCGCGACTTCAGCTTTATTATTAAGCAGAACGGCATGTTCTCGTTCAGTGGCTTAACCAAAGACCAAGTCATTCGCCTGCGTGAAGAGTTTGGCGTCTACGCGGTGAACTCAGGGCGTGTGAATGTGGCGGGCATGACGCCAGACAATATGTCGGCGCTGTGCGAAGCCATTGTCGCCGTGCTGTAAGCAGGATGACCGAATTGAAAAATGGGCCTGCTGGCCCATTTTTTATTGCAGGAAAGGATTGCTGATGCGTTCATGCCCCAGCGTAGAAATCGGGCCGTGACCGGGCAGAAAAGTGACATCATCGCCCAGCGGCAGCAGTTTCGTGCGGATAGCATCGATTAACTGTTGATGATCGCCCTGCGGGAAGTCTGTGCGTCCCACACCACCATTAAAAATCACGTCACCTGAAATCAGTAACCGTCCTGGCCGATCGAAGAACACCACGTGGCCAGGCGAATGGCCCGGACAGTGCAGGACTTCCAGCGTGGTCAGCCCTACCTGTACGCTCTCCCCCTCTTCCAGCCAGCGATCGGGGGTAAAAGGCGCGCATTCATCAAGTCCGAACATCCGGCTCTGGGTAGGCAGCGCTTCCAGCCAGAATGCATCACGCTTTTGCGGTCCGACAATCGGAATCTGCCAGAAGGCAGCCAGCTCGACGGCGGCCCCGACGTGATCAAGGTGTCCATGAGTCAGCAGAATCCGGGAAGGTTTAAGTTGGCGTTGTTCCAGCGTCTCTTTGATCAGATCGGCATCGCCGCCTGGATCAACCAGCGCGGCTTCACGAGTGGACTCGCACCAGATAACTGAACAGTTCTGGGCAAACGCGGTAACAGGAATAATGTGGTAATTCATAACGCTCCATGACCGGCTCACGCAGCGTTGCCGGTGTCATTACCAGTGCCTGATCGGCCCGGTATCAATATGTACAAAGTTACTGCGGGGATAATATCCTACACCACCCGCACGCAGAGATAACGCCGCTTTGCGTACATTGGCCAGAGAAACCCCTTCGATATGGAAATCCATTGCCTGGCCTTTGGTATGATAGCTGTGCTTTGCCACCCCAGGACCGCTCTCACGTAACATGTTGTTGGTTGCCAGTGAACGGTAGCCCGAAACCAGCTGTATCGGTTTACGCATTCCCAGCAGCGCCTGCAGGCGGAAGATTTGATCAAACAGGTGCGGATCGATGCTTTTCACTTTATTGGCGCGATAGTCACGGAAAAAGTGATTTAATCGTGACAACTCATCCTTGTCGTAACTCTTACCATTAAAAAACTCAGTTTTAAGGGTTTCACCGGTATGAAGATTATTAAGCATCAATACACGCGGGCGAGAGGTAGAAAGCGAGGCCCTTGCAGAAGCGGGTAATAATGCCAGACCGGCGGCGGCGCTACCGCACAGCAGTAGTTTGCGACGAAAAGAATCAATAGTAGACATGTAACGATTTACCTGAGAGTGAAGCCATAGAAATGTGCAAAAAGCGCACAGCCCGAACCATAACTTTCTCTCAGTAGAGCGTCAACCCATCTGCAACCTGTTTGCGTGGCGATCCCTGCAGGAATCGCCATTTGATAATATTTTTCTGAATAACCGGCCCGCCGCTAACGATTTAAAATCAATCACTAGAGCAGCAATTGCTCAGCCCGACTCAAAGCCTGGCTGCCCGAACGCGCGGTGTCATCATAATTGTAAATATCTGTGCGGAACTGTGGTTTGCCATCATCAGCGACCCACGCCGTCAGATAATAGAGATTGACCGGAATACGATGCCGAATGGGCACGTAGCGGGTGTCACCCTCTTTTAACGTACTGGAGATGCGGGCATCGTTCCAGCCCGCGTCCTGCAGTAATAAGCCTGCCAGTTCCGACGCTTTATTTACCCGGACGCAGCCTGAGCTGAGCGCGCGGATATCGCGCTGGAACAGGTTGTGGTTCGGCGTGTCGTGCAGATAGATCGCATCTGAGCTGGGCATATTAAATTTATAGCGGCCCAGCGCATTCGCCACACCCGGTGCCTGAATCAACCGATAGGGGAACGATGAAGCGGTGACCATGCGCCAGTCGATCATGCTGGGGTCGATCACTTCAGCGTCAGCGCTCCAGCCCGATAGCAGGGTATAGCCATGCTTATAGAGATAGGTCGGATCCTGCTTCACTTTAGGAATGATATCTTTACGCACCAGCGTGGTCGGCACATTCCATGGCGGGTTCAGCACCACATTATTGAGTGCGCTGCGCATCAACGGCGTTTTGCGATCGGGACGCCCGACGATGACGCGTGATGAGAGGATCTTGTTGCCGTTGTTGTAATAAATCAGCGAGTAGTTGGCGATGTTCACCATAATGCCGTTGTGCATATCGTCCGGCAGCAGGCGCAGTCGCTGAATGTTCAGCGCCAGCAACGAAGCACGCATCTGCGGAGAGACGTTAAGCCACTGCCGCGTTCTGGCACCGATAGCACCGTCGCCATCCAGTCCCTGCCACTGCTGGAAACGCTTCACACCCGCCACCAGCGTCTCGTCATAGACATTGGCGGTATTCCCTTCCAGCGTCTGACTCTGAACGTTACCCGGCGATTGCAGTGAAGGCGCAGACAAATCGGTGACTGGCGCGGCAGAAGGGCTGACCGCAACCGGCTGGTCGCTGTGGGTCACTGGTGAGGCGGCCACCGGCACCGCATCGTCATCCGGTGCAGGTGCATTAACCTGCGCCGTTAACATGCCGCTGCGCTGCAGGATTTCACGCAGCGCCGGCACATCGTCACTGACCTGTCCCGGGCGCAGCGTTTCACTGCTTTTCAGCTGCGGCCAGGGTTGTTTATCACCTAGCAGGGTTTTCAGCGCGGCGTGCATCGGCTGATACTGCGGGTGCTGCGGCTGCAGTGACGCAATAAACGTGTTGCCCGATCCTGCATTGACCGCATTCTGCCACTGATTCACGACCGCCACCGACGGCTGTGTCAGCCGGTAGGGAACATTGCTGTAAAGCCAGGTTTCACCCTGCGTCGGCACATTCGAAACAAATTGCAGATAGCCCAGCATCGCATCGGACAGCGCGACATCCCGTGCAAAGCCGGTGATCGCCGGGTTTGTCAGACGCTCAATCCAGCGCGTGAACTGTGGCTGAACACCAGAAAGTGCCACTTCAGCCAGCTGCTGCTGAAATTTTTGTATCGCCTGGGGATCCTGCCAGAGCGGTTGCATATGGCGGGATGCATAGAGCGTCGCCAGCGGTGCCAGATAAAACGGCTGATCGGCGCTGGAAAACGCCTGCCGGATGCGTTGCTGACTTTCGGAGACGGAGGTGACCGCCTGCGTTGTCCCGGGCAAAGCGGCGATAACAGCGGCCTGCGGTAGCGTAAATGGAACAACGGTTAGCGCCAGCGCTAACAATGATAGAACGCGATGATGATTTAATTTTTTTACCAGCAACATCCCTGCCCCCTTGTTTTTCAACTTCGCAGTGTTCCCTGTATCCACTGCGACCGCGCCGTGACTCATCATGTGAGTATACAAACAAAAACGGCATTTGCCTCATGCGACAAATGCCGTAACCAGATTAACGAATGGTTCAGTTTTTGACTACGTTTCCGCCTGCGAATTTTCAGCGGTTAAATCGGGCAGCGCATCTGCGTCGCTTCCCGCCCGCACCGGCGAAGGATCGGCAGCAAAACCACGCAGACCAACCACATGCACATGCTCAGTGTTATTAAACACCTTACGCACCAGTTTGTAGGTCGTGCCTTTTTCCGGACTGATATTCTCCGGTGCTGCAATCACCAGCTGCATCTCCAGTCGCTCACACAGTTCAAACAGCGTGGCGATGGAGCGGGCATCCAGACGGGCCGCTTCATCAAGGAACAGCAGTCGGCATGGCGAAATATCTTTGCCGCGCAGACGACGGGACTCTTCTTCCCAGCTCTGCACCACCATCACCAGAATGGACATCCCGGTACCGATCGCTTCACCGGTTGAGAGCGCCCCGCTCTCTGCGCGCAGCCAGCCATCGGAACCACGGTTAACTTCCACTTCCATCTCCAGATAGTTGCGGTAGTCCAGCAGCTCCTCACCGATGGTCTGCGGCGTACGCTGCCCCATGTCGATATGCGGATTAAGACGCTGGTAGAGCTTCGCCAGCGCCTCCGAGAAGGTCAGGCGATTGCTGTTAAAGAGATCCTGATGCTGCTCGTGCTCTTCCGACAGCGTATCCAGCAGCATGGCGTGGGTTTCACGCACGTTCACGTTGAGCCGCACGCTGCGTACCTGACCAAAGCTGACGGTCTGCAGGCCCTGGTTGAGCTGGCGGATACGGTTCTGTTCACGCTGGATCGTTTTACGGATGATGTTGGCCGCACTGCGCGAACTGATTGCCAGCATCTGCTCACGCGCCGTCAGCTCTTCCGTCAGACGGTTCAGTTCGATTTCCATCTGCTCAATTGCTTCGACCGGATCGTCAGTCCGAATAATATCCTGACGAATACGCTCGCGCAGATGCTGATAAACCGCAATAAAGAACTGAATTTTACGTTCCGGACGTTTTGGATCTTCCGACAGTCGCAGCACGTCGCGCAAATGTTCGTTGTCCGCCACCGCCAGACGCAGCGCACCCAGCGCTTTATCCGACATAGAGCGCAGCTCATCGCCGCTCAGGTAGGCCAGTTCACGGCGATGCAGACGACGCTCAACGCCATTCTCTTTCACCAGACGCAGTACGGTACACCAGCCCGCTTTGGCGCTGACCACCTGCTCACGCACCTGATGATACTGACGCTCCAGCTGACGCAGTCGCTTCTGCAGGTTATCCATCTCCGCTTCGCAGAAGGTAAGCTGTTTCTCCAGCTGATTGCGGCGGGCGCGGTTGTGGCTCAGTGCCGTGTAAAGCTCGTCACGGCGAACGCGCGCGCGTTCTTCCGCGCTGCTGTCAGCCTGGACGCCAATGTCCTGCATCTCCTGCTGCAGCTCTTTCAGCATGTCGCGCTTGGCATCATAGGCGCTTTTCAGCGAGGCCAGCACCTGGGAGTATTGCGTCAGCTGCGCCTGATGTTCACGCAGGCGATCACGACTGCGGCTGCGTTCGCCCTCAGCCTGCTCCAGACGCTGACGCAGCTTATCGCTGAGGTCGTTGTTGCCGTTGAGCATGCTGGCCGAGTCGTCGTAGCTGAAGTGGGCGCGACGCTGCACCACTTCTGTCAGGGCAAAGGCCTGCTGACGGGCGTTGCGCTGCTGCTGCTGCGCCTGCTGATAATCCGCCTGTAACTGCTCATGCTGTTCAGGATCGCTCTGCAGCACGGCGATGATCGGTTCCAGTTTCGCCAGCTTAGCGCCATGCTGATGCAGGAAGCGCGCCGCTTCCTGTGCCGCATCGACCTGCTCGCGGATCTCTTCGCAGCGATCGCCCAGCGTCTCATCCAGCAGCAGATTGACGCGTGGCAGCAGCCGGTTTAACTGTGATACGCCCTCTTTGGCCAGCTCATACTGCTGACGCTGCTGCTGATTGTTGCTCTCATGCTGATTCAGCGCGCGCTCCAGCTCACCCCGGCGTGCGCCGAGCTGACGGATCTGCGCTTCCGGATCGGCGTCAAAGGCGACGGCCAGATGACTGCCGATAAAGCGGCTGAATGACTGATGCAGACGCTGCGTTTTCTGCACGTCGAACGACAGCGTGGCGTAGCGTTCGGCCAGCTTATCGCGCTCAAGGTGTAGCAGCTCCAGCTGATTCTCACGCGCCGCGCGGCCAAACAGCGGTATTTTCGGGAAGCGGGAGTAGCGCCACTGACGCTCTGCCACCTTCACCACTACCGCATTCTGCAGTTCATCGACGCTGAAGACGCTGTCATCGAACGACTGCGGATCACCCTCGATCAGGTAGAGATCTTCCGGACACTCTTCCAGACCATCCAGCAACTCACGAACGCGGGAGAGATCCGGCACCACAATCGCATGACGCGACGGACCGTAGAGCGCCGAGAAGTAAGGCGCATCATCCAGCGTCACATCATCGTAAATCTCTGACAGCAACACGCCGCCAAAACGTTCGGCAAGCTGGGTCAGGCGCGCATCTTCGGCACCGCCCGGCTGGCTGAGCCGCTCAATCTGCCGCTCGATATCGCGTTTACGCGCCGCCACTTCGTCGCGCTCGACGGTGGTTTCACGCTCACGCTCCAGCAACTGCTGCATATATTCGGTCACGTCCTGGCTGCTGTTCAGCGCCTGGCCGGTCTGCTCGCTAAGCTGGGTCAGGATCTCCTGCGCCGCCAGCCAGTGTGGCGCACGGGCGGTCAGGCTGGTGATGCGTTCGCGCAGCTGCTCCAGCTCCTGGCGCATCATCATGCGCTGCTCACCGGCGTCGGAGACGCTGCTATTCAGCTGTTCAATCTGTGCTTCAAGCTCCTGCTGCAGGCCTGCCAGCGCATCCGCTTCATAATGCTGCCCCTGACGCTTGCAGAATTCCGCCAGCAGGCGCTCCGCCTCATGCTGTTCGCGCAGACGCTGTTCCAGCTCATTGAGACGCAGACGCAGCGAAGAGAGCTGTTCGGCGTGATGACGCTGGTTGCTGGCATCACGCAGCAGTTCGCGGCCGGTTTGCCAGGCGTCCTGACGGGTCACGTCACCGGCAATGCTGGTCACCAGCGCCAGCGCCTGTTCAAACTGACTGTGCGCTGCTTCCGCTACGCTCAGCTTCTGCTCCAGGCGCAGCAACCGTTCTGTCGCCTCTTCCTCTTTGGCCTGGAAGCTTTCCTGCCATTCAGCCGCATTTTCAATGCTCAGATCGGGCAGCTGGCAGAGCGTGCGGGCGCGTTCCAGCGCCTGCAATGCCTGCTGATACTGGATGGCGCGGGTTTGCTGCACGTCGAGCGCCTGCTGGAAATCGGCCAGCTGGCTTTTCAGCTCATCCACTTCCAGCTCAGCCGCTTCGGCCCGCGCTTCATTCTCTTCCTGAATTTCACGCGCTTCGGCGACCACTTCGGTCTGCTCTTCCAGCCGCAGCGTCAGATCTTCGATATCCGCATCGTAGCGCTCAATCTTCTCCTGCTGACGCATCGCCGTCTGTACCAGGTTCAGGTGATCGCTGGCGGCCTGATAATCGACTTCAAGATCGTTTTCTGCACCACTGTGCTCGGCCAGTTCGCGCGCCATCTCAACATGACGATACTGCTCGGTGGCGAGCTGCTTACGGCTGCTGAACAGCTCGTTGCGCAGCTGTAACGCGCTGTCGAGGTGTCCCCGACGCTCGTTGGCGTGGCGCATATAGTCAGCCGAAACGTAGCTGGTCGCCTCGGAGATCAGATGCTTGAAGAGATCGCGGTCAGACTGGGTAACGCGGATCGCCTCCAGCGTCATGCGGTTCTCGCGCAGCGCGGCTTCCATATCCTGGAACGCTTTGCGCACGCCACTGTTTTCTGGCAGCAGGTAATCACGCAGAGAGCGGGTGATGGCGCTGGAGATACCGCCATACAGCGAGGCTTCAATCAGACGATAAAACTTGCTGCGATCGCTGGCAGAGCGCAGACGACGCGGCACCACACCAAGATCAAACAGCATGGCGTGATAATCGGTGACTGAGTTATAGGCGCGGAACTGCACGCCTTCCTGCGCCTCAACCCGCTCTTTGACTTCGTTCAGCGGTAATACGCGAGCCTGACGGCTGTTGAGCACTTCCGTCAGCATATCGGTTGGGTTGGTGTCGGTGGGCAGGCCATGGATACTGAATGGCTTAATATCGACCTTTTTATCGCGTCCGGCGACCTGTTGCAGACGGACACCGACCACGACACGCTGATGGCGTGAGTTCACCACATCCAGCATGGAGTAGCAGACGCCAGCCCGCAGTTTACCGTGCAGACCCTTGTCACGGGATCCTGATGTCGCGCCCGCTTCGGTGGTATTACGGAAGTGCAGCAGCGTTAAATCGGGGATCAGCGCGGTGACAAATGCCGCCATCGTGGTGGACTTACCCGCACCGTTACCGCCTGATAGCGTGGTCACTAATTCATCGAGATCAAAGGTACGGGCAAAAAAGCCGTTCCAGTTGATCAGCGTAAGCGAACGAAACTTTCCGCGCTCAATCATGCCTGTTCTTCCTCTGCGTTCTCACTCGCGTCGCCTTCCTGTCCTTCATTTTCATCGGTGTCGACCGGTGCTGTCGCGTTTTCCAGTAGCATAGCTTCGCCATCACGAATCAGACGAAGCTGCGCTTCACGGGCGTCATCACCGCCGCGCACGTCGGCACCAAAGCGGAACACCGATTCCGTGATGCGGAACTTGCTGCTGTCGTTGCCGAAAAACCACACCATGCCAAGGCGACGCAGGCGGCTCAGAGAGGCGCGCACTTTCTCCTGCAGTTTGGTGCGATCCAGATCAGAACCGGTTGAACGCTGGTTGACCAGCTTCAGCAGGCGGTTCTCATCGGCCAGAGAGAGCAGTTCGTCGTACAGCTCCTGCTGGGTGAAGATACCTTCATTGGCCAGTCGTTCCGGGCTGAGATAGAGATAGCAGAGAATCTTCCCGACCATCATGTCCAGCTCAGAGAGCACGGAACGCGGAATCAGCGTGGTTGAACGCGGACGCAGATAGAAAAAGCCTTCCGGCGCACGGATTAACTCAACGTTATAGCGGCTGTAAAACTCTTCGAGAAACGACTGGTAGTCCATCAGAAAAGCGTGATTATCCAGCTCTTCGATACCGATATGGCGTCCGGCGCGTAACTGGCTGTCCAGCGCGGGAAAAATCGGGTTGGCCAGTGCCTGTGCCAGCTTAACCGGCATCACTTGTTCAATATTTGTCGATGACATGTGCCTGCACCTTGGCTCCGTAATCATTGATGGTTTGCCATTCCACAGGCAAACCGGCTAAATCAGCTTCCGCTACGCCAAGGCGTACCGCCTGATCCACCACAATACGCGCCAGATCGAAATGGCGGGCTCGGGGATACTGGGCCAGGTAGTCGCGCATCACTGACGCGAGGTTGAGCGGTTTTTGTTGCGATTTGTAGACCTGCAGCGCTTCTTCAATCATCGCTGCCAGCTGTTCGCGGATTTCGTTGATCTCTTCGTACTCCATCTCCGGCGGCAGTTCGCCCATCACTTCGTCGTTACGCAGCGTCAGCGCCTCATCACGCATGTCATACAGGCGGTCGGCGTTGGCATAGGTCAGCGCCCAGGGCGCGTCGAAGTAATTCTGCACCGATACCCGCAGGCGCTGCGCAAAGACGCGGTTTTTATCCATGTCGATGGCGGTACGAATAAATTTATGGACGTGGCGGTCATAGCCGATCCAGAGGTCAATCGCCTGCTGGCCCCAGCTGGTAATACGGTCGAGTTTGCTTTGCAGATCAAACACCAGCTTATCGACAAAGCCCAGATCGGGGCTGTCCAGCGTGGCATCCTGAATGCGCAGCAGATTTTCCTGAAGTTTGTCGCCCGCGGCTTCAAGCGTATCCTGCAGTTCACGCAGCGTTCCTGAGGTTTCAGAAAGCAGCATTTCACAGCTGGAGATGGCCGCGCGCCAGTCTTTGTTCAGCAGTTCGGCGATATCATTTTTAACCGCCTGCTGCTGTTCATCCATCAGACGCTGGGTCATATCGATGCTGTCGAAGATCTCCGCCACGGAATATTTCAGCGGTGCGAAAACATTGCGGTGCCAGTGAAACTCATCACCGTTTTCCTGCGCGGCATCGGCTGCCCGCTTAAGCTCATTGGCCACAATCGACAGCTGCATCGACAGGCGCAGAGTCGAGAACTCCCGCTGGCGGATGTAATAGTCGGTGATGCCGATCGCCAGCGGCGTCAGGCGATAGATGGCATTGCCTTCCGTGATTTCGCTGGTAAAACGGTTGAGCAGGCGCTGTCGCACCATGTCGTTGATGGCGTTGTTGGCACGAACCAACACGGTTTCATGGGTTTGTTCGAAAGCTTTACTGACGTGACGGAAAGCATCAATCAGATCGCCTTCGCTCATTTCGCCATCCATCCGCTCACCGTTGAGGGTGGCGATAGCCAGCAAAAAGGCCAGACGTTCCACTGGCAGCGCAAGGGAAAAGTCATTTTTGCGCGCCCAGGAGACCAGTTCAGGTACCGTCTGGGAAAATTCACTCATAATTCGTCCTTCTGCCCGGGTTTACGCGCGGTCACGTGGATGTAGCGCCCTAAGCTCAAAAAGGGTTCCTGACGGCAGTAACGCCGCTCCATCTCAATAATTTCGTCGTCGCTTTTTGGCTCGCCCTTCGGCGGCTTCATGTAGTCACTGAACACCCGGATCCCGGCACGCTGTTCAATCACAAAGCCACACGCCTCCAGCCAGCGATAGACCTGCTCGGGGTCGCGCGGATAGTCAGGCGACAGCGTTCGCTTTTTGCGTTTAGTCAGGTTGGTGCGCAGATAGCCAAAGTTACCCAGCGTTAAAGTGCGCAATGTCAGGCCGTGCAGATTGTAAAACATCAGCGACATGACGCCCCCCGGACGCAGCAGATCAAACAGCGCTTTCAGCACCTTCTCCGGTTCAGCGACCCACTCAAGCACAGCGTGGAACAATACCAGATCCACCGGCTTATCCAAATGTTCGCCCACCTGCTGAGCGCTAATTTGTCTGAATTGCATGTTGTGGCTCACACCCTGCGCCGCCGCATTTTCACCGGCCCGGCGCAGCATCTCGCTGGAAAGGTCGCACAGCAGAACCTGATGGCCCTGCGCAGCAAGCCCGCTGGAGACCTGGCCGACACCGCCGCCAGCATCCAGCACCGACAGCGGGTGCGGTGACAAACCGGGCAGTATCTTCTCCAGCTCATCCCAGAGGATGGCCTGGCGTATCTTCCCTTTAGTGGTGCCGTAAATATTTTGCGAAAATTTATCCGCGAGATCGTCAAAGTTACGATCCTGCATGGCATGCGCTCCGGTATGCTGCGGTGAGACTTGTGCTATTTTGTCACAGGCACCAGAAGAATGAACCTTTCATCCCCATCTTCCCTTCCGGGTGCTCTATTTTCGGACAACAGGACTCTTTTTTGATGTTATTTACCCTTAAAAAAGTTATCGGCGGGCTGCTTTTACCCCTGCCGTTTCTGCTTTTGCTGATGGCGCTTGGCATTTTACTGCTTTGGTTTACTGGCTGGCAGAAAAGCGGCAAAACCGTGATCTCCGTCAGCTGGCTGTTACTGCTGCTGCTGAGCCTGCAACCGCTGGCCGATCGTCTGCTTTTGCCGCTGGATAGCCGCTATCCGACCTGGAACGGATCAGAGAAGGTGGACTACATTGTGGTGCTGGGTGGAGGCTACACCTTTAACGCGGCGTGGGCACCCAGCTCGAACCTGCTGAATAACAGTCTGCCGCGCGTGGCAGAAGGCGTCCGTCAGTGGCAGCGGAATCCGCAGTCGACGCTGATTTTTACCGGCGCAGCGGGCGGCACCAATCCAAAGAGTAGCGCCTGGGTAGCGTCACAGGTGGCGGAAAGTCTGGGCGTTCCCCGCGAACATGTTCAGATTCTCGACCAGCCCCGCGACACCGCGGATGAAGCGCAGGCGGTCAAAACCGTGGTGGGCGATCGCCCGTTTCTGCTGGTCACATCCGCGAATCATATGCCGCGCGCAATACGCTTTTTCCACGCGATCGGGTTGAAGCCAATGGCCGCTCCCGCGAATCAGCTGGCGATTACGTCACCGCTGAATGGATGGGAGCGGGCGATACCCTCATCGATCTGGCTGAGTCACAGCGAACGTGCGGTCTACGAAACGCTTGGCACACTATTGCAACGGCTGAAAGGCGAGGAGTCGGACTCAGCCGAGCCAGGGAAGTAATTGCGCGCGTGCATGGTCAAAACGCGGACGATTAAACGTGCCGGTCTGTACCAGATGCTCAATGCAGTCCCACAGTTGATAAACCCACCGACGCCAGACAAAACCCTCTGAAACCGGCGCCCGTTGCAGGTAATTGTGCAGCAGCGCCGTTTCGGCAGGCGAGGTATCCAGATGGATAAGATCGTATTCACGGGGTGCCCAGAGGATGGTGCCCGGCTGTGTCATCGCGATTAACTGGTCACTGCGGCTATCTTTCAGCATGCTCTGCAGCTGAATGTTGCCGTGAACCATCACACAGGGATCGTCGAAGCCGCGAAACAGATGCGCCAGTCGTGCCCGGCAGCGAAACAGAATCTGACGATCTTCCAGCGTAAAGGCTGGCGGACGCAGATAGCTCAGGGTCGCCCATAGCACCTCAACCCGTTGTGCATACCAGGCGGGCCAGCTGTTCTGCTGCGTGCTGTCCACCGTACCGACCAGGCCATGGCTGTCGAGCCGGTGCCAGGCCAGCACTCCCTCGACCACCTGTTCGCAAAACTGTTGCCAGCGCTGAGCATCCCGCGCAGGCGCTTCCGCCGTTACGCCATTCAGTCGCGCCAGCAGGAGCATTTCATGCACCGGCGGCTGCTGGCTCATCACCAGACCATAGACCGCTGGCACGGCGATCAGTCCGGCCTGGCCCAGCAGCGCCAGCTTTCTGGCTTCCATCGCCGCCCGGCCCTGATGACGAAAATATTTCGCCACCACCGGCATGGGGCGCCCGTCCCGATCGTATAACGCATAAAGCCGGGTGGGTGGATGTTCACTGATCATTTCGAGGCGGCTGATGGTTTCACCCAGCGCCAGCGTGAGTTCCGATTTAAGCTGTTCCATGCGGCATCCTCCTCAGATGAGTATCACAATATCCTGAAGGAAGTGTTGGAGATAAGTTTAGCGGCGGATCAAGAACGTTGCGCTGAAACGGGGAGACAGGCTCCCCGCTTGTCAGGCCTGCATGGCATCACGAACGCGTTGCAAATCGTCTGGCGTATCCACACCCACACTGGGAATGGTTTTCGCGACGGCGACATGAATTTTTTCGCCGTACCATAAAACACGCAGTTGCTCGAGCAGCTCAATCTGTTCCAGAGGACAAGGCGCCCAGGCGACATAGCGGCGTATAAAACCAGCACGGTAAGCGTAGATGCCAATGTGGCGCAGCAGCGTATCACCGATCTGCTCGCGCGATGCGGCGTACCGTTCACGATCCCAGGGTATGGTCGCCCGTGAAAAATAGAGCGCGTAGCCATTCACATCCATGACGACTTTCACCGCATTCGGATTAAAAGCTTCTTCCACATCGGTGATCGGCACCGCCAGCGTCGCCATCCCGGCCGCCGACCCCGCCAGATTGGTCGCCACCTGACGCACAATCTCGGCCGGAATCATCGGCTCATCGCCCTGCACGTTTACGATGATTTCATCATCGGCAAACTGATATTTTTCGATCACTTCCGCCAGTCGCTCAGTGCCAGACTGGTGATCGGCGCGCGTCATGCAGACTTCGCCGCCTGCCGCTTCCACTGCCTGCGCCACGTCGGGATGATCGGTGGCAACAATGACCCGGCTGGCACCCGATTCACGGGCCCGCTCCATTACATGCACGACCATCGGTTTACCGTGGATATCGAGCAGCGGCTTGCCGGGTAAGCGGGTTGACGCATAACGCGCAGGAATGATAGCGGTGAAACTCATGGATGAATCTCTTCAACTGACAGCGTGCGGGCTTCGGTTTCCAGCAGCACCGGAATGCCGTCCCGGACCGGGAAGGCCAGGCCATCAGGTTTGCAGATCAGCTCCTGTTGAGCATTGTTGAAGTAGAGTTTGCCATTGCAAACCGGGCAGGCAACGATTTCGAGTAAACGATGATCCATATGTCCTCCATCAGGGACCGAATGCTTAAGGATTCAAGCATACCATAGCGCGGCGCGTGCGGGATGGGGTAAAACGCCATCCCGCAGCGGCTGCCGCAAAATTGATTAATCCAGCGTCCACAGGGCTGGCCACTGATCGTTAAGCGCGTCGGGTGCCTGCAGGATAGCGACGCTTTCAGCACCCTGCCACGTCGCGAAGCGTTCGATAGCACGCCGGATATCCAGCAAAAATCGCGCCGTAACGCGGGTCTTCTCCTCCAGCCAGATATTTTTAATCTCCAGCTGTTTTGCCTGACGCAGCATGCGGGCATCCAGCCGCCCTTTTATCTGGCCGCGATGGAGGATGGGCAAAACAAAATAGCCAAATTTGCGTTTTTCCTCCGGGGTATAGCACTCAATACGGTAGTCAAAATTGAACAGCTCACGCGCACGCTTGCGATCCCAGACCACCGGATCAAACGGCGACAGCAGCGCGCTGTGCGTCGCCTGCAGCGGCGTATCCAGCAACGGCACGTAGTCACGATGCAGCCACATCTCACCTAGTCCCTCTGTATTGACGGCGACCAGATCGCCCGCAGCCTGAGCGTCAGCGATAAAGTTGTTCACGGGTGCCCGCTTCAGGCGATAGTAATCCGCCAGCCAGGCCGCGCGGAAAACCCCTAAGCTGCGGGCGCTGTTCATCAGCATCTGACGGGTCGCCTCCGCTTCACTGATGCCATGTATCGCATCCTGCCAGTCGGGCATCACGCGGCTGCGCAGATCGTAGACGCGCTGAAAATTACGGCGTTCGGTGACCATCAGCTCACCGGCGCTGAAGAGATTCTCCAGATGACGTTTGTGCGGTTTCCATGCCCACCAGCCTGACTTCGGGTTATCGGCATGGGTAAAATCGGCGGCGCGTACCGGACCGTTGTCTCTGATCTGCTGCAGTAATTCGGCAATGGCCTGCTGGTGCTCAGCGACCCATTGCGCATTGTATTTCCAGCCCAGACGTTCCGGCGACAGCATGCGATGACGAAGAAGTCGGTAATCGGCACGGGGAATAAAGCAGGCTTCGTGCGCCCAGTACTCAAAGAGTTCGCCCTGTGCCAGAGCCTGTTCCAGCCATGCCTGAGGATAGTTCCCCAGGCGACTGAACAGCACCAGATACGGACTGCGGGCCACCACATGAATGGTATCGATTTGCAGCAGCGACATGCGGGAAATGCAGTCAATCAGATCCTGATAAACAGCACGTTTTGCCGGAGTTCGCAGCAGGCCCTGCGCGGCGAGATGAAGGTGGCGTGCTTGCTGTAACGAAAGTGAATGCGTACTGTTCATCCTCTTCCTTATCAGGCTTCACCTGAACGGGGGCGGGTATCAGGAAATATGGCGGCAGAGTTGTTCAATGTCATCCAGTAACGGCGTCACGGCATTACCAGTTAAATGGGCATCGACCGGCAAATACCACCAGTCAGGCTGGGCAAAGTGACGGCATTTCACCGCGTCTTTTTCGGTCATCAGCAGTTGCTGACCCGCCTGGAGTAATCGGGTCAGTTCATCTTTGCTGTAGGCATGATGATCGGCAAAGGCGATCTCTGCGACCGGCGTTATACCCTGCTGTTTCAGCGTGGTGAAAAAACGCGGGGGATGACCAATACCGGCCATGGCGACTACCGCACCCAGTTGCTCCGGCGGGCAGGTTTCACCGGTCAGCAGATTGGTGGCCAGCCCGGGCTGAAGTTGCATGGCAATCTCGTCGGGCTGTGCTTCGCCGCCGTTAATGATCACGGCATCGACCTGCTGCAGACGATCGGCACGTTCACGCATCGGACCGGCAGGCAACCACCAGCCATTACCAAAACGACGGCCCCCATCAACCACCACGATCTCGCGATCGCGCTGCAGGGCGTAATGCTGCAGGCCATCATCCGTGATGATCACATCCAGCGAACCCTGTTTCAGTAACGCCTCAATCGCCCGTCGCCGTTGAGGGGCGACCGCGACCGGCGCCCCGGTGCGCTGGGCGATCAATACCGGCTCATCCCCGGCCTGTTCGGTGGGGGTCTGCGCCGTGACCAGCAAGGGATAGTGGTCCGTCTTGCCGCCATATCCTCGGGAGACCACGCCAGCGCGCAGGCCGCGCTGCTGTAATGCCTCGACCAGCCAGATGACCACCGGCGTCTTTCCATTCCCGCCGGCAGTCAGGTTACCCACCACCACGACCGGCAGGGGCGCACGCCAGCTTTTACGCCAGCCGCGCCTGTAACTGAAGCGTATCAGGGCCGTGATCGCACCATACAGCAGGCTGAATGGCCATAGCAGCAGCCATAGCGGTGAGCGACCACTCCAGATACGTTCAATCATTGGCCGAATTGCATCTTGTGCAGCTGTGCATAGGCACCGCGTTCTGCTAACAGCACCTGATGCGTACCGCGTTCAACAATCTGGCCATCTTCAATTACCACGATTTCATCCGCTTTCTCGATGGTAGAGAGTCGGTGCGCAATCACCAGCGAGGTACGGTTCTTCTGCAACTCATCCAGTGCAGACTGAATCGCGCGTTCAGACTCGGTATCCAGCGCCGAGGTGGCTTCATCGAGGATCAGGATCGGGCAATCACGTAATAACGCACGGGCAATGGCAATACGCTGACGCTGACCGCCAGATAACAGCACGCCATTCTCGCCAATCATCGTATCCAGGCCCTTATCCATTTTATTGATAAAGTCCATGGCATGCGCCATGGTGGCCGCCTGCTCGATCTCTTCACGACTGTATTGCTCACTGCGGGCATACGCGATGTTATTGGCAATCGTGTCGTTGAAGAGGTGCACATTCTGTGACACCAGCGCCACCTGATTACGCAATGAGCGCAGGCTGTACTCACGCAGATCATGACCGTCCAGCAGGATTTCGCCCTGCTGGATATCATAAAAGCGGGTCAGCAGGCTCGCCATCGTAGACTTACCGGAACCGGAACGGCCCACCAGCGCCACCGTTTTTCCTGCTGGCAGCGACAGATTGATATTACGCAGTGCCGGAATTTCACGGCCTGGGTAGGTAAAGGTGACATCACGGAATTCAATATCCCCTTTAGCACGGGTGATTTCGCGCGTACCGTTATCTACTTCCTGCTCACTATCCAGAATAGAGAACAGTGTCTGACAGGCCGCCATCCCACGCTGGAACTGGGCGTTGACGTTGGTCAGAGACTTAAGCGGGCGCATCAGGGCAATCATCGAGGAGAAGACCACGGTGATGGTACCGGCTGTCAGGGTATCCATGACGCTGGGGAAGCTGGCGGCATAGAGCACAAAAGCCAGTGCCAGCGACGCGATCAGCTGAATAATCGGATCGGAAATGGAGGAGGCTGAAACGAGTTTCATTCCCTGCTGACGCATCCGGTTACTGACGCGGGAAAAGCGCTCCGATTCAATGTCCTGTCCGCCAAAAATCAGCACTTCTTTGTGCCCTTTCAGCATCTGCTCGGCGCTGGTTGTCACCTGCCCCATAGTGTTCTGCATACTTTTGCTGATGGTGCGGAAGCGCTTAGAGACGGTGCGGATAGCAAAGGAGACGATAGGTGCCAGTACAATCAGGATCAGCGACAGCTGCCAGCTGTAGTAGAACATCATGATAAACAGGCCAATAATGGAAGCCCCTTCACGCACTACGGTGACCAGCGCGCCCGAAGAAGAGGAGGCGACCTGCTCAGAATCGTAAGTAATGCGTGACAACAGGGTGCCGGTTGACTGCTGGTCGAAAAACGAAACCGGCATGCCCATCATATGGCTGAACAGACGACGGCGGATGTTCATCACGACGTTGCCAGAGACCCAGGAGATGCAGTAGCTGGAGATATAACTGGTGACTCCGCGGACTAGCATCAGGCCAATAACCACTAACGGCAGCCATAGCATCACCGATCTGTCAGCTTTACCAAAACCATCATCCAGTAACGGTTTCAACAGTGAGAGCATTAAGGCGTCGCCCGCAGCATTAATAATCAGGGCGACTGAGGCCGCAATTAATCCCGCTTTATTAGGCGCGATCATCGGCCAGAGTCGGCGAAACGTCTGCCACGTAGAGAGATCTTTATCTTGATGCATTATTTATTCACGCTGTTGGAAATAGCCGGCCATTCTACCTGGATTCGCGTTTGACGCCAAACCACTGATGATACCAACGGGGCATTAATTGTTCCCGCAGGGTAGAAACCTGCGCTCTGCCCTGATTTATCCTGATACTGATTTGTCCTGACTGGCCCGTATCCAGCCAGTGAAAACCGGCCGTTCGGTAGTTTTCCAGCACATTTTTCGCGGGCATGCGCCATGCATTGTAGCGTGCCAGCGAGGCGATAGCGGTGTGGCCTGCGGCTTTACGCAGCAGCAATGAGGTCGACGACGTCCGGCTGCCGTGGTGCGGGACCTGCAGAATATCGACCTTCAGCCCCTGCTTCTCCAGCGCCACCAGCTGGCGTTCCGCTTTCGCTTCAATATCACCGGTTAACATCAGCCGGACCTGACCATCATCAACGATCACCACACAGGAGTCATTATTTCCGCCCGGCAGGGGTGCCGTCAGCGGCCAGACCACCCGAAAGTGGAGCTGCCGCCAGCGCCACTGCGTGCCCCGTACGCAGGGTAAGTGTGCCTCATCAGCCAGCGCACTTCTGACTTCAACCGCTGGCCAGCGTTGAGTAATCGCCGCCAGCCCGCCAGTATGATCCAGATGTTTATGACTCAGGATGACCTGTTTTAACCGTAACTGCCTGCGCTCCAGCCATGGAATGATCACCCGACTCCCCGCATTATCGTTCTGCCAGCGCGGGCCGGTGTCATACATCACGGCCTCGTCGCCCTGGCTGATCACCAGACTCAGACCGTGCCCGATATCCAGCATATCGATGCGCCAGCCCTGCTCCTGATTTGGCTGGCGACTCAGTATCATCGCCAGCGCTAACGCGCCGCTGCTTAGTGGCAGAGAGAAGAAGAGCTGCGCACGCCAGAGAATCAGACCGCCCCATACCATGACTGTAAACCAGGTTGTGCCATTCAGCGGCCACCAGCCTGGTGGCAGCAACGTCAGGCCATGAAACAGTGCACGTAAAGAGAGATCGGCCGCTCCCCAGAAGAAGCCAGATAAATGCGCCACCGGCAGCAGCAGGGCGAGCGTCACCAGAGGCATGGTAATAAACGAGACGACCGGAATCGCGACAACATTTGCCACCAGCGCAGTCAGGCTGATGCCGTTGAAAATCGCCACCTGCAACGGCACCATTAAAATCATCATGCCCGCCTGTAAATGCAGCAGTTGTACCGGAATCCAGCGCCGTTGCCGACGGAACGACGCAGGCAGCGGGAACCAGTGATACCAGACCAGCAGCATGCCGACAGCCAGTACCGAGAGCCAGAAGCTGTCTGAGAGCACGGTCAGCGGGTCGGTTACCAGCAGCAACGCAATACAGAACGTCCAGACCTGCCAGCTATTCAGCTGAACTCCCGCAAACCGTGTTATCGCCCATAGCGTCAGGGCAAGCAGCGAACGCTCTGCGGGAGGCTGTGCACCGGAGAGCCAGGTATAGATTGCAGCAAACAGCCAGCTCACGATGAGGGGGAAAAGATAGCTGATATAACGGGCTGGCAAGATAAATTGCACCCCACGCGCAATCATCCAGCCGGTGCTGGCGGCCAGGGCGATATGCATGCCCGATATCGCCATCAGATGCGCGGTACCGGTATCCCGCAGTAGCTGACGCGTCTGCTGGCTCATCTCATCCCGAATGCCAAAAGCCAGTGCCTCCAGCGTTGCACGTGCAGGCATTGCACGGGTCCTGTCACGATGCCATAAAATAAATCGCCAGCGGCTATCACAGCGATCGCTTACCGCAGTCTGCTTAAGGATTCGTCCCTGAAGCGGCGTATTATTAGCCAGTGCAAAACGCTGCGCATCAAAATCGCCCTCATTAAGGCGGGCATGTACCGGTCGCAGACGCAGTTTCATCGTCCAGCGTTGTCCTGGACAGTAGACCTCCGGATCAGCATCAAACCAGATCCAGGCAAAGCGAGGCGGAAAAATCATCCTGCCCTCCTCTTTCAGCAGACGAACCCGGATTTGCTTCCGCTCTTTCCGCAGTTCACTGATCTGAAGGGTGTAGGTGGCAGGACGCGCCGAGAACTTTTCGATATCCCGCACTATCAGACGGGCGTCGTTACAGGCCCATGCCAGAAACAGCAGAGTAATACCGGCCAGACGGACGGGTTGGTAAGGGCAATGCAGCAGAGCCAGTCCTGTGAGGAGGAAGCCCCACATCACCTCACCGGAAGGCAGCCGGGCCATCAGCATTAGCGGTAACGTTGCAACGATCGCCAGTCGCGCCAGAACGGTCCATGTCAGCATAATCGTATCCATTGATTCAGTTCGATTATTCTGGGCAAAGGAGGTAAAAGTAACAGCGGATGATCAGGCAGGCTGGAGCGCTCTCACAAAGAGAGTGCGGCGTTGCAGTGTTGATGACAGCAATCCGGATGTCAGATCTGAGCCTGAATCGCAGGCAAAAAAAAACGACATCCGGAGATGTCGTTTATCTGGTTCGGTATCGGCTTAGCCGTAGATATTTGCGCGATCGCGCAGCTCTTTGCCTGGCTTAAAGTGGGGAACGTATTTACCTTCCAGATCCACTTTGTCACCCGTTTTCGGGTTACGTCCAGTACGCGGAGCGCGATAGTGCAAAGAAAAGCTGCCGAATCCCCGGATTTCGATGCGTTCGCCCTGTGCCAGCGTAGTGGCCATGTGCTCAAGCATCTCTTTTACTGCATCCTCAACGACTTTCGCCGGTATATGAGTATGCTGTCCCGCCAGTCTTTCGATCAGTTCTGACTTGGTCATGTAACCTCCGGTTTATCCCTATGGGAATGTATGACAGCTTTTACCGAAACCGGGTGGTTGCCCACCCGGTGCTTCAGGCCGATTACTCGCCTTTAGCCGCTTTGAACGCTTCAGCCATAGCGCTAGAGAAATTGCCTTCTTCCTGTTTGGTGTTAACAGTATTGATAGCTTCTTTCTCATCAGCCTGGTCTTTCGCACGGACAGACAGGCTTACGACACGGTTTTTACGATCAACGCCGGTGAACTTAGCTTCAACGTCGTCGCCAACGTTCAGAACCAGAGTTGCATCTTCAATGCGGTCCAGTGAAGCTTCAGAAGCGCGCAGGTAACCCTCAACGCCGTCTGCTAATTCAACTGTAGCACCTTTAGCATCAACTGCAGTCACTTTACCGGTGACGATGGCACCTTTCTTGTTCAAAGTGATGTAGTTGTTGAACGGATCTTCTGCCAGCTGTTTAACGCCCAGAGAGATACGCTCGCGCTCTGCATCAACCTGCAGTACAACGGCAGCGATTTCGTCGCCTTTTTTGTACTCACGAACGGCTTCTTCGCCAGTCGCGTTCCAGGAGATGTCAGACAGGTGAACCAGACCGTCGATGCCGCCATCCAGGCCGATGAAGATACCGAAGTCAGTGATTGACTTGATTTTACCTTCAACACGATCGCCTTTGTTGTGCGTCTCAGCGAACAGCTGCCATGGGTTAGATTTACACTGCTTCAGACCCAGGGAGATACGACGACGCTCTTCGTCAATGTCCAGAACCATAACTTCAACCACGTCGCCTACATTAACAACTTTAGACGGATGGATGTTTTTGTTGGTCCAGTCCATTTCAGACACGTGTACCAGACCTTCAACGCCTTCTTCGATTTCCACGAAGCAGCCGTAATCAGTCAGGTTGGTAACACGACCGGTCAGGCGGGTGCCTTCCGGATAGCGTTTAGCGATAGCAACCCATGGATCTTCGCCCAGCTGCTTCAGACCCAGAGAAACACGGGTACGCTCGCGGTCGAACTTCAGCACCTTAACGGTGATTTCGTCGCCCACGTTGACGATTTCGCTTGGATGCTTAACGCGTTTCCATGCCATGTCAGTGATGTGCAGCAGGCCATCAACGCCGCCCAGATCAACGAATGCACCGTAGTCAGTCAGGTTCTTAACGATACCTTTGACTTCCATGCCTTCCTGCAGGTTTTCCAGCAGCTGATCGCGCTCTGCGCTGTTTTCGGATTCGATAACCGCACGACGTGAAACCACGACGTTGTTGCGTTTCTGATCCAGCTTGATCACTTTGAATTCAAGCTCTTTGCCTTCCAGGTGCAGCGTATCGCGCACCGGACGCACATCTACCAGTGAACCTGGCAGGAACGCACGGATACCGTTGAGCTCAACTGTGAAGCCGCCTTTAACTTTGCCGTTGATAACACCGGTAACAGTTTCAGCGTCTTCGTAAGCTTTCTCCAGCGTGATCCATGCTTCATGGCGCTTAGCTTTCTCACGGGACAGCAGGGTTTCACCGAAGCCGTCTTCCACTGCATCCAGAGCAACATCAACTTCGTCGCCTACCTGGATTTCCAGTTCGCCGGCTGCGTTCTTGAACTGCTCTGCAGGAATTGCAGATTCAGATTTCAGACCCGCATCAACCAGAACGACATCTTTGTCGATAGAAACGACGATGCCACGAACGATAGAACCCGGGCGGGTTTCGATTGTTTTTAAGGATTCTTCAAATAGTTGAGCAAAAGATTCAGTCATATTGATAATCTTCAGGATTCTTCAATTTAACGTCCATCTGACTTCATGTCGGATGGGGTTGTTTCACATGCCCGGCACCGGATCCATGGTACAGGGTGGTAGATTCAGTTAAGCCGTAATACCCAGCTTCTCGCGGGCATATTGTAGCGCTTTTTCAATGACTTGATCGATAGACATCTCGGTAGAGTCCAGAACCAATGCATCGCCAGCGGCTACTAAAGGCGCAATTGCGCGATTACGATCGCGGTCGTCGCGTTCTTTTATCTCGGCTAAAAGGCGGTCAAAGTTAACATTAAAGCCATTATCCTGCAACTGTAGCATACGGCGCTGAGCACGCTCTTCCGGGCTGGCATCAAGGAAAATTTTCACTGGCGCATCCGGAAAAACTACGGTGCCCATATCACGGCCATCAGCAATCAGGCCAGGCATCTCGCGGAAACCGCGCTGGCGGCGCAATAATGCTTCGCGTACCCGGGGAAAAGCGGCAACACGAGAAGCGGTGTTGCTGACCTCCTGAGTACGGATTTCACCGGTGACATCTTCACCTTCAAGTATGACCTGCATTTCACCATTTTGTGACACAAAGCGCACATCCAGGTGAGCGGCAATCGGCACCAGCGCCTCTTCAGATTCAATCTCCACCTGATGATGCAATGCGGCCAACGCCAGCACGCGATAAATAGCACCGGAGTCCAGCAGATGCCACTGCAGCGATTCCGCCATCGCTTTGCACAGGGTTCCCTTTCCCGCTCCACTTGGCCCATCAATAGTTATGACCGGGGCAGTTACTGTCATTATTCCCTCCTGTTGCTGCGTGCTTCCTGACCTTTCGGTCACCATTAATGACTAGCATTATACGCTGCATAGCACGGCTTGGTTACCCTTTCGCACTGATCAGGTTCGTAATCTTAGTCAATTCAGAGGATCTCTGGCCTGTTACAGCCAGATAAAATCAGGGGAGTTCCGGTGCGAACCGCACCGGAAGGGGAGATATCAGGCGCTCTGGCTGATTTTAGCCAGTTGAACGAAATAGTCCGGGAAGGTTTTTGCAGTACAGCCAGGATCGAGAATGGTCACCGGGGTATCAGAAAGTGCAACCAGAGAGAAACACATCGCCATGCGGTGGTCATTGTAGGTGCCAATATCCGCATGAATCAGCGTCGCTGGCGGCGTAATACGGATGTAGTCATGACCCTCTTCGACTTCTGCCCCGACTTTACGCAGCTCTGTGGCCATTGCGCTCAGTCGATCGGTCTCTTTTACCCGCCAGTTATAAATATTGCGTAACCGGGTAGTGCCCTCTGCAAATAGCGCCGTAGTCGCGATGGTCATTGCAGCATCCGGAATATGGTTCATGTCCATATCGATGGCCTGCAGTTTTCCGGCCGTACAGGCAATGTAATCATCGCCCCACTCAATCGTCGCGCCCATCTTTTCCAGCACGTCAGCAAACCGGATGTCACCCTGCACACTCTGGCGTCCAATCCCGGTGACGCGAACCGTGCCGCCTTTAATGGCGGCAGCGGCCAGGAAATAGGAAGCGGAAGAGGCATCGCCTTCAACCAGGTAATCACCCGGCGACTGATACTGTTGCTGTCCCTTGATCAGGAAGCGTTGATAGTTCTGATTCTCAACCTCGACGCCAAAGCACTGCATCAGATTAAGGGTAATATCGATGTAAGGTTTCGACACCAAATCACCTTTGATGGTGATACAGGTATCCTGCTGTGCCAGCGGCGCGGTCATCAGCAGCGCGGTCAGGAACTGGCTGGAAACGCTGCCATCCACACTGACTTCACCCCCGGTAAAACCACCGCGTAAACGCAGCGGCGGATAGTTTTCGTTTTCCAGGTACTCAATGGTTGCTCCGCCCTGACGAAGTGCGTCAACCAGATGCCCGATTGGACGCTCTTTCATGCGGGGTTCGCCGGTCAGTTCGATATCGTGCTGGCCCAGACAAAGCGCCGCGGCCAGCGGACGCATTGCGGTTCCGGCATTGCCCAGAAACAGTGACAGCGGTTGAGATGCGTGCAGTGGCCCGGCATTTCCCGTCACTTCACACAGGGTGCGATCGCTGGAAAGCGTATAGCTTACACCAAGCGCGGTCAGCGCATTCAGCATGTGCTTAACGTCGTCGCTGTCGAGCAGGTTGGTAAGACGGGTTGTACCTTTAGCCAGAGCAGCCAGCAGCAATGCACGATTGGAAACGCTCTTTGAGCCGGGCAGATTTACCGTGCCGTTGACGCGCGCAATCGGTTGGAGAGTCAGGGAGTCCTGCATGTGAAACGAAATCCTCAAAAAATACAGAGACCTCGCCGTGTGACGAGGTCTGGCATCAGCATCAATGCTGATATCTTAATAATCAGCCGTGACGGCGTTCAAAATCGACCATGAAATCGGTCAGGGCCTTCACACCTTCCAGCGGCATCGCATTATAAATAGAGGCGCGCATACCGCCTACTACACGATGGCCTTTAAGCGCGTGTAATCCCGCCTTAAACGACTCTTCCAGGAACAGCGCATCGAGTGAAGCATCGGCCAGCTGGAAAGGGATGTTCATGCGTGAGCGGTTTTCTGTTGCCACATCATTACGATAGAAGCCACTGTGATCGATTACGCCATAAAGCAGGTCAGATTTTGCCTGATTGATACGATCAATTTCAGCCACACCGCCCTTCTCTTTCAGCCATTTAAACACCAGCCCTGAGAGATACCACGCAAAAGTCGGCGGGGTGTTAAACATCGAATCGTTATCGGCCAGCACTTTGTAATCGAGGATTGAGGGCACAGAGGCGTGTGCCTGACCCAGCAGATCTTCGCGAACGACAACCAGCGTTAATCCGGCCGGGCCCACATTTTTCTGCGCACCCGCATAAATCACACCGTAACGACTCACATCGATAGGGCGTGACAGAATGGTGGATGAGAAATCAGCAACAACGGTTTTACTGCCAAAGTCGGGCTGTTCGTCAATCGCGATGCCATCAATGGTTTCATTCGGGCAGAAATGCAGGTAAGCGGACGTCTCACTCACCTCCCATTCGCTCATCGGCAGGATGGCTCGTTTACCGTCGCGCGTTGTTTTGACATCCAGCGTGCGTGGGGAACAATACTTTTCCGCTTCTTTTATTGCGCTATGCGCCCAGTAACCGCCATCAACATAGTCGGCACTGGTCGCTTTACCCAGCAGATTTCCCGGTACGGCAGCGAACTGCGCACGCGCCCCGCCATGACAGAATAAAACTTTGTAATTCGACGGTATTTTTAGCAGATCACGGAAGTCCTGCTCCGCTTCTTCAGCCACCTGAATAAACTCTTTACTGCGGTGACTGATCTCCATTACAGAGGTACCCAGACCGCGCCAGTTCGTCAGTTCCTGTTCTGCACGACGAAGCACTTCAACCGGTAGCATCGCCGGGCCAGAGCTAAAATTATAAACTTGCGTCATTTCCCCTCACCACTGTCATATCGAACGGTTATGAATAACCATCCGGTTTTATCACTGCATTCTGATAGCTGCAATCATAAATCAGGGAGCGGTCACATTTTCTGAATCTGGATCGCCGGAGGTTATGTTACCAATGCAAATCTGCGCGGAATTTTGTGAGGCTTTATCCAGCGCCATTAATCCGCGTTTGGCCTGAGAGCAGAAGTGATGAAAAGTAAGCCGGTAAAGTAAGCCGGTAAAAATGTCCCGCCCTGATAGCGGTCTGTTAGCAAAATCCGTATCATTGCGCGCTTTACGCACCCTATGACAACTGAGAGAGCGGCACTATGACGCAAACATTTATCCCGGGCAAAGATGCCGCACTGGAAGACTCCATTGCGCGTTTCCAGAACAAGCTGCAGGATCTTGGCTTTAACATTGAAGAAGCATCCTGGCTGAATCCTGTCCCCCATGTCTGGTCAGTGCATATCCGCGATCGCGATTGCCCGCTCTGTTTTACCAACGGCAAGGGCGCCAGTAAAAAAGCGGCGCTGGCCTCCGCGCTGGGCGAGTATTTCGAGCGTCTCTCAACTAACTATTTTTTTGCTGACTTCTGGCTGGGAAAAAAGATCGCTAACGGCGATTTTGTTCACTATCCCAATGAAAAATGGTTTGCGTTACCTGATGATGAGTCCTTACCTGAAGGTATTCTGGATCCGCGCCTGCGCGCATTTTACGATCCCGACAATGCACTGACGGCTTCCGGCCTGATTGATCTGCAGTCCGGGAATACTGAACGTGGTATCTGCGCCCTGCCCTTTACCCGTCAGTCCGACCAGCAGACTGTCTATATCCCGATGAATATTATCGGCAACCTCTATGTCTCAAACGGCATGTCGGCAGGTAATACCGCGAACGAAGCGCGTGTTCAGGGGCTGTCTGAAGTGTTTGAGCGCTACATTAAAAACCGCATTATTGCTGAAGCGATCAGCCTGCCTGCGATTCCAGATGACGTGATGCAGCGTTATCCTGAGGTGATCGAAGCCATTGCACGTCTTGAAGCGGAAGGCTTCCCGATTTTCGCTTATGACGCCTCTCTCGGCGGTAAATATCCGGTTATCTGCGTGGTGCTGTTTAACCCAACCAACGGAACCTGTTTTGCCTCATTTGGTGCTCACCCTGATTTCGGTGTGGCGCTGGAGCGTACCGTTACCGAGTTGCTGCAGGGCCGAAGCCTCAAAGATCTGGATGTGTTTACCCCACCGACCTTTGATGACGAAGAAGTGGCTGAGCATGCCAACCTTGAAACACACTTTATCGATTCAAGCGGCCTGATCTCCTGGGATCTGTTTAAAGAAACTGCGGATTATCCTTTTGTCGACTGGTCATTCGCGGGCAGCACCGAACAGGAATTCGCCACGCTGATGGCAATCTTCGCCTCGGAAGATCAGGAAGTCTATATTGCAGACTACGAGCATCTGGGTGTCTATGCCTGCCGCATCATCGTGCCAGGCATGTCTGATATCTACCCGGCAGAAGACCTGTTCCTGGCGAACAACAGCATGGGAGCGGGCATGCGTGAAACCCTGCTGGCCCTGCCTGACAGCAACTGGAATCCGGAAGAGTATCTGGATCTGATTGGACAGCTTGATGATGAAGGCTTTGATGACTTCACCCGCGTTCGTGAGCTGCTGGGTCTGGCGACCGGTAAAGACAATGGCTGGTACACGCTGCGTGTTGGCGAATTAAAAGCGATGCTGGCGCTGGCGGGCGGCGATCTGGATCAGGCATTGATCTGGACAGAATGGACGATGGAGTTTAACAGCTCAATCTTTACGCCAGAGCGCGCTAACTACTATCGTTGCCTGCAGACCCTGCTGTTACTGGCTATGGAAGATGAGCGTGATCCATTGCAGTATCATCACGCTTTCCTGCGGATGTATGGTGAGAGCGCAATGGAAGCAGCCTCCGCCGCGATCAGTGGTGAGAATCCGTTTAACGGCCTTCAGGCTGTTGATGATGAGCTGCAGGCCTTCCCTGCCCATCAGTCGCTGCTTGCCGCCTACGAAAAACTGCAAAACGCCAAACGTCACTACTGGAAAAACGCGTAAGCCCTGACGCGTCAGACTGAAAGCAGACGGTTAAACATGGCACTGGATTTATCTGGTGCCATCCTTCCCCACTTTCTCTATGAAACATTAGCTACTTTAAAATTCCTTCCCATTACATCACATCATTTTAATTAACATATAAGCCATTAATTAATAACACAGGCTGAACTAAAAAAGTGGCGCATCACTTTATATTAAAATATTTTTGTATTTTTAAAATAAATTTATTTGTCTATATTCAGCTAGTTAACTCATTATTTTCTCATTAATTTGCGACCAGTGGGTTACCACCCTGGCAAACATGATCCATATCAATTACTGACCTATACTCCTTTGTTAGTATTTTTTCAGACAACTTCAGGAGTAAGTTAGTGTGAAAACTGACAACCCTTTTAATCTTTTATTACCCGCCGCGATGGCAAAAGTGGCCGAAGACGCGGGTATCTATAAAGCAACCAAACATCCTTTTACGACCTTCTTTCTGGCAATAAACGCCGGCGTATTTATCTCAATCGCATTCGTTTTTTATATTACAGCGACCACCGGTAGCGGCGCGATGCCCTATGGCATAGCCAAACTGATTGGAGGTATCTGCTTTTCACTCGGCTTAATGCTGGTCGTGGTATGTGGTGCCGACCTTTTTACCTCTACTGTACTAATCGTTGTCGCCAAAGCCAGTGGCCGCATCAGCTGGGGACAGCTGGCCCGCAACTGGATTAACGTTTACGCCGGTAACCTTGCAGGTGCACTCTTCTTTGTCGCCCTGATGTGGTTTGCCGGACAGCACATGGTCGCGAATGGCGCCTGGGGATTGAATGTCCTGCAAACCGCCGACCACAAGATGCATCACACCTTCATAGAGGCGGTTTGTCTGGGTACATTGGCCAATCTGCTGGTCTGTCTCGCCGTCTGGATGAGTTACTCAGGCCGCACCCTGACCGATAAGCTGGTCGTGATGATTCTGCCTGTTGCGATGTTTGTCGCAAGCGGTTTCGAACACAGTATCGCCAACATGTTTCTTATACCCTATGCCATTGCTATTCGTGACTTCGCGACACCTGAATTCTGGCAGGCAGCTGGCACCACGGCGGCACAGTTTCACTCGCTGACCCTCAGTAACTTTATTATCGACAACCTGATTCCCGTGACCATCGGAAACATTATCGGCGGCGGCGTTCTGGTTGGGTTGACCTACTGGGTTATCTATCTCCGTAAAGGTGACCAGGTTCATTAAACGCATTTTTGACGGCACAGGAAGTTGGCTGTGCCCGACCGTAAAGTCTCCTCATATAAGGCAGGTATATTATGACCGAACTTAATGCAAAACTGGCTTCAGCATGGGAAGGATTTGCTGAAGGCGAATGGCAGAATAGCGTCAATGTGCGCGACTTCATTCAGAAAAACTACACCCCATATGAAGGTGACGAGTCATTCCTGGCGGGTGCCACCGAAGCGACCACCAAACTGTGGGAAAGCGTGCTGGAAGGCATCAAAATTGAGAACCGCACCCACGCGCCAGTCGACTTCGACACCGATCTCGCCTCAACCATTACCTCGCACGACGCGGGTTACATCATTAAGCCACTGGAAAAAATTGTTGGTCTGCAGACCGAAGCGCCATTAAAACGCGCCATCATTCCTTATGGCGGCATCAAAATGGTCGAAGGGTCATGCAAAGTGTATGGCCGTGAACTCGACCCTTCACTGAAAAAAATCTTCACCGAATACCGCAAAACGCACAACCAGGGCGTGTTCGATGTTTATACCCCGGACATTTTGCGCTGCCGTAAATCAGGAATCCTGACCGGCCTTCCTGATGCTTATGGCCGTGGCCGTATTATCGGTGACTATCGTCGTGTGGCGCTGTACGGCATCGATTTCCTGATGGCGGATAAATTCGCTCAGTTCGCCTCACTGCAGGAAGATTTAGAGAATGGCGTTAATCTGGAAGCGACTATTCGTCTGCGTGAAGAGATTTCTGACCAGCATCATGCGCTGGCCCAGATTAAAGAGATGGCAGCAAAATATGGCCATGACATCTCCGGTCCGGCTACCAATGCGGTTGAAGCAGTACAGTGGACTTACTATGGCTACCTGGCTGCAGTTAAATCACAAAACGGTGCTGCCATGTCATTTGGCCGCGTCTCAACCTTCCTTGATGTTTACATCGAACGTGACCTTAAAGCCGGTAAACTAACTGAAGAGCAGGCACAGGAACTGATTGACCATCTGGTGATGAAACTGCGTATGGTTCGCTTCCTGCGTACACCTGAATATGATGAGCTGTTCTCAGGTGACCCAATCTGGGCAACGGAATCCCTGGCTGGTATGGGCGTTGATGGCCGTACCCTGGTCTCAAAAAGTACGTTCCGCTTCCTGAATACCCTCTACACCATGGGTCCTTCACCTGAGCCGAACATGACCATCCTGTGGTCAGAAAAACTGCCGATTAATTTCAAAAAATATGCCGCTAAAGTCTCTATCGATACCTCATCTTTGCAGTATGAGAACGATGACCTGATGCGTGCTGATTTCGACAATGATGACTACGCAATCGCCTGCTGCGTGAGCCCGATGATTGTCGGCAAACAAATGCAGTTCTTTGGCGCACGTGCCAACCTGGCGAAAACGCTGCTCTACGCAATCAACGGCGGCGTGGATGAAAAGCTGAAAATGCAGGTTGGACCGAAAGGCGACAAAATCAGCGACGACGTACTGGATTTCGACACCGTCATGGAGCGTATGGATCACTTCATGGACTGGCTGGCAAAACAGTATGTGACTTCGCTGAACATCATTCACTACATGCATGATAAATACAGCTACGAAGCGGCACTGATGGCCTTACATGATCGGGATGTCTACCGCACCATGGCCTGTGGTATCGCGGGTCTCTCCGTCGCTGCGGATTCACTTTCTGCAATTAAATATGCCAAAGTGAAACCGATTCGTGACGAAGATGGTCTGGCCATCGACTTCGATATTGAAGGCGAATATCCGCAGTTCGGTAACAACGACTCACGGGTAGATGACCTGGCCTGCGATCTGGTTGAACGCTTCATGAAGAAAATTCAGCAGCTGAACACCTATCGTAATGCCGTGCCAACTCAGTCTGTTCTGACCATTACTTCGAACGTGGTATATGGTAAGAAAACCGGTAACACACCAGATGGACGTCGCGCTGGCGCGCCGTTTGGACCAGGTGCTAACCCGATGCATGGTCGTGACCAGAAAGGTGCAGTTGCCTCACTGACTTCCGTCGCGAAACTGCCGTTTGCCTATGCGAAAGATGGTATCTCCTATACCTTCTCAATCGTACCAAACGCGCTGGGTAAAGATGATAACGTGCGAAAAACCAACCTTGCCGGTCTGATGGATGGTTACTTCCATCACGAAGCCAGCATCGAAGGCGGTCAGCACCTCAACGTTAACGTTATGAACCGTGAAATGCTGCTGGACGCGATGGAACATCCAGAGAAATATCCGCAGCTGACCATTCGCGTTTCCGGTTACGCTGTACGCTTTAACTCACTGACTAAAGAACAGCAGCAGGATGTGATTACCCGAACCTTCACTAAATCACTGTAATTACTGCTCTACCTGATAAAAAAGGCTCCTCGCGGAGCCTTTTAATTAAAAGTCTGTTCTGGTGGTCATCTCCATCAAGGTTCCCACCAGAATCGATTTCCTGCCCTGAGCGCAACAGAGATTGCGCCGTCTGTCCCGGCAGACTTACTGGAGAAAACATCGCAATGTCAGTTAACGGTCGTATCCACTCATTTGAATCCTGCGGCACCGTCGATGGTCCCGGTATCCGTTTTATCACCTTCTTCCAGGGCTGCCTGATGCGCTGCCTCTACTGTCACAACCGCGACACCTGGGATACGCACGGTGGCAAAGAGATCAGCGTCGAAGCGCTGATGGCGGATGTGCTCTCCTATCGCCATTTTATGAACGCCTCTGGCGGCGGCGTCACGGCGTCGGGTGGTGAAGCCATTCTTCAGGCTGAATTTGTGCGCGACTGGTTCCGTGCCTGTAAGGCCGAAGGTATTCATACCTGTCTCGACACCAACGGCTTCGTACGCCGCTATGATCCGGTGATCGATGAACTGCTCGACGTTACCGACTTAGTGATGCTCGACCTGAAACAGATGAATGATGACGTCCATCAGATTCTGGTGGGTGTCTCTAATCACCGTACGCTGGACTTTGCCCGTTACCTGCAGAAAAAAGGCAAACGGACATGGATCCGTTTTGTCGTGGTGCCCGGCTATTCCGACGATGATGACACCGCGCATCGCTTGGGTGAATTCACGCGTGACATGGAGAACGTTGAGAAGATTGAATTGCTGCCCTATCACGAACTGGGTAAGCATAAATGGATTGCGATGGGTGAAGAGTACAAGCTGGACGGGGTGAAGCCACCGAGCAAAGAGACAATGGAGCGCGTGAAAAACATTCTCGCCAGCTATGGCCACGAAGTGATGTACTGAAGAATCTGCCACAAAAAAGGAGCTTAACGCTGGTCAGTTAAGATTAGATTTGTAAAGGCTGTCACGGTCAAACGTGGCAGCTTTTTTTCCGGGCGAGCGAGCCACAGTGCGGGCCAGCGCACCTCTGCTGCTGCCGGGCCGTCCTCGCGCCGCTCACGCGGTACCTTCGGCTTTGACGGCGTGCCGACGAACCGT
>NZ_JALNPM010000013.1:0-141423 GCF_024520875.1 Pantoea sp. Ft-CA_14 | reverse complement strand
GAACCGCGCAGCGGCGCGAGGACCGCCAGCCCCTGAGCGGCACCAGACTGCGTTATCACCTGTCGCTTAACTGACTGACATTACCGCTTAGCGGCCATTTTTTTGGCGAATATCGTCTGTCAGGATGATTCTGCCGGTGACTGATTAACGCTGGGCTTCGCCGCCGAGCGCTTCTACCAGATTGCTGGTCAGTGCGGCCAGTTCGCTGGTCATCAGAATAAAGTCCGCATCAAAGCGCTGTGCAAAATCTTCGCGGTCAATATCGTCGTTCTGGTCGCGCAGCGTGTCGCTGAACTTCAGGCGTTTGATTGAACCGTCATCGGCCAGCATAAACTGAATGCGCTCCTGCCAGTCAAGCGCCAGTTTGGTTACCAGCTTGCCCGCTTCGATGTGGTTGGCGATCTCATCGCACACCAGATCCTGTTTCTTGCAGCGGATAACGCCGCCATCTTCCAGCAGCGCTTTCAGCTCCGCTTCATCCATCAGGGCGAAACCGGCTGGAACGTCACCCGAACGCACCCATTCGGTCAGGGTCAGTTCAATCGGGCTTTCCAGCGTCAGCGGCACCACCGGCAGTGAGCCCAGGCTTTTGCGCAGTAGCGCCAGGGTATCTTCCGCTTTTTTTGCGCTGGCACAGTCAACCATAATCAGGTTGTTGACCGTGTCGATCCAGAGGTAGGTCTGGCTGAAACGGCTGAAGGCGCGCGGCAGCAGGCTGTGCAGCACTTCATCTTTCAGCGAATCTTTTTCGGTCTTTTTGAGCTTGCGGCTCTGCTCAGATTCCAGCTTGTCGATTTTCGCTTCCAGCGCCTGTTTCACCACCGGCGAGGGCAGGATTTTCTCTTCTTTGCGGGCGCAAATCACAATCTGGCCTTTGTTTTCATGGGTCAGCGCATCGCTGCGGTTGCCCATCGGCGAGACCCAGCCGGTCTTGCTCATATCCTGACTGCCACACGGTGAAAACGTGAAGGCGTCGAGCTGCTTTTCCATCTCATCTGCGGACAGTGGAATGTCACGATTCAGACGATAAACCATCATATTTTTAAACCACAACATCGGGATTCCTTACCGTGGCGCGATCGGGCGCACAAGTCTGCGAGAGTCAGCGCGCATGATAGCGAAACATCGGAGTGGTTTCATTGCCTTTCCGGCAGACGCCTTTTACTGTATCTCTCACCTGAACGAATAACGAGGACGTAATCTTGCGCATAGGCATAGATCTGGGTGGCACCAAGACAGAAGTGATCGCATTGTCGGATAAGGGAGAGGAGCTGTTCCGCCACCGGGTGAATACCCCGCGTGATGACTATCAGGCAACGGTACAGGCGATTGTCGATCTGGTCACGCTGGCGGAGCAGAAAACCGGCGAAACCGGCACGGTCGGCCTCGGTATTCCCGGCACGCTTTCGCCTTACAGTAAGCGGGTAAAAAATGCCAACTCCACCTGGCTCAACGGTCAGCCGCTGGATAAAGATCTGGCGCAGGCGCTGAACCGGGAAGTGCGTATCGCCAACGACGCCAACTGCCTGGCGGTGTCGGAAGCGATCGACGGTGCCGGTGCCGGACAGTCGCTGGTGTTTGCCGTGATCATCGGCACCGGATCGGGCGCCGGTGTGGCGATCAACGGTGAGTCGCGTATCGGGGGCAACGGCAATGCCGGTGAGTGGGGCCACAATCCGCTGCCGTGGATGGATGAGGATGAGCTGCGCTACCGTCAGGAAGTGCCCTGTTATTGCGGGCAGCAGGGCTGTATTGAGACCTTTGTTTCAGGCACCGGTTTTGGTATCGACTATCAGCGGCTGAGCGGCGTACATCGCAAAGGTGCGGAGATCGCCTCGCTGCTGGCGCAGCAGGATCCGATCGCCGAACTGGCGATGAGCCGCTATGAGTTGCGGCTGGCAAAATCGCTGGCGCAGGTGGTAAACCTGATCGATCCCGATGTGATTGTACTGGGCGGTGGGATGAGCAATGTGGATCGTCTCTATCAGACCGTGCCGGTGCTGATGAAGAAGTGGGTATTTGGCGGGGAGTGTGAAACGCCGGTGCTGAAGGCGCAGCATGGCGACTCCAGCGGCGTACGCGGTGCGGCGTGGCTCTGGCCGCTTAACGGCTGAGTTACCCGAGCATCCGCTGACGATTCAGCGCCAGAGAGACCCGGCGCTGAATCGTTAACCCAAGGCACTCACCCGCGCCGCTTTTATTCGCCGACCAGCATACTGTCCTGCGGCGCCCGATCGCGCTGCGCTTTGGTGGCGAGGAAGTAGAGATAGCCTGCCAGCATGATGGCGAAAAACAGCGCGCCTATCACCGGATTAAACCACAGCATCGCCAGCAGACAAACCACCGACAGCAGCAGGGCGATGCCCGGAACAATCGGATAGCCCGGCGCGCGGAAACTGCGGACCATCTCCGGCGCGCTGCGGCGCAGTTTAAACAGACTCAGCATACTCATGATGTACATCACAATCGCGCCAAATACCGCCATGGTGATCATCGCCGCCGTCAGCGTCATCCCCTGCAGATTAATCACACCATCGCTGTAAATCGCCGCGATACCCAGCACGCCGCCGAGAATAATCGCCCGATGCGGGGTCTGGAAACGCGACAGTTTGGCCAGAGAAGGCGGCAGATAGCCCGCGCGTGCCAGGGCAAAAAACTGCCGTGAATAGCCGAGGATGATGCCGTGGAAGCTGGCAATCAGGCCAAACAGTCCGATCCATACCAGCATATGCATCCAGTTAGAGTGTTCGCCGACAATCATTTTCATCGCCTGCGGCAGCGGATCGTTAATGTCGGCAAGTTTGCGCCAGTCGCCCGCGCCGCCCGCCATCAGCATCACGCCAATCGCCAGCACCACCAGCGTCAGAATTCCGCTGATGTAGGCGCGGGGAATGGTCCGGGTCGGATCTTTCGCCTCTTCGGCCGCCATCGCCGCGCCTTCAATGGCCAGGAAAAACCAGATGGCAAAAGGAATGGCGGCGAAAATCCCGGAGAAGGCGGGCAGTCCGAAGCTGTCACTGCCTGCCCAGCCGTGCGCGGCGAAGTTCGCCAGGCTGAAGCCGGGTGAAACCACACCCATAAACACCAGCAGTTCAATCACCGCCAGCACCGTCACAACCAGTTCAAACATCGCCGCCAGTTTTACGCCGAGAATATTCAGCGTCATAAACACCAGGTAAGCCCCGACCGCCGCAGTCTTCGGGTTCAGTTCGGGATACTGCACGTTGAGATAAGCCCCAATCGCCATGGCAATCGCCGGTGGCGCAAAGACAAACTCAATCAGCGTCGCCAGACCGGCAATCAGTCCGCCGGTTTCGCCAAAGGCGCGGCGACTATAGGCAAATGGCCCGCCTGCATGGGGGATCGCGGTGGTCAGTTCGGTGAAGCTAAAAATAAAGCAGGTATAGAGCGTGGCGATCAACGCGGTGGTGACCAGAAATCCCAGCGTGCCCGCCACGGCCCAGCCGTAACTCCAGCCAAAATATTCGCCTGAAATGACCAGGCCAACCGCAATCCCCCACAGATGCAGGGTGCCCAGAGTGGGCTTGAGTCTGTTTGTCATACTGTTATCCCCGTCGTTGTTGGCTTCGCGCGGCGTTACACCGCCATTACGCTACAGTAAGGGGATAATGCCGTTGCATTACTCGCCACGACTTGACGCGGGCGCAGTGACTTCTGTTCTCCACGGTCAACTCACAGGCAACAACCGGGCCAGCTGCACGCTGCGGTCAACTTTGTCTCTTCCGGAGTCAAGCAGCTCACCTTCTGGCAACGCATGCTGAGATAACGCAAGTGACAAGGAGCCGGACTGATGAGCGCTAAACAATATGACAACCTGACTGATTCCCAACTCACCCTGATGGCGCAGCAGGCGCTGGCCTGTTATCCCGCCGCGCTGCAGGGCCAGCTCAGCCTGCTGTGCCGCTCAGAGAACGCCACGTTTCTGCTGCAGGCGGCAGGCCGGCGTTATGCGCTGCGACTGCATCGCGGCGATTATCATCAAAAAGCCGACATCGTCAGCGAACTGCTGTGGCTCAATGCGCTGCGCGAAACCGGCATTATGGTGCCGGAAGCGGTGCCGGACAAAGAGGGCGAAACCGTGCTGACGCTGCGGCTGCCGGAGGGCGGTGAACGCTACGTGGTGCTGTTTCACTGGATCGACGGAGAGATGCCGACCACCGACGTCGATCCCCGCGCTTTTCAGCAGCTCGGCCAGATCACCGCGCGGCTGCATCAGCACAGTAAACAGTGGCAGCCGCCTGCGGGTTTCCAGCGCATCATCTGGGATCACCACACCATGACCAGCGCAGAGAGTCACTGGGGACGCTGGCAGGATGCGCCGAATCTGAATCCTGCCGATCACGGCGTGGTAGAGCAGGCGATAAGCCAGGTCGGCGCGGCGATGACGCAGTTCGGTAAAGGATCGGATCGCTATGGCCTGATCCACGCCGATCTGCGGCTGACCAATCTGCTGCTGCACAAGGGCGAAACGCGGGTGATCGATTTCGATGACTGCGGGCTAGGCTGGTATCTGCACGATCTGGCGGCGGCGATCAGTTTTGTTGAGCATCATCCGCGCGCGCCAGAGTGGATCGATCACTGGATCCGCGGCTATGAACAGGTGGCGCATATCAGCGATGCGGAGATGGCCATGCTGCCCGCGCTGTTAATCCAGCGTCGTATCCAGCTCACCGCGTGGGTGGGATCACATGCCGAAACCGAAATGGCGCGCAGCCTGGGATCGGCGTGGGCCAGCCACTCGGTCCGCCTCTGCCGCCGTTATCTGGAAGGTGAGCAGCTGCCGGTCGGCGTCTGATGCACCAGCGGCGGGCGTCGCTGCGCCGCCGCAGTGCCCTGCGCGTACCCGCGCGCCGCCCGGACAGCCCGCAGGCGGCGCGTCGGGCATCAGGGACCTGGTATGGAAATTGCTCGGATAGGAGTAACGGGTGATCCACCTGAATTCTGACTGAGGCGACCATGAATCCGACACTGATAAAGCCCGATGCGTTTGCGGCCTGCTCGGCAGCGGCGGGGGCAGGCAATCACGGCGTGCTGGCAGCGGCGGCGACCGGCTTAGGCGACTTTATTCATACCCAGGGCGGCGATGTTGATCGTATCTTCGGCATCAGCGGCATCGATCCGGAGCGCCTGGCCAGTCCGACGCTCAGCCTGGGGCTGGTTAACTACTGTCGGGTGCTGGAAGAGGCGGCGCGTCACTCCGGTTTTGATAACTTCGGTTTGCACTACGGCAGGCAGTTTAAACCGCAGTCATTAGGCCTGATCGGCTACATCGGTTTGTGCTCCGCCACGCTGGAACAGGCGCTGCATAATGTGGTCAACGCATTTCCCTGGCATCAGCACGACACCTTAACCCGGCTGGTGGATAAGGGAGAGTGCTGGCGGCTGGATTATCAGGTGCGACATGGCGCGATCCTGTCGCGCCGACAGGATGCAGAGCTGACGCTGGGGATGTTTATGAATCTGATCCGCCACGTGGCAGGCAGACACTGGGCACCGCGCGAAGTCCACTTTGAACATCCGCGTCCCGGCCAGTGGCACGATCACTGCAAAGTGTTTGATGCGCCGGTCTGGTTCGATCAGCCGTTTAACTCACTGGTGATCCCCAGGCGCGATCTGCTGCGCGCCATGCCGGAGAGCGATCCGATCCTGTTAATGGTGATGCAGGATGCGATCCGGCGGCTTAACCGTGTGACGTCGCAGCAGAGCATGATTGAGCAGGCGCGTTCGCAGGTTAATTTATCGCTGATGCAGGGTGAGCCGGTGCTGGAAGAGGTGGCGGATAAGCTCGGACTGTCGAGCTGGTCACTGCAGCGGCGGCTGCGCGAAGAGGGCAGCAGCTTTACCGCGCTGGTCGATCAGGTGCGCTGCGAAATGGCGACACACTATCTGCAGCAGAAGCAGCTGCCCATCTCTGAGATGGCGCTGCTGCTGGGCTACTCGGAAGTCAGCGCGTTTTCACGCGCCTTTCGCCGCTGGTTTGGCATCAGTCCGCGCCAGTGGCGTCAGGAAGGTCTGGCCAGCTAACCGCGCGGCGCAAAGCCGAACCACGCCGGTTGTCCAGGCTCCGGCGGCGGCGGCAGATCGCGGGTCTGCGCGACCAGTTGCCAGGCGCGCAGGCAGAGCGCTTCATCACCCTGCGTCTGGGTCACCGCATAATGTCTGCTGTGTGGTTGCCACTCCATCCGTACCAGACATTGCTGACCGGCGTAACGCGCCGCATCGCTGAACTGCCGGTTCAGTACTGGCTGCATTTGATTAGTCCAGTGACAGGATTGGCTGTCAGGATCTTTCGACGGCTGACAGAGGTTTGCCACGCTATCCCGTTGCTTTGTCACAGGTTGCTGACAGGCGCTGAGCGAAATTGCAATAATCACCCCCGGCAACATTCTCATCGTTATATTAATTAAATTCATTTAACTGGCCAACTTTCCTTAAAGATCTTCCGGTCTGCTGCCGACAGTCTACAGACCGGCATCATGAATGCTATGGCATTACTCCGACTGTCGTCAGAACCAGAATTTACCGCCCTGGCGCGGGTTACATCTCTTTCACTTCATGGATTAGAAATGCAGAAAAAATATGCCTTTGCGGCACTCTCCCTGTTAACGGCCTCGCTCATCAGCGGCTGCGCCACTGAATCTTCCCGCGCTATTCAGGCCCCCCAGGTTCGCGCGGCCAGCCAGCCGGTTTATCAGGGCGTGCGCAGCCCGATTGCGGTGGGTCAGTTCGATAACCGCTCCTCCTATATGAACGGCATTTTCTCTGATGGTGTCGATCGGCTGGGCAATCAGTCAAAAACCATTCTGATTACCCATCTGCAGCAGACCAACCGGTTCAGCGTGCTGGATCGCAGCAACCTGAAAGAGCTGCAGCAGGAGTCGGACTTCAAACGCAGCCAGCAGAATATCAAAGGCGCGAACTTCATCATCACCGGTGATATCACCGAGTTTGGCCGCAAAGAAGTGGGCGATCAGCAGCTGTGGGGCATTCTGGGCCGCGGCAAAACGCAGATCGCCTATGCCAAAGTGAATCTGAACGTAGTGGATGTCACCACCTCAGAGGTGGTCTACAGCACCCAGGGCGCGGGCGAGTATCAGCTCTCCGCACGTGAGGTCATCGGCTTTGGTGGCACCAGCAGCTATGACTCAACGCTGAACGGCAAAGTGATGGATCTGGCGATTCGCGAAGCGGTCGATCACTTAGTGGATGGAATCAACAACGGCGCATGGCGTCCGGCTAAATAAGGAAGCAGTAAATGAAGGTGATGACACTGAGCAGCCTGCTGATTGCAGCGGCGTTGCTGGCAGGCTGTGCGCCAAAAGCGCCGAAAACGATCTATTACTGGGGCGATTATCAGCAGCAGGTTTACAGTTACTATCAGCCGGGCAGCGATCCGCTGAAGCAGATCGATGCGCTGAATCTGGACATTGAAAAAGCCCGTGCCGTTAACCAGCCGGTTGCGCCTGGCCTGCACGCCCAGCTTGGTTTGCTCTATGCCAAAACCGGCGATACCAATAAAGCCTTTGGTCAGTTTGCCACCGAGAAGCAGCTGTTTCCCGAATCGGCACCTTACATGGATTTTCTGATGAGTAAAAAACAAGGAGTGGTACGGTGAAAAAACTGATTGCCCTCGGCGGCGTGCTGATGATGCTGCTGCTGACCGGTTGTGCGACGAAAAAACCGTATGACTACAGTGCGTTCCGTGCCAGCAAGCCCGCCTCGATTCTGGTGCTGCCGGCCGATAACACCTCGCCGGATATCAATGCCGCGCACAGTCTGACCTCGCTGGTGACGCGCCCGCTGGCCGAAGCCGGTTACTACGTCTTCCCGGTGGCAGTGGTTGAAGAGACCTTTCAGCAGAATGGCCTGACCAGTGCCAGTGACGCCCAGGCCGTCAGCGCGAAGCGTCTGAATGAGATTTTCCACGCCGACAGCGCGCTCTATATCTCGATCAGCGAATATGGCAGCAGCTATCGGGTCATTGACAGCGTGACGATCGTAACCGCCAAAGCACGGCTGGTGGATCTGCGCAGCGGCAAAGAGATCTGGCAGGGTAAGGCCAGTGCCAGCGACAGTGAAGATGGCAACAACAACAACGGTGGACTGGTCGGCATGCTGGTCAGTGCGGCGATCAAACAGATTGCCAGCAACGTGACTGATAAAGCGCACACCGTGGCCGGACTGACCAGCAATCGTCTGCTGGCACAGAACGAGCAGGGCGGGTTACTCACCGGCCCTCGCTACAAGCTCGTCAGCGCCCGCTGATTGCACGTAAACGGGCGCTGCGGCGCCCGTTATCCCTGCGGCAGTTCCAGCTGGCTGTAACCCAGCCCATTCATCTTGCGTACTTTAATCTGTACCGGAATACGCTCCTTCATCGCTTCCACGTGACTGATGACCCCAATGGTTTTGCCGCTGGCGTTGAGTGCATCGAGTGCATCCAGCGCGGTGTCCAGCGTCTGCGCATCCAGCGTGCCAAATCCCTCATCCAGAAACAGCGATTCGATGCGCGTTTTGTGGCTGACCAGATCCGACAATGCCAGCGCCAGCGCCAGACTCACCAGGAAGCTCTCACCACCCGACAGCGTGCGGGTATCGCGCGCCGCATCGGCCTGCCAGGTATCGACCACATCCAGCTCCAGCAGATCCTGCGCCCGTCGCTGCAGCAGATAGCGGCCATGCAGCCGATCGAGCTGACGGTTAGCCAGGGCCACCAGGTGATCCAGCGTTAAGCCCTGGGCGAAGCGCCGGAATTTATCGCCGCTGGCGGAGCCAATCAGATCGTTGAGCAGGCTCCACTGCGCCAGCGTCACACCATCCTGTTCAATCTGCGTCATCAGGCTTTGCTGGCGCACACGAAGGCTGGCATCGCTGTGCAGCTGCTGCTGAATCTGACCCTGCTGGCTGGCGTTGTCGCGCAGTGCCAGCCGTAACTGCTCCAGCTGTTGCGCCAGCGCTTCGGTGGATTCCGGCATCGCAGCGGGTTTCGCCTGCTGATGGAGACTGAGCCGCTGACGCAGATCCGCCAGTCGCGCCTGCTGCTGCTGGCATTGCTGATCGAGCTGCTGCAACTGCTGACGCAGTTGCACTGCGGTCTGCTCATCCAGCAGCGCCGCGCGCAGGCTGGCTTCATCCGCGAATCCGGCGCTCTCCAGTGCCTGCTGCAGCGCGCTTTCCGCCTCTGCCAGTTTGCTATTGAGCGTCTGCCGCTGATTTTCCAGCCCCGAAAGCTCACCCTGCAGGCGACTGACCTCGGCCTGCGCCTGTTGCAGGGCAGTGAGCTGCTGTGCCAGTTGTTCATCAGCCTGCTGAACGCGAGCCTGTATCTGCTGACGGGCGTGGGTGACCTCGCGGTCGCCAAACAGCGCCTGACGGGCACGGCGCATCTCGCTGAGCTGCGTCTGGCGCTGGTTTTGCTGCTGCTGACGAGTGGTGAGCTGCTGCTGCTCCAGTTCTGCCTGCTGTTGCAGGGCAGTGAGCTGGGTTTCCCCCTTTAACAACTGCGGTTGCAGGTTAGCGAGCAACCGCTCACTTTCCTGCCAGCGCTCCCAGCGCCGCTGCTGTTCTGTCAGCCATGCATCGCGATGGGCGGCGTCGGGCAGGGCAAGGTTGTGTGCACTGAACTGCTGCTCCAGACGACTCTGCAATTGCGCCATGGCCTGCTGTTCCTGCTGCTGACGCTGTTGCAGCGCATCCAGCGCCTGTTGCAGGCTGGACAGCGACTGCTGCGCCAGCTGTTCTGCCTGCAAATGCTGCTGCCAGGCCTGTGACTGCTGAAGATAGTAATCCTTTGCGGCCTGACGCGCCTGTTCGGCGGCTTCCTGCGCCTGTCGCTGTTGCTCAAGCTGGCTTTCACGTTCGCTTTGCTGCTGCTCCCACGCGGTTAAGGTATCCCGATCGGCGAGCGGGAAGGTAAGTGCCAGCTCACCGCTCAGCGCCTGCCATTGCTGCTCAAGCCGATCGAGCTGTTGCTGCATCTCCGCGATTTCATCGCGCAGGGTCTGCTGCTGCACGGCTGACTGTTTCAGCTGTTCGCTTTTTGTCGTGCCCGCTTCGCGCAATGCCTCAGTTTGTTGCTGCAGTGCAGCCCGGCGCTGCTGGTTAGCACTTACTTCCAGCGTGCTGTAGGCCTCAACGGCGGGATGCGTGCAGGAGCCGCACAGCGGACAGGGCTGATCGGCGACGAGCCGGGCGCGGTAATCGCTGAGATCGACAATCTGCTGCTCCAGCGCGCAGATTTTTTCGACATCATCCAGCTGCTGTTTTTCGCGTTTCCACGTTTCGCGCAGGGCCTGGAGTTCCGCTTCACTCTGCTGATGCGCTTTTGCGAGCGCGATAAGCCGCTGCTGGCGCTGGCCCAGCTGCTGGTGCAGCGGCTGCCACTGGGTTGAAAGCAGCAGCAGTTGCTGACGAGCCGGACGGCTGTTCTGCAACTGGCTTAATGCCTGACGCAGTGCGGCAGGCGGATGCTGTTCCTGTAGCGAAGTTAGTACTTGCTCCGCCTGCGAGAGCGCCTGGCGGGCCTGTTGCTCCGCCTGCTGGCGCGGGAGCGCCTGTTCTGCCTGCTGCTGCTGTTCCGCCTGCTGGGCAGCGATCTGTCGCTGCTGCTGCTCGCGCTGTTGCGCCAGTCCGGCCAGGGTCGCTTCACGCTGCGCCAGCAGGGCAAAGTTCTCCTGCCACACCGGCAGCGAAGCGCCCCATTGGGCGAGATCGGCAAGCTGCTGGCGTAACTGATGCTGTTCGGCAATCGCCTGCTGCCATGTCTCAACCTGGCGCTTCTGCTCTGCCAGGCTGGCCTGTGTCTGATCAGCATGCTGCTGCTGTCGGGCATTTTCCTGCTGCTGCTCCGCAAGCTGCTGCTGCAGTGCGCTGATCCGCTGATCCAGCGGCAGCACCTGTTCTGTCAGCAGACTTTCCTGCTGCTGCTGTTCCTGCAGCGCCTGCTGGCGGGCACTCTGGGTCGTCGCGTAGTGCTGCTGATGCTGCTGCTGTTGGCTCTGCGCCTGCTGCTGCGCCGCCGTGAGTTGCTGACAGCGGCTCACGACCTGCTGCTGTTCGGTGCGTAACGCGTCGCGCTGCTGCAGTTTTACCCGCAGCTTTTCAGCCGGTTCGCTGCGTGCCAGCCGCTGACGATCGGCTTCTGCCGCCAGGGATGCGGCCTGGGCCTGCTGCAGCGCGACGTCAGCCTGCGCATCTTCCTGCTGTAACTGCTGCGCCTGCTGTTGCCACTGCTGCTGTTGCTGCGCCTGCTGATAGTGCGCGCTGAGCTGCTGTTCCGCATCGGTCAGATCGGTGAGCTGCTGTTGCAGCGCGGCGCGTGCGTCGCTATCCAGCAGCGCCATCGCTCCCGCCTGGCTGCGCAGCAGATCCAGCTGGGTTTTTGCCTCTTTGTGGCGCTCGTAGATGGCGGCGGAAATCAGACCGTAAATTTCGGTGCCGGTCAGCTCCTCAAGCAGTTCCGCGCGCTCACTGGCTTTGGCATTGAGAAAGGCGGCGAACTGGCCTTGTGACAGCATCATCGAGCGGGTAAACCTTTCGAAATCGAGCCCAGAGAGGGTTTCGATCAGCTTCAGCTTGTCACCGACTTTGTCGGCAACAATGATGTTGTCGGCGCAGCGTGCCAGCTCAACGCGCGGCGCCTGAAGTTTGCCGTCGGCAGTGCCGCGCGCGCGGTTCTGGCTCCAGAAGGCGCGCCAGGCTTCTCCTTTGATCTCAAACTCCACCTCGGCCAGACATTCGGCACAGTCGCGGGTCATCAGCGCATTCTGGCTCTGTGAAATCGCGCCCAGGCGCGGTGTCTGGTGATAGAGCGCCAGGCAGATGGCGTCCAGCAGGGTGGTTTTACCGGCGCCGGTGGCACCGGTAATGGCGAACAGGCCGTTGCTGGCGAAAGGTTCGGCGCGGAAGTCGATGAACCATTCACCGCGCAGGGCATTGAGGTTTTTGAACCGTAGCGTGAGGATCTTCATTGGGTCTCTTCCATGGCGGCCAGCGTCTGGCGGAACAGGGTGGTCATCTCGGCGATTTGCTCTGGTTGCAGCTCCTCATCCAGCGCCAGCCGGCGGGCAAAGACCTCCTCCACCTTCAGCTCACTCAGGGTTTCGTTGTCGAGCCGCGCCAGGCTCTGTTGCCGCTGTTCACGGCTGCGGCGGAGCAACAGGACTTCGACCGGCAGCGTGGCGGTCAGGGTTTCTACCTGACGCTGCAGATCGCTGAGGTACTCCTGGGTGGTGACTTCGATGTCGAGCCAGGTCGGCTTCTCCTGCTCTGCCGTGCTGAAGGCATTTAACTGTTCTGCAATCTGCGCCAGCGATCCTTTCAGCACCTGCATCGGCTGCGCCTGTGGCACCACCAGCGGCGTGACTGATTGCAGGCCGCTGGTGGTGAGTTCCAGCAGGAAGACGCTTTTTTCTGTGCCCAGCTCGTCAAAGCTCAGCGGAATCGGTGAGCCGCTGTAGCGGATATGCTCGCTGCCCGCGACGCGCTGGGCGCGATGAATATGCCCCAGTGCGATATAGTCAGCCGCGGGAAACGCGCTGGCCGGAAAGGCATCCAGCGTGCCGATATAGATGTCGCGCACTGAATCGCTCTGGCTGACGCCGACGGTGGTGAGATGGCCGGTGGCGATAATCGGCAGTGCATGGCCCAGCGCCTGGGCGGCGGCGAATCGCTGCTGATAGTGGTGGGCGATCGCTTCCAGCAGCGAGGTCTGCTTGTCGCGTCCCGACTGACCCGCCCGGCTGCGCAGGATATCGCGCGGCCGCAGATAGGGAATCGCACACAGCAGCGCGCCCGGCTCGCCCTGGCGGGTGTTGAGCAGCAGCACATCATCCTTCTCCTGCGGGGTGGCGATCACCCGGGTATTGAGGCAGGCGAGCAGCTCACGCGACTCATTCAGCGTGGCAACGGAATCGTGGTTGCCCGCCAGCACAATCAGCTGACAGCCGCTGGGCTGCAGCGCCACCACAAAGCGGTTGAACATTTCGCGGGCGTAGCTGGGCGGTGTACCGGTATCAAACAGATCGCCTGCGATGATCAACGCATCCACCTGATGCTGTTCAATCTGGATCAACAGCCAGTCGAGAAATGCCTGATGTTCGGCTGCCCGACTTTTGTTGTAGAAGAACTGCCCCAGATGCCAGTCCGCAGTATGAATGATGCGCATGATGAGTCCCTGCCGTTGTGATTCGCCCGGCGATTATACTGGCTCTGCGGCCAAAGCAAAAAATTGTCGCTGCGCTGTCATAAATGATTACCAGTGAGGTTACAGGCAGGTTATGTTTTTCATAAAAGTGTCACAAATCTGACGCATAATGGCGCCGCGAATCTCAGTGACATCCGTCATAATCAGCAGGAGTAATAATGGCTAAGCGCATTTTGGTTGTGGAGGATGAAGCCCCCATCCGTGAAATGTTGTGTTTTGTTCTGGAGCAGAACGACTATCAGCCAATCGAGGCGGAAGATTATGACAGCGCCGTTGGCAAGCTGATTGAACCCTGGCCCGATCTGATTTTGCTGGACTGGATGTTACCCGGTGGCAGCGGTATTCAGTTTATCAAACATCTGAAACGCGAGGCGATGACCCGCGATATCCCGGTGATGATGCTCACCGCGCGCGGCGAAGAGGAGGATCGGGTGCGCGGCCTGGAAGTGGGTGCCGATGATTACATTACCAAGCCCTTTTCACCTAAAGAGCTGATGGCGAGGATCAAAGCGGTGATGCGCCGTATTTCGCCGATGGCCGTGGAAGAGGTGATTGAGATGCAGGGGCTGAGTCTGGATCCCTCCTCACATCGCGTGATGTCCGAAACCACGCCGCTGGAGATGGGCCCCACCGAATATAAGCTGCTGCACTTCTTTATGACCCACCCGGAACGCGTTTACAGCCGCGAACAGCTGCTGAACCACGTCTGGGGCACCAATGTGTATGTGGAAGATCGTACTGTCGATGTTCACATCCGTCGTTTACGTAAAGCGCTGGAAGTGTCCGGCCACGATCGCATGGTACAAACCGTTCGCGGAACAGGGTATCGTTTCTCTGCCCGCTACTAAACGGAGCCTTTACCGTGCTGGAACGCCTCTCCTGGAAGAGATTACTGACAGAACTGCTGCTGGTCTGTCTGCCCGCAGTGCTGCTGGGCCTGCTGTTCGGCGGTCTGCCCTGGTGGCTGCTGCTGAGCGTGCTGACGGTGCTGTTGTGGCATTTTCACAATCTGATGCGGCTGTCGCACTGGCTGTGGCTGGACCGCACCATGACGCCACCGGCCGGGCGTGCCAGCTGGGAACCGCTGTTTTATGGTCTTTACCAGATGCAGCTCCGCAACCGGCGGCGGCGGCGTGAACTGGGCAATCTGATTAAGCGTTTCCGCAGCGGTGCCGAGTCGCTGCCGGATGCGGTGATCCTGACTACCGAAGAGGGCACCATTTTCTGGTGTAACGGCCTGGCGCAGCAGCACCTGGGTCTGCGCTGGCCGGAAGATAATGGCCAGAACATCCTCAATCTGCTCCGTTATCCGGAGTTCTCCCGCTATCTTCGCCAGCGCGATTTCGACAAGCCGCTGACGCTGGTGCTGAACAACAAACTTCACATGGAGTTCCGCGTCATGCCCTACAGCGAAGGGCAGTGGCTGCTGGTGGCGCGTGATGTCACGCAGATGCATCAGCTGGAAGGGGCGCGCCGCAACTTCTTTGCCAACGTCAGCCATGAATTGCGCACACCGCTCACGGTGCTGCAGGGCTACCTGGAGATGATGAACGACTCGGTGATGAGCGAGCCTTCGCGCAGCAAAGCGCTGCACACCATGTCGGAGCAGACGCGCCGCATGGACAGCCTGGTCAAACAGCTGCTGACGCTGTCGCGCATTGAAGCCGCGCCCGCGATCGATCTGAAAGAGAAGGTCGATGTGCCGGTGATGCTGAAACTGCTGCAGCATGAGGCGGCAACGCTGAGTGGCGGCCGTCACGACATCCACTTCCATACCGATCCCCATCTGAAAGTGTTCGGCAACGATGAACAGCTGCGCAGCGCCATCTCCAATCTGGTTTACAACGCGGTAAACCACACACCGGATGGCACGCGAATTGATATCAGCTGGCTGCGCGGCAAACAGGGGGCTATCTTCCGGGTGTGCGATAACGGGCCGGGCATCGCCTCAGAACATATTCCGCGTCTTACCGAGCGTTTCTACCGGGTCGATAAAGCGCGTTCGCGTGCGACCGGCGGCAGCGGGCTGGGGCTGGCGATAGTGAAACATGCTCTGAGCCACCATAACGCCCGGCTCGATATCACCAGCGTGCCGCACAAGGAGACCTGTTTTACCTTTACGCTGCCAGCGAGGTTGATTGTCAGCAGCGTGATGCAGGAGAATGCCGTTCATTAATCGCTGCCGGATCTCCCTGATGCGCATCCTTCTTTTGTTGATCGTTACTCTGCTGCCAGGCCTGGCACTGGCCCAGCCCGGCGCGCTCTCCGGCAATCTCAGCAGCGTCGGATCGGATACGCTGGGTTATCTGATGACGCTGTGGGGCGAAGATTTCAGTCGCCAGGCGCCGGGCGTCAATGTCCAGGTTCAGGCCTCCGGATCTTCTACTGCGCCGACCGCGCTGGCGGCGGGTGCAGCACAACTCGGTCCGATGAGCCGCCCGATGCAGGCAGATGAACGCCAGGCCTTTGAGGCGCGCTACGGCTATCCGCCGCTGGCGGTTCCGGTGGCTATGGATGCGCTGGTGGTAGTGGTGAATCAGCGCAATCCGCTGCAGCAGATTGAACCGCGTCAGCTCGATGCCATCTTCTCGATTACCCGTCTGTGTGGCGCACACAGCGTGCCGCTGCGCTGGGGCGATCTCGGCTTAACCGGCGCGCAGTGGAGCAAACGGCCGATTCAGCGCTATGGACGTAACTCCGCCTCCGGCACATGGGGTTTCTTCAAGCAGCAGGCGCTGTGCAAAGGTGATTTTCGCAGCGACGTGGCGGAGTTTCCCGGTTCGGCCGCAGTGGTGCAGGCGGTGGCCGGTAATTCACGCAGCATCGGCTATGCCAGTTTTGGCTTTCATCTCAGCGGCGTAAAAATGCTGGCGGTGATGAATGATCAGGGGCAGGCGATTACCCCGGATGCCGATGCCATCCGCAGTGGCCGTTATCCCTGGGCGCGCCCGCTCTATCTCTATGTGAATAAAGCGCCCGGCAAACCTTTGCCGCCGCTGGTGGCCGCGTTTCTGCAGCAGGTACTTTCGGCGCAGGGACAGCGGCGGGTCAGCGAAGCGGGCTATCTGCCGCTCTCTGACAGTCAGATGACGCAGGCGCGCGCCGCGCTGCGTTAATCCTCCGAACGTGAATTTTTTTCATCATCACTGAATTTTCTTCAGTTGCAGAAGAAAGCCGCCCATGCCACTCTGTGTTCAGACATGTAGCCATCCAGATGGCTATTTATATCAGGATGCAACTATTTCCTGCCGTCATTACCGGCAGGGGAGACAGGAGTGATCATGCAAAGAGAAACCGCCCCGTTCCGTGCCGATACCGTTGGCAGCTTTCTGCGTCCCGCCGCCATTAAGCAGGCGCGCGAACAGTTTGCAGCCGGAGAGATTGATGCGGCTGCCCTGCGCCAGGTTGAAGATGAGGCGATTCGCGATGTGGTGGCGAAACAGCGGAAAAATGGCCTGAAAGTGGTCACTGATGGCGAGTTTCGTCGCGGCTGGTGGCACTTCGACTTTTTCTATGGCCTGAATGGCGTAGAGCGCTATGAGGCGGAGCAGGGCATTCAGTTTAATGGCGTGCAGACCAAAGCGCATGGCGTGAAAGTGGTGAGCAAACTCGGTTTCCCGACGGATCATCCGATGCTGGCGCATTTCCGCTTCCTGCAGAGTATTGCCGGTGATGCGGTGCCGAAGATGACCATTCCCAGCCCCAGCGTGCTGCACTTCCGTGGTGGCCGCAAGGTGATCGACGCGGAAGTCTATCCCGATCTGGCAGACTACTTCGACGATCTGGCGCAGACCTACAAAGCAGCTATTCAGGCGTTTTATGACGCGGGCTGCCGCTATCTGCAACTGGATGATACCGTCTGGGCTTACCTCTGTTCTGAGGATCAGAAGCGCGATATCCGGGCGCGTGGCGACGATCCTGACCAGCTGGCACAGACTTATGCTCAGGTGTTGAATAAAGCGCTGGAAGGTAAACCTGCCGATCTGACCGTGGGTCTGCATGTCTGTCGCGGCAACTTCCGCTCAACCTGGATCTCTGAAGGCGGCTATGGGCCGGTCGCAGAAATCCTGTTCGGCAGCGTCAACGTGGATGCCTTCTTCCTGGAGTATGACAACGCCCGTTCCGGCGGTTTTGAACCACTGCGTTACATTAAGCCAGGTCATCAGCAGGTGGTGCTGGGCCTCATCACCACGAAAGTGGGTGAACTGGAAGATCCGGCGCAGGTGAAAACCCGGCTGGAAGAGGCGGCGCAGTATGTCAGTCTGGATCAGATCTGCCTCAGTCCGCAGTGTGGTTTTGCCTCAACCGAAGAGGGCAACAGCCTGACCGAGGCGCAGCAGTGGCAGAAGATTCGCTTAGTGGTCGATATCGCGAATCAGGTCTGGTAGTGCTGTAACGTTGTGCAGACAGGCGCGTAAAACGCGCCTTTTGTGTATCTTCAGGCCCGTTTATGCGGGGATTTCTCGCGCTCTGTCTATTATTTAGGCACATCATCTTGTGTGCCTGCTGCAAAAATTAACGCTATCCACTGCCTTTTGAAAAAATGGCGGCATAACCTTCTGGTTTTCCGATCCCGTATTGCCTTTCACCGCTATAAACGTTTTACTTAGCGCCGTTGTCGATCCATCCCTCTGTGAACAGAATAAAAGCAGCTCAAATCACCTGTGCTTTACCCTGCGACGAGCATAATGCGCTGACATTGTCAGCCTGGTCGCGGTTTACACGCAGCGAGGGGACAACACTAACCCAACTTCCACCGCAACATCAGTGACAGGCCGTATGACACATCGTTTAACTTCGAAGGACATTCTCGCGCTGGGCTTTATGACATTCGCCCTGTTTGTTGGCGCGGGCAACATCATTTTCCCGCCCATGGTCGGTATTCAGTCTGGCGAACACGTCTGGACTGCCGCGATTGGTTTTCTGATTACCGCAGTCGGTCTGCCCGTGATGACCGTGATCGCGCTGGCCCGCGTCGGCGGCGGCGTGGATGCGCTCAGCACCCCGATTGGCAAGGTCGCTGGCATCGTGCTGGCCACCGTTTGCTATCTGGCTGTCGGGCCGCTGTTTGCCACACCGCGTACGGCAATGGTCTCGTTTGAGATGGGTATTGCCCCGCTGACCGGTGATGGCGCGCTGCCGCTGTTTATCTATAGCCTGATTTACTTCACGCTGGTGATTGGCGTATCGCTCTATCCCGGCAAGCTACTCGACACGGTAGGGCACTTCCTTGCGCCATTAAAAATTATTGCGCTGACCGTGCTGGGCGTTGCTGCCCTGGTATGGCCCGCCGGCGGCACGGTTCCGGCTACCGCTGATTATCAGCGTGCGGCCTTCTCCAGCGGTTTCGTCAATGGCTATCTGACTATGGATACGCTGGGCGCGCTGGTATTTGGTATCGTAATTGTCAACGCCGCCCGTTCGCGTGGCGTCGATAATGCCGCGCTGCTGACCCGTTATACCGTGCTGGCAGGGTTAATCGCCGGTCTGGGCCTGACGCTGGTCTACCTCTGCCTGTTTAAGCTGGGCGCGGGCAGCGGTGCGCTGGTGGATCAAAACGCTAATGGCGCAGCGATTCTGCACGCGTATGTTCAGCACACCTTTGGCAACATGGGCAGCTTCTTCCTTGCCGCGCTGATCTTCGTCGCCTGTATGGTGACCGCCGTAGGCCTGACCTGTGCCTGTGCGGAATTTTTTGCGCAATACCTGCCGTTATCGTATAAAACGCTGGTGTTTATTCTGGGTCTGTTCTCCATGGTGGTGTCGAATCTCGGCCTGAGCCACCTGATTCAGATCTCCATCCCGGTACTGACGGCAATTTATCCGCCCTGTATCGTGCTGGTGGTGCTGAGTTTCACCCTCAACTGGTGGAATAAGAGCAGCCGGATTATCGCGCCAGCCATGTTAATCAGCTTGCTGTTCGGTATTGTTGATGCGATTAAAACCACCGGGTTTAAAGATTTGCTGCCCGCTTTCAGTCAGAATCTGCCGCTGGCCGATCAGGGTCTCGCCTGGTTGCCGCCGTCGCTGGTGATGCTGCTGATTGCCGCTGTTGTTGATCGGGTGAAAGGGCCGGAACAGGTGACCGTTCACTCGTAGCAGAGAGCACTGATTTTTCTTTAACCACGGGCCTGCCCGTGGTTTTTTCATTTCACAGGTACAGGTTGTTATGCAAGAAACCAACAAGCTCAAACGCGGACTGAGCACGCGCCACATCCGCTTTATGGCGCTGGGATCGGCGATTGGCACCGGGCTGTTCTACGGTTCCGCTGACGCGATAAAAATGGCCGGACCGAGCGTGCTGCTCGCCTATATCATCGGCGGGGCAGTGGCTTACATCATCATGCGCGCACTGGGTGAGATGTCCGTTAACAATCCTCAGGCCAGCTCCTTCTCACGCTATGCGCAGGACTATCTTGGGCCGATGGCAGGCTACATCACCGGCTGGACGTACTGTTTTGAAATCCTGATCGTGGCGATTGCGGATGTCACGGCGTTCGGCATCTATATGGGCGTCTGGTTCCCTGAGGTGCCGCACTGGATTTGGGTGCTGAGCGTGGTGCTGATCATCGGTGCCGTCAATCTGATGAGCGTGAAGGTGTTCGGCGAAGTGGAGTTCTGGTTCTCCTTCTTCAAAGTCGCCACCATTATCGTGATGATTCTGGCCGGTTTCGGCATGATCATCTGGGGTCTCGGCAACGGCGGCCAGCCGACCGGCATCCACAATCTCTGGACTAACGGCGGCTTCTTTGCGCACGGCGTAGTCGGTATGCTGCTGTCGCTGCAGATGGTGATGTTTGCCTATGGTGGCATCGAAATCATCGGTATCACCGCCGGTGAAGCGAAAGATCCGGAGAAGTCGATTCCGCGCGCCATCAACTCGGTGCCGTGGCGCATTCTGGTGTTCTACGTCGGCACGCTGTTTGTGATTATGTCGATCTACCCGTGGAATCAGGTGGGCACCTCGGGCAGCCCGTTTGTGCTGACCTTCCAGCATCTGGGCATTGCGGCGGCCGCCTCTATCCTCAATTTTGTGGTGCTGACCGCGTCACTCTCGGCGATTAACAGCGATGTGTTTGGCGTGGGCCGCATGCTGCACGGGATGGCGCAGCAGGGACATGCCCCGAAGGTCTTTATGAAGGTCTCTTCGCGCGGGATCCCGTGGGTGACGGTGGTGGTGATGATGTTCGCCATGCTGATTGCGGTTTATCTCAACTACCTGATGCCGGAAAAAGTCTTCCTGGTGATCGCCTCGCTGGCGACCTTTGCAACGGTGTGGGTCTGGATCATGATTCTGCTGTCGCAGATCGCGTTCCGTCGCAAAATTGGTAAAGAGGCCGCCAGTAAGCTGCAGTTTGCGCTGCCAGGCGGCAGCTGGACTGCTGGCGTCGGCGTAGCCTTCCTCTGCTTTATTATCGGTCTGATTGGTTATTTCCCCGATACCCGCATTTCCCTCTATGTCGGTATGGTGTGGATAGTGGTGCTGCTGCTGGGCTATAAGCTGGTTCGTAAACCCCGCTAATCTCCTGTTCTGCTCTCTCATTCGTGGGGGAGCAGAACACGCTATTTCCCGCGCTTTTATATTCCTGCTCATCTGATTATTTATGTGACCCAATCCACAATATGGAATCCTGTTATCAGGAGCAAAACGCCTGCCTGCGAAATAAGTTTATGTCCCGGTTTATATCCATGAATGCGTATTTTAATTGGCAGTGAATGTGGCCGATAGTGATAACCGGGCAGGGGCGATAAGGGAGATTCAGAGGAGTGAGCGTGCAGTCACACAGGCGCTGGCGGGCAGCAGTAGCGGGGCGTGTAAGAAATAAAAAACGGCGAAACCAGTCGCCGAAATATTCAAGAATTACAGGAAAATAGTTAATAAAGGGATGATTGACGGGTCTATCGTAAAACAAAACGAGTGGCGCTGATAGTCAGGCGATTTAAATAAGAAAAGGTCGGAATGGCGTTAATTAACAGCGGTTAACATTATTCAGGCCGCGTTGATGCTGCGGCCTGAATTTGATTAGCCACAGACTCAGGGCAATATAACCGAAACCGGCAGCACAGCGCTGTCATCCAGCTTTTTCCGCAACTGAATCAGCGTGGATTGATAAGGGCAGAGCACGCCGACATCGGTGATTCTGCAGTCGGGCTGATGCCACTCCTGACGTAATAACGGATGTTTATCATCAATCGGTTGTAACTGACGAATCCCATCCAGACTCTGCGCCTGGAAATAGAGCCGCAAAAAACGTTCGCCGCTGTGGGTGTCGCGCCAGCGCTCCAGCACCAGACTACTGCCCGGTGGAATGTTGCCGCGTGAATAGCCTGGCAACTGCCAGCTAAAGCCCATCAGGGTGCGCACCATCGCAATATTGGTGTCATGTGCCACCAGAATCAGCCAGCGGCCCGGCGCGCTATCGGAAGCAATCGCCTCCAGCAGGGCGTTGAGCAATATTGAGCCACGGCGCTGTGCCTGATAGAGCACGTCGTTGCTGAGATCGTAGTTTGCGGTCAGCAGCGGTAACAGCGTGGTGATCTGCGCGGCCGACGTGATGTGTCCCCAGGCGAGCTGGTCCAACGGCAGGTTTTCGCTGTAGCCCAGTCGCAGCGTCTCCACCATGCTTGCCATCACACTCAGCCCGTAAACGTATGTGTTGCCGTTACGGGTTTGCCGGAACGACCAGGGCGCATCAAAGAGGGGGCAGTCAGTCGCGGGCGGGCAGACGGCGGCTTTCAGCTGCTGAATGGCGGGTTGCAACTGCTGTTGCAGCCGCGCCAGATCGCCTGCTTTCTGCTGCTTAGCTGCCAGCTCCTGAGCAGGATCGGTGTGGGTGACCGTCAGCTTTTCACTCTGGAACAGCGGATCGACATCGCCCGCGACGTGATGCACCGGCACGCCGCAGCCGGGAAAGGCCCCGTCAGTCAGCGCTGCGGCCGTGGCACGGGTGCGCTGCAGCGGACTGGCGCGCACGTAGACCTGTGCTGCATCAGGACAGCCCGCGCCCAGCAGGCCGAGATGGCGATAGTGCTCGCCTTGCCAGCGTCCTTTATTGACCACCGCGCTGTAGCCATGACCGGTCAGCTCACCATCGGCGGTGGTCCACTGCGTCCAGGGTTGCTGGCTGGCGGCTTCAATCTCTTTGCGATTACCGGGGGTGGGCGGACGGACACCGTGACGGCTCAGTTCGACCACCTTCTCCAGCTGGTAATCCGCCGCCTGTGACACCGGACTTAACAGCCAGAGAGAACAGAGGATTAGCGCGCAGCGGTACAGGCCTGGCAGCGTCATTTACTCCTCCAGCACGCGATTACCGGTCAGCGCTTTGATTTTTGGATAAAGAGTCGCATTGGCCAGCAACACCGGGTTGCCGTTTTTTAGCCCCTCGTTGCGCAGATAATCATTAGTGACGCCGCCCGCTTCGCGCATCAGGACGATGCCCGGCAGACTATCCCAGGGATGCATATGCGCTTCATAGTAGCCAATCAGTCGCCCGGCGGCCGCCCAGGCGCTGGTCAGCGCGCCAGAACCGATGCGAATAAACATGCCACCCTGTTCAGTTAAGCCGCTAATCAGGCGCGAGACGCTTTCGGCAGGGGTGCGACTGGAGTTGCTGATGCCGAGCAAACCCTCGTTGAGATGCGTCGCGCCATGAACCTGGAGACGGCTCTCATTAACCCACGCACCCTGACCTGCTCGTGCGTGAAACAGCTCCTGATGATTGGGATCGCAGACCACGCCGATCACCGGTTCGCCGTCACAGACCACCGCCAGCGAGACGCACCAGTTAGGCAGGCCGTTGACGAAGCAGGCGGTGCCGTCGATGGGATCGACCACCCAGATAAAGGGCGCGCCCTGAACCTCACCGCCGCTCTCTTCGCCATAGACAGCATCGTCAGGAAAGCGCTCAGCGATTAATGTCTTAATCAATGCCTCAACGTTACGATCAGCCTCGCTGACCACGTCCTGCAAATCCCTTTTGTGTTCCACCACCAGTGTCTGACGCTGCTGATACCACGAATAAGCCCGGCTGGCCGCCGCACGGGCGATGTCGCAGGCGTAACGGTAACGCGCGTCAATTTCAGAATGCGAAGCGGATGACATCTTTTCCTCTTATGTCTTTTGGTCAAAACGAACGGAAGGCACGCCTGAACAGGCGGTCTGGCTGTGATAGTTACTTAACTATTGTTAAGAAAGGCTTCATTAAGCCGCAGATAGGCAGCAATGGCAAGATGATGCGGGGGTCGGGTGAGGCGCTTTCCCGGCGGACGAAAGCTGGCGTCCGCCAGCCCGGCAGCAGAGGATCGGGTTTTACAGGGTTCTGCTGGTCGCCAGCGCCATTAAACGCGGATAAAAAACAAAAAACAGCGCTTCCAGCTGATCATAGTGTTGCGTGAAATCGTGGTAAGAGTCGCGCAGGGCCGCCAGGCGTGGACGGCGGCTGGCCATGCCGTGCAGCACCCGCTCCAGCCGCGCGGGCTGGGCATAATGCTCAAACCAGCGCTCGCGCCACATCACCGCGTTGAGTTCCTGAAACTCGATGGGGGTGTCTGCCAGTTGCGGCATGATCTCGCGCTCGGCGGCGGCAGAAAAGTGCACCAGCGTCTGGCCGGTCGTGAAGTGCTGCCAGTGCCGGGCCAGAAAATGGTCCCAGATGACGTCCAGCGTAATGGGTGCCACGCGATAGGTTTCGGCACGGAATAGCTGACGGGCGCTGCGCACTTCCGGCAGCGCATCGGTCATCACATCGAGACGACGGTGCATCAGAATGCCGTCCGCGACGGGCGCAGACCAGTGCTGGTGCGGGTTGCCACGCACAAAATCGGCCATTAAATTGCCGAGTAAGGAGCTGTCGGCCAGCTTAGCCAGATGGAGATGAGCAAGAAAGTTCATGCCGCATTATAGGCTGAACTGCCTTTGCGCAGCCAGTTGTTCAGAATTGGTCGATTTTCCGCTAAACTGTGCCGCCTGTTTTTGCCTGAGAAAGAACTCTTTCATGCGTGTCGCCGATTTTGCTTTTGAACTGCCCGAATCCCTGATTGCTCACTATCCCCAGGCGCAGCGCAGCGGCTGTCGTCTGCTGTCGCTCGAGGGTCCCAGCGGGACGCTGTCGCACGGTGTGTTCACCGACGTGCTGGATAAGCTGAATCCGGGCGATCTGCTGGTGTTCAACAACACCCGTGTGATTCCGGCGCGCGTCTTTGGCCGCAAAGCCAGTGGCGGCAAAATCGAGATGCTGGTGGAGCGGATGCTTGACGACAAGCGTGTGCTGGCCCATGTGCGCGCCTCGAAAGCGCCGAAGCCGGGAGCAGAACTGCTGCTGGGCGAAGACGAGAGCGTGAAAGCGACGATGGTGGCGCGTCACGATGCGCTGTTTGAGATTGTGTTTGATGATGAGCGCGCGGTGCTCGACATCCTCAACAGCGTCGGCCATATGCCTCTGCCGCCTTATATCGACCGTCCGGATGAAGAGGCGGATCGCGAGCTCTATCAGACGGTTTACAGCGCCCGTCCGGGTGCCGTTGCGGCACCGACCGCCGGTCTGCATTTTGATGAACCGCTGCTGCAGGCGCTGAAAGAGAAGGGCATTGAGATGGCGTTTGTGACGCTGCATGTCGGTGCAGGAACCTTCCAGCCGGTGCGCGTCGACAACATCGAAGAGCATCACATGCATGCTGAATATGCCGAAGTGCCGCAGGAGGTTGTTGATGCGGTGCTGGCCTGTAAAGCACGCGGCAATAAGGTGGTCGCTGTCGGCACTACCTCTGTCCGTTCGCTGGAGAGCGCCGCCAAAGCGAGTCAGGATGCCCTGATTGCGCCGTTCTTCGACGATACCCAGATTTTTATCTATCCGGGCTATGAGTATCAGGTGATCGATGCGCTGATCACCAACTTCCATCTGCCCGAATCGACTCTGATTATGCTGGTCTCGGCGTTTGCCGGTTATCAGCACACCATGGCCGCGTACCGCGCAGCCGTGGCTGAGCAATATCGTTTCTTCAGTTATGGCGACGCGATGTTTATCAGCAAAAATCCGCAGGCGCCGCTGGAAAAAGTGGGCGACTGATTTATTAACCGATAGCCGGAATCGACTGAGAGCGACTGAAGGTTATCTGCATCGGACTGTTTCTCCGATGGAGGCTTTGTGAAATTTGAACTTGATACCACAGATGGGCGCGCACGCCGTGGCCGTCTGATTTTTGATCGCGGTGTGGTGGAAACCCCTGCGTTTATGCCTGTTGGCACCTATGGCACCGTTAAAGGCATGACGCCGGAAGAAGTGCAGGAGACCGGCGCGCAGATCATTCTGGGCAATACCTTCCACCTCTGGCTGCGTCCGGGTCAGGAGATCATGAAACTGCATGGCGATCTGCATGACTTTATGCAGTGGAAAGGGCCGATCCTGACCGACTCCGGCGGCTTCCAGGTCTTCAGCCTGGGCGACATCCGTAAAATCACCGAAGCGGGCGTGCATTTCCGTAACCCGATCAACGGCGACCCGATCTTCCTCGATCCGGAAAAATCGATGGAGATTCAGTATGACCTCGGTTCCGACATCGTGATGATTTTCGATGAATGTACGCCCTATCCGGCGGACTGGGACTACGCCAAACGCTCGATGGAGATGTCGCTGCGCTGGGCGCAACGCAGTCGTGACCGTTTTGACAGCCTGGGCAATAAAAATGCGCTATTTGGCATTATTCAGGGCTCGGTTTACGAAGATTTACGAGATGTCTCGGTGAAAGGTCTGGTAGAGATTGGCTTTGATGGGTACGCTGTGGGCGGCCTGGCGGTGGGTGAGCCTAAGCAGGACATGCACCGTATTCTTGAGCACGTCTGTCCGCAGCTTCCGCAGGATAAACCGCGTTATCTGATGGGTGTCGGCAAGCCAGAAGATCTGGTTGAGGGCGTCCGTCGCGGCGTCGATATGTTTGACTGCGTGATGCCGACCCGTAATGCCCGAAATGGTCATCTGTTTGTGACCGAGGGTGTGGTGAAAATCCGCAACGCCAGATACAAAGATGACACTGCGCCACTGGATGCGGAGTGTGATTGTTACACCTGTCGCAATTATAGCCGCGCCTACTTGTATCATCTCGACCGTTGTAACGAAATACTGGGCGCGCGTCTGAACACTATCCACAATTTGCGCTATTACCAGCGCCTGATGGCAGGTTTACGCCAGGCCATCGAAGAGGGTAAATTAGAGCGCTTTGTAAACGAGTTCTACCAACGGACGGGCAAAGAAGTTCCGCCTTTAACGTCTGATAATTCATCAATGAGGGAAATTTAATGAGCTTTTTCATTTCTGACGCCGTGGCCGCAGCAGGCGCACCGTCTCAGGGAAGTCCGTATTCTCTGGTGATCATGCTGGTGGTGTTTGGTCTGATTTTCTATTTCATGATCCTGCGTCCGCAGCAGAAACGTGCGAAAGAGCACAAGAAGCTGATGGATTCTATCTCTAAGGGTGATGAAGTGCTGACCAGCGGTGGCCTTGTAGGCCGCGTAACAAAAGTCTCTGACACGGGCTACGTAGCTATCGCGCTGAATGACACCAATGAAGTCGTCATTAAACGTGATTTCGTCGCCGCCGTGCTGCCTAAAGGCACTATCAAGGCGCTGTAATTCTTTCTTCCCTAAGGGAACTGCCGTGTTAAATCGTTATCCTTTGTGGAAGTACGTGATGCTGGTCGTCGTGATTCTCGTCGGCCTGCTCTATGCGCTTCCCAACCTGTATGGTGAGGATCCGGCCGTTCAAATCACTGGTGCGCGCGGAAGCGCCGCCAGTGAGCAGACGTTGGATCAAATTCAGTCCGCATTAAAACAAGACAATATCCAGAGCAAATCTGTTGCGCTGGAAAATGGTGCGATTACCGCGCGCTTCAATAATACGGATGTGCAGTTACGCGCCCGTGAAGCGATCATGAAAGCGCTGGGTGAAAACTACGTTGTTGCGCTGAACCTCGCGCCAGCCACGCCTCGCTGGCTGTCGATGCTGTCAGCAGAACCGATGAAACTCGGTCTCGATCTGCGTGGTGGTGTGCACTTCCTGATGGAAGTGGACATGGACACCGCGCTCGGCAAACTGCAGGAGCAGAATGCTGACTCGCTGCGTAGCGACCTGCGCACCAAAAGTATCCCTTACACCACCGTCAACAAAATCGCGAACTACGGCGTGGAAATTCGTTTCCGTGACGCAGCCAGCCGCGATGCGGCGATCTCCTGGCTGACCTCGCGTCATCAGGATCTGGTGATCAACAGCAGCGGCAGCGATGCCCTGCGTGCCACCATGAGCGATGCTCGTCTCAGCGAAGCGCGTGAATATGCGGTTCAGCAGAACATTACTATTCTGCGTAACCGTGTGAACCAGCTGGGCGTGGCCGAACCGCTGGTACAGCGTCAGGGTTCCGATCGCATCGTAGTTGAGCTGCCGGGTATTCAGGATACGGCACGCGCTAAAGAGATTCTGGGTGCAACGGCGACGCTGGAATTCCGTCTGGTAAACACCAGCGTGGATCCAACCGTAGCGGCCAGTGGTCGTGTACCGGGTGACTCTGAAGTTAAAGACATGCGTGATGGCCAGCCGGTGGTGCTCTACAAGCGGGTGATCCTGACCGGTGACCATATCACCGACTCGACTTCCAGCATGGATGAGTACAACCAGCCACAGGTGAACATTTCACTGGATGGCGCAGGCGGTAACATCATGTCGAACTTCACCAAGGACAACATCGGCAAGCCGATGGCGACCCTGTTTGTGGAGTACAAAGACAGCGGTAAGAAAGATGCCAATGGCCGTTCAATTCTGGTGAAACAGGAAGAGGTGATTAACGTCGCCAACATCCAGTCTCGTCTGGGGAACAGCTTCCGCATCACCGGTATCAACAACCCGAACGAAGCGCGTCAGCTCTCGCTGCTGCTGCGTGCCGGTGCGTTGATTGCGCCCATCCAGATTGTGGAAGAGCGTACTATCGGGCCGACCATGGGTCAGCAGAACATTACTCAGGGTCTGGAAGCCTGCCTGTGGGGTCTGCTTGCGTCGATCCTGTTTATGGTGGTGTTCTACAAGAAGTTTGGTCTGATTGCTACCAGCGCGCTGCTGGTTAACCTGGTGCTGATTGTCGGCATTATGTCGCTGTTGCCGGGTGCGACCCTGACCATGCCGGGTATTGCCGGTATCGTGTTAACGCTGGCGGTGGCGGTTGATGCCAACGTGCTGATTAACGAACGTATTAAAGAAGAGCTGCGTAACGGGCGCTCGGTTCAGCAGGCAATTCATGAGGGCTATAAAGGCGCCTTCTCCAGTATTGTCGATGCAAACGTGACCACCCTGATCAAAGTTATCATTCTTTATGCAGTCGGCACCGGTTCGATCAAAGGCTTTGCTATTACCACCGCAATTGGTATCGCAACCTCAATGTTCACCGCGATTGTCGGTACCCGTGCCATTGTTAACCTGGTTTACGGTGGCAAACGCATCAACAAGCTGTCTATCTGAGGAGTGCGTTGTGGCACAGGAATATAACATTGAGCAGTTGAACCACGGGCGTAAAGTCGTCGACTTTATGCGCTGGGATAAGCTGGCCTTCATCATTTCGGGACTGCTGATTCTCGCCGCGATTGCTATCGTGGGTGTGCGTGGTTTTAACTGGGGCCTCGATTTCACCGGTGGTACGGTGATTGAGATCGCGCTGGAAAAACCGGCCGATCTTGAAGTCCTGCGTGGTGATCTGGTAAAAGCGGGCTTTGACGAGCCGCTGGTGCAGAACTTTGGCAGCAGCCGTGACGTCATGGTGCGTATGGCACCGGTTACCGGCCCGGCGGGCACCGAGTTAGGCAATAAAGTGGTGTCGGTGATTAACCAGACCACCCAGCAGAATGCTACCGTTAAGCGCATTGAGTTCGTGGGTCCGAGTGTGGGCAGCGACCTGGCGCAGGCGGGTGCGATGGCGCTGTTGTCCGCGCTGATTGCGATTCTGATCTACATCGGTTTTCGCTTTGAGTGGCGTCTGGCACTGGGTACCGTGCTGGCGCTGGCGCATGACGTGATCATCACCTGCGGCCTGCTGGCGCTGTTCCGCATTGAAATCGACCTGACGATTGTTGCCTCACTGATGTCGGTGATTGGCTACTCGCTTAACGATAAAATCGTGGTGTCGGACCGTATTCGTGAAAACTTCCGCAAGATCCGTCGCGGCAGCTCTTACGATATTACTAACGTGTCACTGACCCAGACGTTAAGCCGTACGCTGATTACCTCGCTGACCACGCTGGCGATGATCCTCATCCTCTTCGTGTTTGGTGGTGCGCTGCTGAAAGGCTTCTCACTGACCATGCTGATTGGTGTGACGATTGGTACGATTTCATCGATTTATGTCTCTTCGGCGCTGGCGCTGAAGCTGGGCATGAAGCGTGAACATATGCTGGTGCAGAAAGTCGAGAAAGAGGGCGCCGATCAGCCTTCTATCCTGCCTTAATCGCCGCAGAGAAATAAAAACGGGCAGCCATGTGGCTGCCCGTTTTTTTTTGCACCTGTGATCAGATTAGGGTGCAGCAGGGGAGGTCTGGGCAGGTGCGTCGCCGGTGACGTTATGCACGCGGACATAACCTGATTGATCCGACGTGAGGCCGCTGAGTCGCAGCGGTATGCTCACCGAATGCTGGGGCAGCAGCGAGGCAGGCACCGCTATTGTCTGACTCAGACTGCCGTTACTCAGTGGCTTACCGGTTGCCGGATCAAGTTCGCCCCAGTTCACCGTAGCGTGCAGGGCGGGCAAGGGGCGATCGTCCATTGAGCGTACCGTCAGGGTTGCCCGCGAGCCGCTGGCTTCAGCGGTGACTGGCGAGAGCGTCAGTCGCAGCGTGCCGAGCTGGGTTTGCAGTGCCACCGGCGTGTTCGCCTGCGGGATCAGCCACGCGCCTTGCTGCGAATGGCTGTTTAACTGCCCCTGAATCTCCAGCGCGCTGGCCTGCGTGGTCAGGTGCTGCATCTGCTGATTAAGCTGACTCACTTCCTGATGCAGCTCTCTGACCTGCGGGTTGCTGGCGCTACTGCTGCAACCGCTCAGCATCACCAGAGAGAGCGCCACCGGAACCCAAACCATCCTGCTCATAAGTTATCCTTGTCCGTTATTTTGGAATACGTAAAACCTGGCCAGGATAGATTTTATCAGGATGAGAGAGCATTGGCTTATTCGCTTCGAAAATCTTGTTGTATTCGTTGGCATTTCCATAAACCTGTTTGGAAATTGCGCTCAGCGTGTCGCCTTTTTTCACGGTGTAAAGTTCTGACTCGGTCGCGCTGTCTGTCACGGTCACCTTATCTTCCACTTTGGTGATGCCTGCAACGTTACCGGCTGCGATCAGAATCTTCTCTTTCAGCTCCTGGGAAAGGCCATCGCCCGTCACGGTCACGGTATCGCCATTGACCTTCACATCCACTTTGTCGCTGTCGGGTAAACCGAGCTTGTTGATGTGATCCTGCAGCTTTTTATTCTGGTCATCGCCGCCATTCACGGCATCCCATAATTTCTCACCGGCTTCTTTCACAAAATTAAACAGACCCATACAACCTCCAGTGTGTTAGTGGATATACGCCGTCTTTCGGCTCTATAAGCGTAGACCCTTTTGCCGTCGCTGATATTTAACATCATTTATGCTGTGCGTGGTGGCACAGGAAAGGCACGGAAGAGATTTTGTTGATTCGCAGTTCGCGTTACACTGTCTGGCCCATCTCTCTCGCGTCAGGAAACGTCATGCATTGCCCATTCTGCTCCGCTGTGGACACCAAAGTGATTGATTCTCGTCTGGTTAGTGAAGGCTCTTCGGTGCGCCGCCGCCGCCAGTGTCTGATGTGTCATGAGCGTTTTACCACCTTCGAGGTGGCGGAACTGGTGATGCCACGCGTGGTGAAAAGCAATGACGTGCGCGAACCCTTTAATGAAGACAAAATGGCCAGCGGGATGATGAAAGCGCTTGAGAAGCGTCCGGTCAGCGCCGATGCGGTTGAAAGCGCCGTAAACCATATTAAAACCCAGCTGCGTGCCACCGGTGAACGTGAGATTCCCAGTAAGCTGATTGGCAATCTGGTGATGGATGAGCTGAAGAAGCTCGATAAAGTCGCCTACATCCGCTTTGCCTCGGTTTACCGCAGCTTTGAAGACATTCGTGATTTTGGCGAAGAGATCGCCCGGTTACAGGATTAAACCATGGATGAACTTTATATGGCGCGTGCGCTGGAACTGGCGCGACGCGGCCGCTTTACGACGATGCCGAACCCCAATGTGGGCTGCGTGATTGTGCGCGATGGCGAGGTGGTCGGTGAGGGCTGGCATCAGCGCGCCGGTGAACCGCATGCTGAAGTCCACGCCCTGCGCATGGCGGGTGAGAAAGCGCGTGGCGCAACCGCCTATGTCACGCTGGAGCCCTGCAGCCATCATGGCCGTACGCCACCCTGCTGTGATGCGCTGATCGCCGCTGGCGTTACCCGTGTCGTGGCCGCCATGCAGGATCCGAATCCGCAGGTGGCGGGGCGCGGACTGCACCGTCTGCATCAGGCGGGCATTGAGGTCAGCCACGGTCTGATGATGCCGGAAGCGGAGGCGCTGAATCGCGGTTTCCTCAAACGCATGCGCACTGGCTTCCCCTGGATCCAGCTCAAGCTGGGTGCCTCACTGGATGGCAGAACGGCAATGGCCAGCGGCGAAAGTCAGTGGATAACCTCGCCGGCTGCCCGTCGTGATGTGCAGCGCCTGCGTGCGCAGAGCGCCGCCATTCTCAGCAGCAGCGCCACGGTGCTGGCGGACGATCCTTCCCTGACGGTACGCTGGTCTGAACTCAATGCAGAGAGCCAGGCACTGCTTGATGAGCAGCAACTGCGTCAGCCGGTGCGGGTGGTTATCGACAGCCAGAATCGCGTGACGCCGCAGCATCGGCTCATTTCGCAGCCTGGCGAAACCTGGCTGATGCGTCATCAGCCCGATCAGCAGAACTGGCCCGCTGACGTGACGCAAATTGCTGTTCCGCTGCGCGAACAGCAGCTGGATCTGGTGGCGATGATGATGCTGCTGGGACAGCGACAGATTAACAGCGTCTGGGTTGAAGCGGGCGCAACGCTGGCCGGTGCCCTGTTGCAGGCCGGACTGGTCGATGAACTGATTGTTTATCTGGCGCCTAAGCTGTTAGGTCATGAAGGACGCGGGCTGTGTCAGCTGCCGGGACTGAGCCAGCTGGCTGACGCACCTGCCTTCCGTTTCAGTGATGTCCGCCAGGTCGGTGACGATTTACGCCTGACCCTGACACCACAATAACACGGTCGGAAAAGCGAGAGCACGCCGCCCAAGAGTATGATAGAATCCGCCCCCCTGCGCGGGGCCAACCAAACCCCTGAAAGGATAAGTATGAAAGTTATCGAAGCTGCTGTTGCAACGCCTGAGGCCAATGTTGCCATCGTTATCGCGCGTTTTAACAACTTCATTAATGACAGCCTGCTGGATGGCGCAGTTGATGCCCTGAAACGTATCGGCCAGGTCAAAGATGACAATATCACCGTAGTCTGGGTGCCTGGTGCATACGAACTGCCTCTGGCAGCACGCGCGCTGGCCAACACCGGCAAATATGATGCGATTATCGCACTCGGTACGGTTATTCGTGGTGGCACTGCGCACTTCGAATATGTGGCGGGTGAAGCCAGCTCTGGTATCGCCAGCGTTGCCATGAACAGCGAGATTCCTGTCGCGTTTGGCGTGCTGACCACTGAAAGCATCGAGCAGGCCATTGAGCGTGCCGGCACCAAAGCGGGTAACAAAGGTGCTGAAGCGGCTCTGACTGCGCTCGAAATGATCAACGTATTGAAAGCCATTAAAGCCTGATTTTTGTAAGGGGAATTTTGTGAAACCTGCTGCTCGTCGTCGCGCCCGTGAGTGCGCTGTTCAGGCGCTTTACTCCTGGCAGTTGTCGAATAACGACATTGCCGATGTGGAATACCAGTTTCTGGCGGAACAGGACGTCAAAGACGTCGACATTACCTACTTCCGCGAACTGCTGTCCGGTGTGGCGACCAACAGTGCGTATCTGGATGGACTGATGAAGCCCTATCTGTCGCGTCAGCTCGAAGAGCTGGGCCAGGTTGAAAAAGCTATCCTGCGCATCTCGCTGTATGAGCTGAGCAAACGTAATGATGTGCCTTATAAAGTGGCCATCAACGAAGGGATTGAGCTGGCGAAAGTCTTCGGTGCCGAAGACAGTCATAAATTTGTTAACGGCGTGCTTGATAAAGCCGGTCCACAAATTCGACCCAATCGCAAATAAACAAAAAGGCCGGCTTGCCGGCCTTTTTTCATGAAGGGTTAAGCGGAACGCAATTATGTCTTGTGGTGAATTTGAACTCATCGCACGCTACTTCAACCGCAGAACACGCAGCCGCCGTGATGTCGAACTCGGCATCGGTGACGATTGTGCGTTACTTAGCGTGCCGGAAAAACAGACGCTGGCGATCAGCACCGATACCCTGGTCGCGGGTGTGCACTTCTTACGGGATATCCATCCTGCCGATCTGGGTTACAAAGCCCTGGCTGTGAATCTCAGCGACCTTGCTGCCATGGGCGCCGATCCCGCATGGCTGACGCTGGCCTTAACGCTGCCGCAGGTCGATGAGAGCTGGCTCTCTGCCTTCAGCGAAAGCCTGTTTGAACTGCTGGAATATTACGACATGCAGCTGGTCGGTGGCGACACCACCCGTGGCCCGCTGAGCCTGACGCTGGCGATTCACGGTCTGGTGCCGCAGGGCCGCGCCCTGAAACGTTCAGGCGCGAAGCCGGGTGACTGGATTTACGTGACCGGTACGCTGGGTGACAGCGCGGCGGGCCTGGCGTTGCTGCAGCATCACTGCCGCATCAGCGATCCGGCGGTGCATGAAGCGCTGATTAAACGTCATCTGCGTCCTATGCCGCGCATTCTGCAGGGCCAGGCGCTGCGTTCGCTGGCCTCCTCAGCGGTAGATCTTTCCGACGGCCTGATTTCCGATCTCGGCCATGTGCTGAAAGCCAGCGGCTGTGGCGCACGGCTTAATCTGGATGCGTTGCCCCTTTCGGCTGCGCTGCGCGACCATTTCGACCCTGAGCAGGTCCTGCGCTGGGCGCTGAGTGGCGGAGAAGATTACGAACTCTGCTTTACGGTGCCCGAGGTCAATCGCGGCGCGCTCGATGTGGCGCTGGGTCATCTGGGCGTGCCCTATACCTGCATCGGGCAGATGGCACCGGAGTCGGAAGGCTTAACGCTGCTGGATAATGGCAAGCCCGCCACATTCCGTCATAAAGGGTTTGATCACTTTGATGCTAAATAACGACGTGGCGAAGAGTCGCCTGCGGATGAGCAATCCCTGGCATCTGCTGGCGACCGGTTTCGGCAGCGGATTAAGCCCGGTCGTGCCTGGCACCATGGGATCGCTGGCGGCCATTCCGTTCTGGTGGCTGATGACCTATCTGCCGCAGGATCTCTATTCGCTGGTGGTGCTGGTCGGTATCTGCGTTGGCGTCTATCTCTGCCATCGCACCGCTAAAGATATGGGCGTACACGATCACGGCAGTATTGTCTGGGATGAGTTTATCGGCATGTGGATCACGCTGATGGCGATTCCGGTCAACAGCTGGCAATGGGTTCTGGGTGGCTTTGTGCTGTTCCGTATTCTTGATATGTGGAAGCCGTGGCCGATTCGCTGGTTTGACCGCAATGTGCATGGCGGCATGGGCATTATGGTGGATGACATTATTGCTGGCGTGATTTCCGCTGCCATACTGTATGGCTTTGGGGTCTGGCTGGCAGGTTAACTGCCAGGGCTCATCACACCGCGACAGAAGGTGACGCCCGGGCAGGGCGTCTCCTTCTCTGATTTTATTCGAATCCTACCGGCTGATGCGGCTGATAGACCTCTTCCAGCAGTGCAACTTCCTCGTCACTCAGCGTGACATCCACCGCCTTCACCAGATCCTCAAACTGCTCAGCACGCGACGCACCAATAATCGGTGCCGTGACGGCAGGCTTGCTCAGCAGCCAGGCCAGAGCCACCTGCGCCCGCGTTACACCTTTACCTTCCGCCACCTGCGCCAGCCGCTCTGCAATCACAGCATCATTCTCTTCGGTATTGTCGTAGAGCGACGCCATCACTTTGTCAGAGGCGGAACGTGCGGTATTTTGCCCCCACGGGCGGGTCAGCTTACCGCGTGCCAGCGGACTCCATGGCAGCACGGCAATCTGCTCTTGCAGGCAGAGAGGATGCATTTCACGCTCCTCTTCGCGCTGAATCAGGTTGTACTGATCCTGCATGCTGACAAAGCGATGCCAGCCCTGTTCCGACTGCATCTGCAACGCCTGGGCAAACTGACTGGCGTGCATCGAGGAGGCACCGATATAACGTGCTTTGCCAGACTGCACGACTTCATGCAGCGCTTCCAGCGTCTCTTCCAGCGGCGTCTCATAATCCCAGCGGTGAATCTGCAGCAGGTCGACATACTCCATGCCGAGGCGCTGCAGGCTGTCATCAATGGATTGCAGAATATTCTTGCGCGACAATCCCTGTGACAGATTGGTCAGCGGGAAATAGACTTTGGTGGCGACCACGATCTCTTCACGGCGGGCAAAGTCTTTCAGCGCCCGGCCCAGGATCTCTTCGCTGCTGCCATCTGAATAGCTGTTGGCGGTATCGAAAAAGTTGATCCCCGCGTTCAGCGCCTGCTGGATCAGCGGACGGCTGCTCGCTTCCGGCAGCGTCCAGGCATGGTTGCCGCGCGTGGGTTCGCCATAAGTCATGCAGCCAAGACAGAGACGCGACACCTGCAGATCGGTGGTACCCAGTTGAATCGTTTTCATGGTGGAGGCTCCTGCGAAAGTGCAAAGGTCTTAGCATAGCAGGATGTTGCGCTCCCCGAGGGGGGAGCGCAGCGAGGGGAGGTTACTGCGCCAGCCAGCGGGCGATCTGCTGCTGAATGCCCTCCGCGTCCAGCAGATAGTCATGACGCACTTCGTCCTGCGTCCCCTGCGGGATGAACTCATCAGGCAGACCGATGTTCAGCACCGGAACAGCCAGACGTTTCGCCATGACAAATTCATTGACGCCACTGCCAGCACCGCCTTTGATGGCGCCTTCTTCCAGCGTAATCAGCGAGTCGTGCGTGGCGGCGAGCTCGGCGATCAGCGCCTCATCCAGCGGCTTCACAAAGCGCATATCGACCAGAGTCGCATTCAGCGCTTCCGCCGTGGCGGCTGCTTCCGGCAACAGGGTGCCGAAATTCAGAATCGCCAGCTTTTCACCCTGACGTTTCACCACGGCTTTACCCAGCGGCAGGCTCTGCAGCGGAGCCAGTGGCGTACCGACACCGGTGCCGCGCGGATAGCGCACTGCACTTGGACCATCCTGATAGTGATAGCCGGTGTAGAGCATCTGCCGACACTCATTTTCATCGCTGGGGGTCATGATCACCATATCCGGCACGCAGCGCAGATAGGCGAGATCAAACGCGCCCTGGTGAGTCTGACCATCCGCGCCAACAATACCACCGCGATCGATAGCAAACAGGACCGGCAGTTTCTGGATGGCGACGTCATGGATCAGCTGATCGTAGGCGCGCTGCAGGAAGGTGGAGTAGATAGCAACAATCGGTTTATAGCCGCCAATCGCCATACCGGCAGCGAAGGTCACGGCGTGCTGCTCGGCAATCGCCACATCGAAATATTGTTTCGGGAATTCGCGTGAGAAGGCCACCATGCCAGAGCCTTCGCGCATTGCTGGCGTAATCGCCATCAGTTTCGGATCGTCGGCGGCCATTTCGCACAGCCAGTTGCCGAAGATTTTAGAGTAGCTTGGCAGACCTTCCGCACTTTTTGGCAGTTCGCCAATCGCAGGATCAAATTTAGGCACGGCGTGCCAGGCAATCGGATCTTCCTCTGCCGGGGCGTAGCCTTTACCTTTCTTCGTCATGATATGCAGGAACTGCGGCCCTTTCAGGCTGCGCATGTTGCTCAGCGTATTGACCAGCGTCAGCACATCGTGACCATCTACCGGGCCGATATAATTAAAGCCCAGCTCTTCAAAAAGCGTACCTGGCACGACCATGCCTTTGAGATGCTCTTCGGTGCGTCTTACCAGCTCTTTGATCGGTGGCAGGCTGGTCAGCACACGCTTGCTGCCTTCGCGCAGTCGCGCATAGGTTTTACCTGACAGGATCTGCGCCAGACGGTTATTCAGCGCGCCGACGTTTTCGGAGATCGACATCTCGTTGTCGTTGAGGATCACCAGCATGTCCGGCTTGATATCACCGGCATGGTTCATCGCTTCAAACGCCATGCCAGCGGTGATGGCGCCATCGCCAATAATACAGGCGGTGCGACGACCCTGACCTTCACGTTCTGCCGCCGCGGCCATGCCGAGACCGGCACTGATGGAGGTTGACGAGTGTCCGACGCTCAATACGTCATATTCACTTTCGCCGCGCCATGGAAACGGGTGTACGCCATTTTTCTGACGAATCGTACCGATGCGATCGCGGCGACCGGTCAGAATTTTATGGGGATAAGCCTGATGACCCACATCCCATACCAGATGGTCGAAGGGGGTGTTATAGACATAATGCAGCGCAACCGTCAGTTCGACCACGCCCAGACCCGACGCAAAATGGCCGCTGGAGCGGCTTACACTGTCTAACAGATACTGACGCAGTTCATCACAGAGCGCAGGCAACTTCTCTTTCGGCAGGGCGCGCAGCTCCTGAACCGTGTTTGCCAGCGCCAGTGTCGGGTATTTAGCAATATCAAAACTCATCAGAGACTCATTATGGAAGTTATTTGTCGCGTTCAATTATGAAGCTCGCCAGCGCCTGCAGTGCTGTAGTGTTATAAGAGTGCGCAGCGAGCATTTCTAACGTATCAAGTGCTTCCTGATACAAATCCCGCGCTTTAGCTTGGGCATTTTCAAGGCCTAACAGTGAAGGATAGGTGCTTTTTCCCAGATGCTGATCGGCACCCTGGCGTTTTCCGATCACCGCTGTGTCACCGATCACATCCAGAATGTCGTCCTGCACCTGAAACGCGAGACCAATGGCCTCTGCATAGCGGTCGAGCAGCGGCAGGGCTTCCCGGCCAGCATCGCCCGCCGTTAAGGCGCCTAACCGTACCGCTGAACGGATCAGCGCGCCGGTTTTATGACGATGGATCTGCTCCAGCTGGTCCAGATCCACAGATTTACCTTCCGCCGCTAAATCAAGCGCCTGTCCGCCACACATGCCGGCCACGCCGCTGGCTTTCGCCAGTTCAGAGAGCATCATCAGACGATATTCAGCGCTGACACCGGGCATCGCCTGGTCGGCCAGAATTGAAAAGGCCAGTGTCTGCAGGGCGTCGCCCGCCAGAATCGCGGTATCTTCGCCATATTTAATGTGACAGGTTGGCTGCCCGCGACGCAGTGCATCATCGTCCATTGCGGGGAGATCGTCATGAATCAGAGAGTACGCATGAATGCATTCAACCGCGGCGGCGGGGACATCCAGACTCGCCGGGTCGGCGTGGAGCATTTCGCCGGTAGCGTAGACCAGAAAAGGACGCAGGCGTTTACCGCCTAATAATGCCCCATAATGCATGGCATTCACCAGAGGAGAACTCTGAAAAGGAAGTGGCTCTATAAAACGCGTCAGCGCGGCATTAACCTGCTGCTGATACGCGTCGAGTAATCGGGCGAAATCCATTAGCTGTTTTCCGGCGTGAAAGCAGTGAGGTCGGCATCTTTATCATCGTTCAGCAGAATACGGACCCGCTGTTCAGCCTGCTGCAGCGTCTGCTGGCCAGTCCGCGCCAGCTGCACGCCGCGCTCAAATTCGTTCAGGGCTTCTTCCAGCGGCAGTTCACCACTTTCCAGACGGCTGACAATCTGCTCCAGCTGCTGCAATGACGTTTCAAAGCTGGCTGGCTGTTCGGCTTTTTTCGGCATATTTCGTGTCGACTCACGGTTGGGACATTATCTCGCAATCGGTCATGGTAGCTGAGACCCTATGATTAGCAAAATAATCAATGCGGCGGCTGATGAAGAAGCAGTCACCTGACAAAGGTGATATACTCCCGCGCCTCGGATGCGGTTGCGCCTTGCAGCCCGCAATTTTGTGATTTTACCAGCTAAGTGCTGCCTGTTTTAGCACTTATTTGCCCAACGAAGCTGTGTCGCCGCCATGAAGTTTATCATCAAGTTATTTCCTGAAATCACCATCAAGAGTCCGTCGGTGCGTTTGCGCTTTATCAAGATTCTTGCCAGCAATATCCGCAACGTCCTGAAAACCGTTAGCGACGAAATCGCCGTTGTGCGTCACTGGGATCACATTGAAGTGCGTTCGAAAAATCCGGTGCTGCGGGACATTATTCCCGATGAGCTGACGCGCATTCCGGGGATTCATCACGTTTTAGCGGTTGAAGATCGTGAGTACACCGATATTCATCACATCTTTGAACAGACTTTAGTGCAGTATCGCGACAGCCTTGAAGGGAAGAGCTTCTGCGTGCGTGTTAAGCGTCGTGGTAAGCATAGCTTCAGTTCACAGGATGTGGAGCGCTATGTTGGCGGTGGTCTGAATCAGCATATTGAAAGCGCCCGCGTACAGCTTAAAAACCCGGACGTGACGGTGAATCTTGAAGTTGAAGAGAATAGTCTGACGCTGGTGACTGCGCGCTACGAAGGTCTGGGCGGGTTCCCGATCGGCACGCAGGAAGATGTGCTGTCACTGATTTCCGGTGGCTTTGACTCCGGCGTATCCAGCTATATGCTGCTGCGTCGCGGCAGTCGCGTACATTACTGCTTCTTTAATCTTGGCGGTGCCGCCCATGAGATTGGCGTCCGTCAGGTTGCGCACTATCTGTGGAATCGTTTTGGTCGTTCACACCGCGTGCGATTCGTGGCGATCAACTTTGAGCCGGTAGTGGGGGAGATCCTCGAAAAAGTGGATGACGGTCAGATGGGTGTGGTGCTGAAGCGCATGATGGTGCGTGCCGCTTCGACGATTGCTGAGCGCTACGGCGTGCAGGCACTGGTTACCGGTGAAGCGGTGGGTCAGGTGTCGAGCCAGACGCTGACCAACCTGCGCCTGATTGATAACGCCTCTGATACGCTGATTCTGCGTCCCCTGATCTCTCATGACAAAGAGCACATCATCAGGATTGCCCGTGAGATTGGCACCGAAGATTTCGCCAGCACCATGCCGGAATATTGCGGTGTGATCTCAAAAAGCCCGACCGTGAAAGCGGTGAAAGAGAAGATCGAGGCTGAAGAGCAGAATTTCGACTTCACGATTCTGGATCGGGTCATTGAAGAGGCGACCAACGTCGATATCCGTACCATCGCTGAGCAGACAGAAGAGGAGGTGGTTGAAGTTGAGACCGTCGCCCTGCTGAGCGAGAACGACGTGGTGCTGGATATCCGCTCTATTGATGAGCAGGAAGAGAAGCCTCTGGCACTGAAAGCCACGGAAGTGAAATCGCTGCCGTTCTACAAACTCAGTACGCAGTTTGGCGATCTCGATCAGAACCGGACCTGGTTGCTCTACTGCGATCGTGGTGTGATGAGCCGTCTGCAGGCACTCTATCTGCATGAGCAGGGCTTTAAAAACGTCAAAGTCTACCGCCCGTAGTGACGCCCCAGAGCCAGTCAGCGCCTGTTCAGGTCTGACTGGCTGCATTGCCTTAAACAGAGCGTTTTAACTCAGCGTGTTTACGCCTGATAGTCATAAATGCCGGGAGCCAGCACCAGCTGTGCGGCCACCTCGCGCGCCATCTCTTTTCCCACCAGCAGATCGATCAGCTTTAGCGCAAAATCCATTGCCGTGCCTGGCCCCTGGCTGGTCAGCAGATTGACGCGCGGATCCCAGACCACACGCCGCTCCATCCACTTGTCTGACGGAATGGTCTCTTTTAAGCCGGGAAAGCCGGTCATGTTACCGACCGGAAAGAGATCGTGGGGGATGAGTACCGTGCCTGCCGCGGCGCAGATAGCGGCGACGATCCTTTCATTGAGGTGAAACTGGCGTACCGTTTCGACTAACAGCGGACTGTCACGGAAGGTTTCGGCGCCTTTCAGGCCGCCGGGCAGGACGATGGCGGCGAAATCATTGTCGGCGACTTCAACCAGCGTCACGTCAGCCAGCAGACGAACACCGCGTGAGCAGACGATCTCCCGGTTGCCGTCGCTTTCGACGCTGGCGGTGACAACGTTCAGCCCGGCGCGTACCAGCAGGTCGATGGTGGTGACAGCTTCGGTTTCTTCACTGCCATGTGCCAGGCAAACCAGCACTGATGCGTTCGCGGTCATAATGGGACTCCTTGCGTTTTACAATGTCATACAGACGGGTATTCTCCGTCAGCACCAGGCCGTGCGTCCGGGCGCGGCGCAGCAGAAAACCGCTGATATAGTCGATTTCGGTGAGACGCTGGGCGCGTATGTCCTGCAGCATCGAAGAGGTGTTGGCCGCGGTGCTTTCAATCACGTCGAAGATGATGTCCTGCAGGCTTTCGCTGGCAACGTTCTGACCTTCGCGCTCCATGACCCAGCTGATCTCTTCGCACAGTTGCGCGATCTGCTCCGGATAAGCGCGCAGGGCACCGTTCTGGCACTCATACTCCACGCTTAGCGGATTGATGATGCAGTTCACTGCCAGCTTGCGCCAGCAGGCCGCCCGGATGTTGTCATGCCAGGCGACATCAGGCAGGGCATGATGCAGGATATCGGCGAGATCGCTGTAAGCGGCGCTTTTGCGGTTACCGGGGCCGATGTGGGTAATGCCACTGGCGATGTGTTTAATAACGGTGCCGTCGCGCATCGCCGCATGGGTGGTGACGCCGCGCAGCAGCGGCTGAGTCAGCCCTTTCAGCTCTTCCAGCGTCCCCATGCCGTTGTGCAGCAGGAGCACCGGGCAGTTTTCTGGCAGCACGCTTTCCAGGTTTTTCACCGCGGGCGAGACCTGCGGGGCTTTGAGCGTAACCAGCAGCAGCTGGCTTTCTGCCAGAAACAGCGGATCGTTGGCGATAAACGTGCGGTTCGAAATGTTACCCTGTGGATCAATCACATTGGCTGAACAGTAGGGCTGCGGCACCCGCAACCATCCCTGCACCTCATGTCCCTGGCGGGCAAGGGTTGTCATCCAGATCTGACCCAGAGCGCCGCAACCTAACACGGTAATTTTCATGCTGCCTCCCGCTGGCGGGCTATCCATCTATTATTTACTGTCACACTGTCATTATAGCGTTGTGTGCAGCCTGATTTTATTTAGCACCTTAAGACGCGTATTATGCATGTCACTTTAGCGTCAGGAGAAGAAGAGATGCCATCTTTCGATATCGTTTCAGAAGTCGATCTGCAGGAAATTCGCAATGCGGTGGAAAATGCCAACCGTGAAGTGTCTACCCGCTTCGATTTCCGCAACGTGAGCGCCGAGTTTGAGCTCAACGAAAAGAATGAAACCATCAAAATCACCAGCGAGTCCGATTTTCAGGTTAAGCAGCTGGTGGATATTTTGCGTGAGAAGTTACTGAAGCGCGGGATTGAAGGCGGTGCTTTAGAGGTGCCGGAAGAGATTGAGCACAGCGGCAAAAGCTGGGCGGTCGATGCCAAACTGAAAAAAGGCATTGAAAGCGACGTGGCGAAGAAGCTGGTGAAGCTGATCAAAGACAGCAAGCTGAAAGTGCAGACCCAGATTCAGGGTGAAGCATTGCGTGTAACCGGCAAAGCGCGTGATGATTTGCAGGGTGCGATGGCAATCGTGCGCGGCAGCAATCTGGGGCAGCCCTTCCAGTTTAAAAACTTCCGCGATTAAGCGGGGGCCAGCTGAATTTCAGCATGAATGCAGTGATAAAAACCCGGCTAAAGCCGGGTTTTTTGTTGTTGAGTTTGGGTGGGCTTCTGTCGCTTTAAACAAGTCGAAATTCTGGAGAGAGTTGGGAGCTGTAGGGCGTCTGTGCGATCGCGCGCTTGCTCAGGGAGCCTGTGCCTTTCGCAAAGACGCAAAAGCGCCATCCATGGCGGCTCAGCGCGGGCGATTACGCACCTCATCCCTGAGGTGCGCCCGTAGCCGGGCAAACGCGTTGCGTTGTTCAAAAACGCTCCCGGCATTTTTGTCCCTGGCCCGCGATGCTTTGCTACAGGCACAGGCTCCCATCGCTTTGGATTTATGAGTCGTCTGTAAGAAGGCTTGTGCCGGGTTTGGCGCGGTTGAGCCTATGCTGGCCCCCTTGCTTTGAGTTTATAAGCTGTCTGAAACCAGGATTGAGTTGGATTTGAGTCTATTAACAGATTCAAATCCTGGGGGAACTTAGCAGCAACTCAAAAGCTCAGGGGCGCAGGGAACACGGTCAGAGGAGGAAAGCGTCCCGCGCCAGGGACGGCGCGGGCCGAGCGTGCCATGGATGGCGGCTTTTGCGACTTTCCGATCTGACCGTGTTCTCTGAGCCAGCTCGATCCTGAAGCGAAACGAGCTGACGTTATCACTAAACTTTTTAAGCTAACAACTACCCAGCAGAGCTTCCAGCTCAGGGCGGCTGGTAACCTTGCTATCAATTTTGATGTAGGCGCTTTTCTCTTCGGGCACGATAAACACAGAGTTAACGCCCGGCTGCGCTTTCAGGCGCTGCTCCAGATTCGGCACGGCCAGTGCGGCATCACTCAGCACGATGCGCAGGCTGCTGACATAAGGCGGCTCCTGCATTGTCATGCTGACAAACAGCCAGGCTGCGGCCACCATCGCGCCAACCAGGAATACGGTCTGCGCATCGAAATGACCAAATACCCAGCCACCCATGCTGCCGCCAACGGCCACGCCCAGGAACTGGCTGGTGGAGTAGATTCCCATCGCCGTGCCTTTGTAGCCTGCAGGCGACTCTTTACTGATCAGCGAAGGCAGAATCGCTTCCATCAGGTTGAAGGCGAAGAAGAAGAGCTGAACACCCACCACCAGCGTCCAGAAATGTCCTTCCGCGCCCCACAATACGATCTCGGCAATGACAATCATCCCGACGCAGCCGACAAAGACACGCTTCATGCGGCGCTTCACTTCGGCATAAATAATGAAAGGTACTACGCCGGCAAAAGCGATCAGCATGGTGGAGAGATAGACTTTCCAGTGTTCGGGAGCCGGGAAGCCTGCCTGCTCAAACTGCCCCGGCAACGCGACAAAGCTCGACATCAGCAGGACGTGCAGGCAGAAAATACCGATATTGAGCTTCACCAGACGTGGGTTAGCCAGCACTTTGCGGAAGCTGCCTTTAACCATGCCTGATTCACGGTTCAGAACATGATGGGAGGCCGATGGCACCACCAGCAGAGTGATCACGATACCCAGCGACGCGAGAATCGCAATCATCCAGAACAGCGCATGCAGGCCCAGTGCGTGAGTAACAATCGGGCCGACCACCATGGCGATCGCGAAGGTAACGCCAAAACTGATGCCGATAAACGCCATCGCTTTGGTGCGGTTCTGCTCACGGGTTAAATCGGATAACAGCGCCATCACGGCAGCGGCAATCGCGCCTGAGCCCTGAAGTGCACGGCCCAGAATAATGCCCCAGATGGAGTCAGTGCAGGCAGCAATAATACTGCCCAGGACAAACAGCAACAGTCCGCCAACGATCAGCGGCTTACGCCCGATGCGATCGGAGAGCAGACCAAAAGGAATCTGAAATATCGCCTGGGCAAGGCCATAAATGCCGATTGCCAGGCCAATTAAGGTTTCACTCGCGCCCTGTAATGCCATGCCATAAGTGGTCAGTACCGGCAGGACCATAAACATTCCCAGCATGCGCAGGGAAAAGACCGTACCGAGGCCCCATGTGGCGCGCAGCTCCACCGGAGTCATTTTATTATCGTTCATTCCAACCTCTGTTAATGTGCTGCATTTATTCTAGGGGGCGGGGCAGGGCGGGTAAAACAATAGTTTTTAAGCAGTGGTAACAAAAAGAAAGGGCGCGAAAATCGCGCCCTTTTCATGCTGTATCGGTGCCGGTTACCAGACGTAAGTCAGCAGGTCCTTCGAGGCCGGAGCCATCGAATCCACCGACATCATCACGCTCAGTGCGGTGATGGTCACGATAGAGAAGACAAACAGTTTACGCGCCCAGACACGGTCATCAGCGGTTTTATAACCTGATAACGCCATGCCCAGCCACCAGACGCTGACCGCAGCAGCCACCACCAGATATTTGTAGCCCGCGTAGCCTCCCAGCGTCAGCATCAGCGTGGCAATCATAAACGCCAGAATATAGAGCGTAATATGATTTTTAGCCACGGAAATGCCTTTCACCACCGGCAGAACCGGGATGTTCGCTGCCTGGTAATCTTTAAAGCGGAAGATGGCAATCGCGTACGAATGCGGCATCTGCCACAGGCTAAAGATCGCCAGCAGGATTAATGCGCCAGCATCAAACTGGTTAGAGACCGCGCAGTAGCCGATAACCGGCGGCGCAGCACCCGACAGACTGCCAATCAGCGTACCGTAAACGGAATTACGCTTCATGTAGAGACTGTAGATGCCCACGTACACCACGAAGCCCATCACCGCCAGCCACATGGCCAGCGGATTAGCACCGAAGTAGAGCAACGCAAAGCCAGCAATACCCAGCACAGTGGCATAAACCAGGCTTACTTTCGCGGAGATGAGGCCTTTTACCAGCACCCGATTCCTGGTTCTCTCCATCTTGATGTCAATGTCGCGGTCGATCACGTTGTTAAACACACAACCCGATGCAACCACCAGTGACACGCCCACCAGGGTGATGAGAAACAGGGCGTAATCCGTGTTGCCTTTGGAAGCCAACAGAAATCCGCCGATCACAGAAATTAAATTCCCGAAAATAATTCCTGGTTTTGTAACTTGCAGGTATTGCTTAAACATTACGCGTGACTCTTTAGTGAGGCATCATGTTGTAGTTGAGGTTCCACATGATCCACAGTGAGCCTACTACGACAATCAGGATGATGATGGCCGAGAAGACAATGGCTACCATGTTCCAGCCACCCTCAGATTTGCTGTCTAAGTGCAGGAAGTAGACCAGGTGAACCAGCACCTGAATCACCGCACATACCAGAACAACACCAAGGATAGTACCGTGAGATGCACTGCCATCCATTACCATCCAGAACGGGATCGCCGTCAGGATGATAGAGAGGATGAAGCCGATCATGTAGGACTTCACGCTACCGTGTGAAGCGCCATGTTCGTTAACAGAATGACTCATTACATGGCTCCCATCAGGTAAACAACGGTGAAGACGCAAATCCAGACCACGTCCAGGAAGTGCCAGAACAGGCTCAGACACATGATACGAGTGCGGTTAGTCGCGTTCAGGCCACGTTTGGAAATCTGGAACATCAGAACCAGCATCCAGATCAGACCTGAGGTCACGTGCAGACCGTGGGTACCGACCAGGGTAAAGAAGCCAGACAGGAAGCCACTGCGATCCGGACCAAAGCCTTCAGCAATCAGATGATGGAATTCATAGATTTCCATCCCGATGAAGCCCAGACCGAACAGGAAGGTCAGCGCCAGCCAGCCGATAACGGCACCTTTTTGCTCCTTGTTCATGGAGATAACAGCCATGCCGTAAGTGATCGAACTCAACAGCAGCAGGGCGGTTTCTACCAGAACAAACGGCAGCTCAAAGATATCTTTACCTGCCGGGCCACCGGCAGTGTTGTTGACCATGACAGCATAGGTCGCAAACAGGGTTGCGAAGATAATGCAGTCACTCATCAGGTAGATCCAGAAGCCAAAGACTTTATTGGCTCCTGCATCGTGATGCCCATGCTCCGCATGGGCGTCGTGGTGATGTTTAATCAGAGTTTCAGTTGACATTATTTCAGACCTGCTTTGCTGATTTCGTCAAAGTGCTGGTTCTCAATCTTCTGAACTTCGGCAACCGGAACGTAGTAATCCACGTCTTCGTCGAAGCTCTTCACGATCCAGGAAACGATCATGCCGAGGAATGAAACACCCGCCAGCCACCAGATATGCCAGATCAGCGCGAAACCCATTACCGTTGCAAATGCGCAGATGATAATTGCGGCACCGCTGTTTTTCGGCATATGAATCTCTTCATAAGATTCCGGCTGTTTGTACGCTTCGCCTTTCTCTTTCATTTCCCAGAAAGCGTCACGCTCATGCACATGCGGGATGACAGCAAAGTTATAGAACGGTGGTGGTGAAGAGGTTGCCCACTCCAGCGTACGACCGCCCCATGGGTCACCCGTCACATCACGGTTCTGATCGCGGTCACGTACCGAGACGTAGAACATGGTCAGCTGACACAGAATACCCAGCGCAATCAGACCGGCACCGCCCGCAGCTACCACCAGTAAGGTGTGGAACTGTGGATCGATATCCTGGCTCAGACGACGTGTCATACCCATGAAGCCCAGTGCGTACAGCGGCATAAAGGCAACGAAGAAGCCAATGATCCAGAACCAGAATGCGCGCTTACCCCAGGTTTCGTTCAGGGTGAAGCCAAATGCTTTCGGGAACCAGTAGGTCACGCCCGCCATACAACCGAACACCACACCACCGATGATAACGTTATGGAAGTGTGCAATCAGGAACAGGCTGTTGTGCAGAATAAAGTCAGCACCCGGAACGGCCAGCAGTACGCCGGTCATACCCCCTACAGAGAAGGTTACCAGGAAGCCAACGGTCCACAGCATGGCAGAGTGCATCTGAATGCGGCCCTGATACATGGTGAACAGCCAGTTAAAGATTTTAACCCCGGTCGGAATCGCGATGATCATCGTCATGATACCGAAGAAGGCGTTAACGTTGGCACCCGCACCCATGGTGAAGAAGTGGTGCAACCAGACGATAAACGACAGCACGGTAATGGCGATGGTCGCCCACACCAGTGAGGTATAACCAAACAGACGTTTTTTGGAGAAGGTCGCGGTAATTTCTGCGAACACACCAAACACCGGCAGTACCAGGATATACACTTCCGGATGGCCCCAGACCCAGATCAGGTTGACGTACATCATCATGTTCCCGCCCATTTCATTGGTGAAGAAATGGAAGCCGAGATAACGATCAAGGGTCAACAGCGCCAGGGTCACGGTCAGAACCGGGAACGCAGCGATGATCAGGACGTTGGTGCACAGCGCGGTCCAGGTAAATACCGGCATTTTGAACAGGCTCATGCCCGGTGCACGCATCTTCAGGATGGTCACGAAGAAGTTAATACCGGTTAAGGTCGTACCAATACCTGAAAGCTGAAGGCTCCAGATCCAGTAATCGACCCCGACCCCGGGACTGTACTCCGCGCCGGAGAGCGGCGGATAAGCCAGCCAGCCGGTCTGTGCGAACTCGCCCACACCCAGAGACAGGTTAACCAGGATCACACCGACCGCAGTAAACCAGAAGCTCAGGTTGTTCAGGAACGGGAACGCAACGTCACGTGCACCAATCTGCAACGGAACCGCGATGTTCATCAGGCCAACCACGAACGGCATCGCCACGAAGAAGATCATAATCACGCCATGCGCGGTAAAGATCTGGTCGTAGTGGTGCGGTGGCAGAATGCCCGCTTCACCGGCCGAAGCCATAACCTGCTGGGTACGCATCATAATGGCATCAGCGAAACCACGAATCAGCATGACGAACGCCATGATGATGTACATGATACCCAGGCGTTTGTGGTCGACTGACGTCAGCCATTCAGACCACAGATATTTCCACTTACCAAAATAGGTGAGCGCAGCAACCAGCGCTGCACCACCTATCAGGATAGCGGCAACCGTAACCATGATAATCGGCTCATGGTACGGCACTGCATCAAGTGTTAATTTTCCGAACATCGTATTATTCCTCGGCTCCCGCGGAAGCGGCGTGACTCATGTCCATACCTTCATGTTTTGGCATGTCCATTTTCCCGTGGCTCATCTTGAACTTGTCGATGACTTGCATGAACAGTTTCGGATCAGCTGAAGAGAAATATTCCACCGGGTGATTTTCGCTTGGCACAGCCACTTTCTCGAAATCATCCATAGTGTTCAGCGTGTTAGGGGCTGCTTTAACTTTAGCCACCCACTGCTGGAATTCCGCATCGTCTTTGGTTGCAATGGCTTTAAACTTCATGCCAGAGAAACCACGACCACTGAAGTTCGCAGAGATACCGTCGAAAATTCCCGGCTCATTTGCAATCAGATGCAGCTTGGTCTGCATACCAGCCATCGCATAAATCTGGCTGCCGAGCGTTGGGATGAAGAAAGAGTTCATGACGGAGTTAGACGTGATTTTGAAGTTCACCGGAGTATTTGCCGGGAAGGCAATCTGGTTCACGGTCGCAATACCCTGTTCCGGGTAAATGAACAACCATTTCCAGTCCAGTGCAACCACATCGATCTCAACCGGTTTCACATCAGATTGCAGCGGTTTGCTGGGCTCCAGTGCGTGGGTTGATTTCCAGGTCAGCACGCTGAGGAAGAGAATGATCAGGATCGGAATGGTCCAGACCACGGCTTCCACTTTGTTAGAGTGTGACCAGTTAGGGCTGTACTTCGCATTCGTGTTGGACGCCCGATATTTCCAGGCAAACACCACGGCCATCAGGACTGCGGGGATGACGACGATCAACATCAGGCCAAAGGCAGTCAGTATCAGCGAACGTTGCTCCAGTGCAATCTGTCCTTTGGGATTTAACAATGCACTATCGCAGCCACTCATTAATAAAGTGCCTGCAATTAATGACAAAATCCCCAAACTTTTATTGTATTTACTGAGTCTCATTTAACGACCTCAATGACAAAGGGCTCTATTGTCGTTTAAGTGTGCGCGCATTTTACGGGAAGGTTTATGCAGTGTAAACCAGCTTAAGGATGTGTCAGATACGTGTTGACACCTTTTGCTAAGGGTGTCACAGATGTTGCGCCAGGTGACAAATAATTAACGCAGACAAGCAGTTGGCATCAATATAACAAAAACCAATGGAAGTAACCGTAAAAAAATCAGGGAAAGGAATAACCCTTACTTTTAACTCCCAAATATTTAACAAGTCTGCATCATTTGCGCGATGAAATTTAACTAAAGTAATTGCTCACCGGTTTTTAGTATTTCCGCTACGCCTCCTCAGGTCATATTGTTATTTTTAAAAAATAACACGCGATGATAAATGGCGGCGACTTATCGGGGTGTCATAAAATAAGCCGCAGCCTGTAAACCTATCGATTTCACTTAAGCATCTGATGCAGGCAACGCAGGGGTTCTCTTCAGCGCCCGATAGTCCAGCCACACCCCCGAAAGCACCGCCAGCAGGGAGAGTGTCATACCCAGCTCAAACAGGCGGGTAAGCAGCGGTGTCAGCGCCGTCACGCCCAACGCATTCAGTGCCAGAGCCACCAGCCAGAGCGCCAGTACGCCGCATCCGGCTGCAAACAGACGATTAGTCCAGCGATAGCCATGAGGATAGTAGCTACGTGTCAGAAAATTGCCACTTTGCTCGACCTGATTCAATGTTTGTCGGCAGAAAGCCAGCAGCACCAGGCCCGGCAGACCCGCCATCACCGTGAATGCATAAAAGGTCGGCCAGCCCCAGAGTTCCACCAGCCAGCCCGCCGCCGGGCCGACATAGACCCGACCCACCGCTGAGAGCGCCGACAACAGGGCGAACTGGGTAGCGGAGAACGACTTATTGCACAGCGTCATTAACAGCGCCACAAAGGCCGCGGTGCCCATGCCGCCACAGAGATTTTCAACAAAGACCGCGCTGGCCATGCTCCACAACTGTTTGTCGGTCACCGCCAGCAGCCAGTAACCAAAGTTCGAGACAGCCTGCAGCAGACCGAAAATCATTAGCGCCCGGAACAGGCTCAGACGCTGCATCAGTACGCCGCCATAGAGCGCGCCGATAATGGTCGCCAGCAGACCCAGCGTCTTGTTGACCAGACCGACGTCACCGGCGTTGAAGCCCACGCCGCGAATCAAAAAAGTGGTGGTCAGCGAGGCGGCAAACGCATCGCCCAGCTTGTAAAGAATAATCAGGGTAATCAGCAGCCAGGCGTTGTTGCGCTGAAAGAAATCTTTTAGCGGATTGACCACCGCCTGACGCAGTGAATGGGGTGTGGAGATACGGGTATCTGGCTCGCTCGCCACCAGCGTGGCGATAATGCCCGGCACCATCATCAGCGCCATCAGCCAGTAGGTTGCCTGCCAGCCGAGATAGCGGTCAGCCAGCCACAACGCCAGCCCGCCGGAAATCAGCATTGCCAGTCGATACCCCAGCACGGTAATCGCCGCGCCGCTGCCACGCTCTTCAGGCGGCAGGATGTCCGTTTTCCATGCGTCAAAAACGATGTCCTGTGAGGCGGAGCAGAAGGCAATCAGCACGGCCAGCGCGGCCATCAGGGTAAGATCGCGTCCCGGTTGCAGAAATCCCATCGCGATTATCCCGCCAACCAGCGCCAGCTGACTGACCAGTAACCAGCCGCGACGCCGGCCCAGAAACGGCGGCGTATAGCGGTCCATCATCGGTGACCAGAGAAACTTAAAGACATAGGCCTGGCCGACCAGCGAAAAGAAGCCGATGGTTTTCAGGTCGACATTTTCCACCGTCATCCACGCCTGCAACGTGCCCGATGTCAGGGCCAGCGGCAGTCCGGAAGCAAAACCAAGAAGCAGCAATACGGCGGCGTTTTTCTGGCTGAAGAGGCGAAGATAGTGGTTCATGCGGATCCTGCAGATAACAAAAAGCCCTGCGCAAGGCAGGGCAGAGGAGAGACTGAATTAACGGGCGTTCTGCTTGATGAAGTCGTTGACGCTGGTGTCCTGAGCCATATCCGCGATCACATCGCTCATAGTGGCGTTCACCGCGTTGGTAATCTTCTGGTTATTGGCGTTGAACGCGCCTTCTACGCTGTAAGTCTGGCGGTAGTTTTTAACCTGTTTGTTGCCGTTTTTCGCTGTTGCGATAATAGAGATGTCCGCTTTGGTGGTGATGCTGTAGCGCACATTGCCCTGAGTGACGTCGGCATAGAGGTTGTTCACCACAATCTGCAGATCGACCGCGCCATTAGGACCAATCATATAGCCGCGTGCTGTCATCTGCTTCTCCAGCACTTCCTGCAGCAGGAAGCGCAGGTCACGCGATGACGTTAAGGTCACTAACTGACCATCACGGTTTACTTTAGCCAGCGCCTGATCTTTACGCTGGTCGGCACCGTTGATGCTGACAGTCACGCCCATCAGGCCTGGGTCCTGCTGCGGTAACTGAATTTTAGGCTGGATAGTCAGGGTATTATTGCTGGTTGCACAGCCGGCTAAAATGAACGCAGCCAACAGTGGGAATAACAGTTTTTTCAACATACTTTTTCTCGTTGGTGTCAGGGGGTTGGTTTGCAAAAACTGCGGTCATCATAGCATTGCCCGGCAGTGAAAAAAGCCCTGTTGCCGGGGAAATTGTGTCTGAAACCGTTTTAAGCCTCTTCTCTGACAGGTCGGTTTGCTGTTCGTTTCAGCTGCGTTATTATGCGTGCCGGAAGCGGCCTGACATAAAATGCAATATTTAGCGTGCGCTTGCGGGTAAGCGCACTAAAAGCGACTAAGATTGAATGAGATGGGGCACTGCGCTCGCCATTGAGGAGTAATAGCCATGATCCGCGAACAAATAGAAGAAAAGCTGCGTGTGGCGTTTCAGCCAGCTCATCTGGAAGTGCACGACGAAAGTTACCGGCACAATGTTCCTGCCGGATCGGAAAGTCACTTCAAAGTGGTCATCGTGAGCGACTGCTTTGCAGGCCAGCGTTTTCTGGCGCGTCATCGCCTGATTTATGGCGAACTGGCCGCTGAGTTAGCGGGCAGCGTACACGCCTTAGCCCTGCATACTTACACCCTGAAAGAGTGGGAAGGGTTGCAGGATACCGTACTGGCTTCGCCTAACTGTCGTGGTGCCGGAACACTCGCCTGATCTCCCTTCTCTGAAACGGCCTGCGGGCCGTTTTTTCTGTTATTTAGCGAAAAACGCGATCCCTGGCTCAAAAAAGCAGCAAACCTGCTGAAAAGTGGTGAGTTAGCATCCTCGACTCATTCCAGCGATGCCGCTATAATGCTGCGTCTATTTTTCCGGAATGTCTTCGGGACGCTTCTGGTAACAGGGATCAGGTTCTCTTCACGGAAGCCGTCCCGGTTGTTGGATACGGCGCATTTCACTATGTGTGGTGTCTGAAGTTGACCGAGCACGTGATTTTTTGAGGTAACAAGATGCAAGTTTCTGTAGAAACCACTCAGGGCCTGGGCCGTCGCATTACGATTACTGTCGCTGCTGACAGCATCGAAAGCGCTGTAAAAAAAGAACTGGTTGACGTTGCCAGGAAAGTTCGCATCGATGGTTTCCGTAAAGGCAAAGTGCCGATGAACATCGTGGCACAGCGTTACGGCGCTTCTGTCCGTCAGGACGTGCTGGGCGAGCTGATGACGCGCAACTTTGTTGACGCCATCATCAAAGAAAAAATTAATCCGGCTGGCGCACCGAACTACGTGCCAGGCGAATACAAAGAAGGTCAGGATTTCACCTACGCGGTTGAATTCGAAGTCTATCCGGAAGTTGAGCTGAAAGGCCTGGAAAACATCGAAGTCGAAAAACCTGTCGTTGAAGTAACTGATGCTGACGTTGATACCATGCTGGACACTCTGCGCAAGCAGCAGGCCAACTGGATCGAAAGCGACGCTGCAGCAGGTCCGGAAGATCGTGCCACTATCGATTTCAACGGTTCTGTGGACGGTGAAGAGTTCGAAGGCGGCAAAGCCTCTGATTTCGTTCTGGCCATGGGCCAGGGCCGCATGATCCCAGGCTTTGAAGAAGGCGTTGTGGGTCACAAAGCGGGCGAAACTTTCACTATCGACGTGAAATTCCCGGACGACTACCACGCAGAAAACCTGAAAGGGAAAGATGCGAAGTTCGAGATCGTGCTGAAGAAAGTTGAAACGCGCGAACTGCCAGAGCTGACTGAAGAGTTCATCAAACGTTTCGGCGTTGAAGATGGTTCAGTTGCCGGTCTGCGTACTGAAGTGCGTAAGAACATGGATCGCGAGCTGAAAGGCGCTATCCGTAATCGCATCAAAACTCAGGCAATCGACGGTCTGGTTGAAGCGAACGAAATCGACGTGCCAGCTGCGCTGGTTGACAGCGAAATCGACGTTCTGCGTCGTCAGGCTGCACAGCGTTTCGGTGGCAACGAACAGCAGGCGCTGGAACTGCCACGCGAACTGTTCGAAGAGCAGGCTAAACGCCGTGTTGTTGTCGGTCTGCTGCTGGGCGAAGTGATTCGTACCCACGAGCTGAAAGCTGACGAAGCGCGCGTAAGCACCATGATCGAAGAGATGGCTTCTGCGTATGAAGATCCGCAGGAAGTGATCGAGTTCTACAGCAAGAATAACGAGCTGATGAACAATATGCGCAACGTTGCGCTGGAAGAGCAAGCGGTTGAAGCGGTCCTGGCGAAAGCTAAAGTGACCGAGAAAGAGACCAACTTCCAGGATCTGATGAATCAGACCGCTCAGGCCTGATCACGCATTTAACCGTCTGTGCTAAGCCCGTGACTGAAAAGTCGCGGGCTTTTTTGTGTTTTGCGTCCGGATAGCCACTCTTCGCCGCTATTTGTTTAATAACCAGGCGAATTATTCACGCATCGCTTTTTCCGGGTTAGCGAACAGGGAAAAGATTGTTATGCTTGAAACATGCGTGCAGCATCCCCAGATACAGGGAGTATGCAGAAATAAGAGTGAGGCTGGCTGATTAACCGTCCTGAAGGTGTCGGAAAAAGGCGCGGCGTGGAGTTTCCCGCGCGTCTTACGTAGAATCGGTACAGAATGTTGCCAATGAAATTTATCCAGGAGACGGTAATGTCATACAGTGGCGATCGTGAATATACAGCACCGCACAATGCGCTGGTGCCAATGGTGGTTGAACAAACTTCGCGTGGTGAGCGTTCTTACGACATCTACTCCCGTCTGCTTAAAGAGCGCGTCATTTTTCTGACTGGCCAGGTCGAAGACCACATGGCTAATCTGATTGTGGCGCAGATGCTGTTTCTGGAAGCTGAAAACCCGGAAAAAGATATCTATCTCTACATTAACTCACCAGGCGGTGTCATCACGGCCGGTATGTCGATCTACGACACCATGAAATTTATCAAACCGGATGTCAGCACTATCTGTATGGGTCAGGCCTGTTCTATGGGTGCTTTCCTGCTGACGGCGGGGACCAAAGGCAAACGTTTCTGTCTGCCAAACTCACGTGTGATGATCCACCAACCGCTGGGCGGTTATCAGGGTCAGGCGTCAGACATCGAGATCCATGCGCGCGAAATCCTTAAAGTTAAGCAGCGTATGAATGAGCTGATGGCTGAGCACACCGGTAAAACGCTGGAAGAAATTGAGCGTGACACCGAGCGTGACCGTTTCCTCTCTGCAAATGAAGCGGTAGAGTATGGATTAGTCGATTCAATTCTGACGCATCGCCAATAAGACCCGACTTACCGTTGTCCCTGGTCTATAGTTAACAGGACAACGGTACTATTATGGGTTGAATGAATTTCGGCCGTCTCCGCACGGCCTGAGCCGTACGCGGGTATGGCCTGAGAACAAGAAGAGGTTAACTGATGACAGATAAGCGCAAAGACGGTTCAGGAAAGTTGCTGTACTGCTCTTTTTGCGGCAAAAGCCAGCATGAAGTGCGAAAGCTGATTGCCGGGCCGTCAGTGTATATCTGCGATGAGTGTGTTGACCTGTGCAACGACATCATTCGCGAAGAGATTAAAGAAGTTGCCCCGCATCGTGAACGTAGTGCGTTGCCAACCCCACATGAAATTCGCCATCACCTCGATGATTATGTCATCGGTCAGGAAAGAGCGAAGAAAGTGCTGGCGGTTGCGGTTTACAACCACTACAAGCGTCTGCGCAACGGCGATACCAGCAATGGTATTGAGCTGGGCAAAAGCAACATTCTGCTGATTGGCCCGACCGGTAGTGGTAAAACGCTGCTGGCAGAAACGCTGGCACGCCTGCTGGATGTGCCGTTTACCATGGCTGATGCCACCACGCTGACTGAAGCCGGTTACGTGGGTGAAGATGTTGAAAACATCATCCAGAAACTGCTGCAGAAATGCGACTACGACGTACAGAAAGCACAGCGCGGCATCGTTTACATCGATGAAATCGACAAAATCTCACGTAAGTCTGATAACCCGTCGATTACCCGTGACGTGTCAGGCGAAGGCGTACAGCAGGCACTGCTTAAACTGATTGAAGGCACCGTGGCTGCCGTTCCCCCGCAGGGTGGACGTAAGCATCCGCAACAGGAATTTTTGCAGGTTGATACCTCTAAAATTCTGTTTATCTGCGGCGGCGCATTTGCCGGCCTGGACAAAGTGATTGCCCAGCGTGTTGAAACCGGATCCGGTATCGGCTTCGGCGCGACTGTGAAAGGGAAATCGCAGAAAGCCAGCGAAGGCGAACTGCTTGCGCAGTGTGAACCAGAAGATTTGATCAAATTTGGTCTGATCCCTGAGTTCATCGGTCGTCTGCCTGTTGTTGCGACCCTGAGCGAGCTGAGCGAAGAAGCGCTGATTCAGATTCTGCGTGAGCCTAAGAACGCCCTGACCAAACAGTACCAGGCGCTGTTTAACCTGGAAGGCGTTGAGCTGGAGTTCCGTGACGAGGCGTTAACCGCCATTGCTAAGAAAGCGATGTCACGTAAAACCGGTGCACGTGGTCTGCGTTCAATTGTAGAAGGTGCGTTACTGGAAACGATGTATGACCTGCCTTCCATGGACGACGTGGAAAAAGTAGTGATTGATGAATCAGTTATTGAAGGTCAGTCTGAGCCCATGTTGATCTACGGTAAGCATGAAGCCCAGGCATCTGGCGAATAATTAAACAGATCGTCCATCTTGTCGTAATAAAAAAGGGGAAAATGTTTCCCCTTTTGCTTTTCTCGCCTCTGTGACGTTGAATGTCGGACAATCATCCCCATATACTCAGATACCTGTGGGTTTAACTGCATACCTGCCTGATGCGGTTCCCATCACCTGGCGGACATTAAACAAAGAGAGAGCTCTATGAATCCTGAGCGTTCTGAACGCATTGAAATCCCCGTGTTGCCGCTGCGCGACGTGGTGGTTTATCCGCACATGGTAATTCCGTTGTTTGTTGGCCGGGAAAAATCAATTCGGTGCCTTGAAGCCGCAATGGATCATGATAAAAAAATCATGCTGGTCGCACAGAAAGAGGCTTCAACGGATGAACCTGGCATTAACGATCTCTTCTCAGTAGGGACCGTTGCATCAGTATTACAAATGCTGAAACTGCCGGATGGCACCGTCAAAGTCCTGGTCGAAGGTTTACAGCGCGCCCACATTACGACGCTGGCCGATAACGGTGACCATTTTGTGGCACAAGCTGAATATCTGGTTTCGCCAGAGATCGAAGAGCGCGAGCAGGAAGTGCTGGTGCGCACGGCGATCAATCAGTTTGAAGGCTACATCAAACTCAACAAAAAGATCCCACCCGAGGTTTTAACCTCGCTGAACAACATTGACGATGCGGCCCGCCTTGCCGACACCGTCGCAGCACATATGCCACTGAAGCTGGCAGACAAACAGTCTGTGCTGGAGATGTCCGACGTCAACGAACGTCTGGAATATCTGATGGCGATGATGGAATCTGAAATCGATCTGCTGCAGGTTGAGAAGCGCATTCGCAACCGTGTTAAGAAGCAGATGGAGAAGAGCCAGCGCGAGTACTATCTGAATGAGCAGATGAAGGCGATTCAGAAAGAGCTGGGCGAGATGGACGACGCGCCCGACGAGTACGAAGCGTTAAAACGCAAAATCGATGCGGCAAAAATGCCGGAAGAAGCGCGCGAGAAAGCGGAAGCTGAGCTGCAGAAGCTGAAGATGATGTCCCCGATGTCCGCTGAAGCAACCGTGGTTCGCGGCTATATCGACTGGATGGTGCAGGTTCCGTGGAACGCGCGCAGCAAAGTGAAGAAAGATCTGCGTAAAGCGCAGGAGACGCTGGATACCGACCATTACGGGCTGGAGCGCGTGAAGGATCGTATTCTTGAGTATCTTGCGGTTCAGAGTCGCGTCAGCAAAATCAAAGGGCCGATTTTGTGCCTGGTCGGACCGCCAGGGGTAGGTAAAACCTCTCTCGGTCAGTCGATCGCCAAAGCGACCGGACGCAAATATGTGCGTATGGCGCTGGGTGGCGTGCGTGATGAAGCTGAAATCCGCGGTCACCGTCGTACTTACATCGGCTCTATGCCGGGTAAATTAATCCAGAAAATGGCGAAAGTCGGGGTTAAAAACCCACTGTTCCTGCTGGATGAAATCGACAAAATGTCCTCTGACATGCGCGGCGATCCGGCTTCAGCGCTGCTGGAAGTGCTTGATCCTGAGCAGAACATTGCGTTCAACGACCACTATCTGGAAGTCGACTATGACCTTTCTGATGTGATGTTCGTTGCTACATCGAACTCAATGAACATCCCGGCACCGCTACTGGACCGTATGGAAGTGATTCGTCTGTCGGGTTACACCGAAGATGAAAAACTGAACATCGCTAAGCAGCATCTGCTGACCAAGCAGATTGAGCGCAACGCCCTGAAAGCCAATGAAATTACGGTTGAAGACAGCGCGATTGTGGGCATTATCCGTTACTACACCCGTGAAGCCGGTGTGCGTAGCCTTGAGCGTGAGCTGTCGAAACTGTGCCGTAAAGCGGTTAAATCGCTGCTGATGGACAAGACGAAAAAGCACATCACCATCAATGGCGAAAACCTCAAGGATTTCCTGGGCGTTCAGCGCTTCGACTACGGTCGTGCGGACAGCGAAAACCGTGTGGGTCAGGTAACGGGTCTGGCATGGACGGAAGTGGGTGGCGATCTGCTGACCATCGAAACCGCCTGCGTACCAGGTAAAGGCAAGCTGACTTACACCGGTTCTCTGGGTGAAGTGATGCAGGAGTCGATTCAGGCTGCGCTGACCGTGGTGCGTGCCCGTGCCGAGAAGCTGGGCATCAATGGTGACTTCTACGAAAAACGTGATATTCACGTTCACGTACCTGAAGGCGCTACGCCGAAAGATGGTCCAAGTGCCGGTATCGCCATGTGTACTGCGCTGGTCTCCTGTCTGACCGGTAACCCGGTGCGGGCGGATGTGGCGATGACCGGTGAGATCACCCTGCGTGGTCAGGTGCTGCCGATTGGCGGGCTGAAAGAGAAACTGCTGGCAGCGCACCGTGGTGGCATTAAAACCGTGCTGATCCCTGACGACAACAAGCGCGACCTGGAAGAGATTCCACAGAACGTGATTGCCGATCTGGAGATTCATCCGGTGAAACGCATTGAAGAGGTGCTGAATCTGGCACTGGAAAATGCGCCATACGGTATGCAGGTCGTAACAGCAAAATAGTGATTAACGGCAAAAACCGTTAAAAAGCGGAGCTGGCAAGGCAATTGGCGCTTGCCAGCTTTTTTTTGTGCCGTTAATTTAGGTGGCTGCCGACGCGACGTTCTCAGAGAAATTCCGTTGTTTCGGCTCCACAGGCTTGATATAACTTGCTGCGCGTTCGCACCCTGCCGGATGCAGGGTACGATGTGAAATAATAAAAGAGGGGATGAAGAGAGTGAATAAGTCACAATTGATCGACAAAATTGCTGCCGATGCTGATATTTCTAAAGCTGCAGCGGGACGTGTTTTAGATGCATTTATGGGCTCAGTTTCAGATGCGCTGAAAGACGGTGATGAAGTGGCTCTGGTAGGTTTCGGCACATTCTCTGTGCGTGACCGCGCTGCACGTACTGGCCGCAACCCGCAAACCGGTAAAGAGATCACCATCCCGGCCGGTAAAGTACCAGGCTTCCGTGCTGGTAAAGCATTGAAAGACGCTGTCAATTAATAACAACGAATAGATTCATTGACGCATTTTCTTCAGTGGATTAGAGGACGATTAACCCGTTCTCATGTAACATACGGGCACATCAATCAGATGTGCCTTTTTTGTTTTAACCGGTGAGAATCGGGCCGTAAGATGGACCTGGACCGGATTGAGACTGCCAGCTAAGCCAGCAGTTGCGTGAGTCGCCAGCCAATGGCGAATTGCGACCGAGCTTTACATTCACACTACAGCGGAGTGTTGCCATACCATGATGGACAATTTACGCGCGGCGTCGAACCATGTCGTGCTCAAGATTATTTTGGGGCTGATTATCCTCTCCTTTGTGCTGACGGGCGTTGGCAACTATCTGATTGGCGGCAATAACGACTATGCGGCCAAAGTTAACGGCCAGGAGATTAGCCGGGGACAGCTGGAGCAGGCGTTCAACAGCGAGCGCAGTCGTCAGCAGCAGATGCTGGGCGATCAGTTCTCACAGCTGGCCAGCAACGATGGCTACATGCAGCAGATTCGCCAGCAGGCGCTGTCGCAGCTAATCGATCAGGCGCTGCTTGATAGCTACATCAAAGATCTCCACCTCAGCATCAGCGACGATCAGGTGAAGCAGGCGATCTTCAATCAGCAGGCTTTTCAGACCAACGGTAAATTCGACAATGCCAAATATCTGAGTCTGATCAGCAATATGGGCTTCAGCGCCGACCAGTATGCCGAAGCGCTGCGTAAGCAGCTCTCCAATCAACAGCTAATCAATGCCGTGGCTAACACCGACTTCACGCTGAAAGGCGAAGCCAGCAAACTGGTGGACCTGGTTTCACAGCAGCGTGAGATTCGTCAGGCGACGCTGGACGTCAATGCACTGGCGGCGAAGCAGGCCGTTACTGACGACGAAATCAGTCAGTATTATCAGCAGCATAAAACCAGCTTTATGGCACCAGAGCAGTTCCGTGTCAGCTACCTCCTGATGGATGCGGCCAGCATGCAGCAGGATGCCAGCGAGGCCGATATTCAGGCCTGGTACGACCAGCATAAAGCGGACTATTCGCAGCCACAGCGTACGCGCTACAGCGTCATTCAGACCAAAACTGAAGCCGATGCCAATGCGGTCCTGGCGCAGCTGAAAGCGGGTGCCAGCTTCGCTGACGTGGCAAAAGCCAAATCCATTGACCCGATCTCGGCGCGTAAGGGCGGCGATATGGGCTGGCTGGAACCCTCTACGACGCCGGATGAGCTGAAAAATGCCGGTCTGACTGAGAAAGGCCAGATGTCAGGCGTGATCAAATCTTCAGTGGGCTTCCTGGTGGTTCGTCTTGACGATATTCAGCCAGAGCAGGTTAAGCCACTGGATGAAGTGCGCAGCGCCATTGCAGCGAAAGTGAAGCAGGAGAAGGGCGTTGATGCCTTCTACAAAGTGCAACAGAAAGTCAGCGAAGCGGCCAGCAATGACAATGAGTCACTGGCGGGTGCAGAGCAGGCTTCTGGTCTGAAAGCGAAAGAGACTGGCTGGTTCAGTCAGGATACGCTGCCAGATGAGCTTAACTTTGATGCGGTGAAGCAGGCGATCTTTAATGGCGGTCTGGTCGGGCAAAACGGCGCGCCGGGCAACAACTCCGATATCATCACTGTCGATGGCGACCGTGCCTTTGTGCTGCGTATCAGTGAGCATAAACCGGAAGCGGTAAAACCGCTTGAGCAGGTTAAGGCGCAGATCACTGACACGCTTAAGCATGATAAAGCGACGCAGCAGGCGAAAGCTCAGGCCGATAAGCTGCTGGCCGATCTCAAAGCCGGTAAGCAGGATGCGCTGACTGCCGCAGGTCTGACGCTGAGCGCCAGCAAGACCGTTGATCGCAATGCGCAGGATCCGGTGGCACAGACTGCCTTTAACCTGCCTCAGCCTGCGGAAAATAAACCTTCCTGGGGTGTCAGCGAAGATATGCAGGGCAATGTGGTACTGGTGGCGGTTGATAAAGTTAAAACCGGCAGCATGCCGCAGGCGCAGATTGACGAAATGGTCAAAGGCGTTACGCAGAATAATGCGCAGCTGGCGTTTGAAGCGTTACTGCAAAACCTGCGTAAAGAGGCCAAAATTAAGTACGGCGCTGCCGCACAAATGCAGTAAGCCTCGCAGAAACTGCGCAACGACTGTAACAATCAAAGGCCGCATTCGCGGCCTTTTCCATTTCTGAAATCCCGCTTTTGAGCCTTGCGTGCAGTAGTGCCACTCTGTCGCTGCTGTTTACACACAAGGAGAAACACAGCATGGCTAAACCTAAACTCGTTGCCTTTTATCTTTCACTCGCGCTGGGCGGCGCACTCTGTCACAGCAGCGTCTCTGCGGCACCTGAACCTGTCAGCGCAGCCGTCACGCAGAGCTCACATCCTGCGTCGAAGCCGGAAGCCGCCGCGCAGCCACAGCAGGAGCAGGTCAGCATCAATGAAGCAACAGCCGAACAGCTCTCTGCCGTTATGAATGGGGTGGGGCTGAAAAAGGCGCAGGCAATTGTGAGCTATCGCGAACAGTACGGACCGTTTAGCGCAATTCAGCAACTCAGTGAAGTGCCGGGCATCGGCAATGCGTTGATAGAGCGAAATGCGGCCCGGCTGAAATTGTGAAGCAGTACACATCTGTGATGCTTAACCCACGATAGACAGGCGACTCTGCTAAAGTGAACAGGTCCAACCAGTTAATTCACAGCAGCAGGAGAGCATGATCATGCAGACCACCATAAAAGTGCGCGGCTATCATCTGGATGTCTATCAGCACGTCAATAATGCGCGCTATCTTGAGTTTCTGGAGGAGGCGCGCTGGGAATGGCTGGAAGAGGTGGAAGCATTCCACTGGTTGCAGGAACAGAAACTGGCTTTTGTGGTGGTAAACATCAACATCAACTACCGTCGCCCGGCCGTGCTGGGCGACGTACTGACTATCGACAGTGAGATCACGCAGTTGAATGGCAAAAGCGGCATTATTGCGCAGCGGGTTTTGCTGGCAGGGCAGGAGACCGTGGTGGCGGATGCCGCACTCACTTTTGTCTGTATTGATTTGCGGACTCAGAAGGCGGTTGCGCTGGAAGGGGAGTTGCGTGAGCGACTGATGCGTCTGATGGCATGAGTCGATAAAAAGGCGGCAACCCGGATTCTCTGCCGCCACCTCAGACACTCTTAGTTAAGACCGCTTTTTGCTTTCATTGCCGCCATTACGCCAGCACGATCGTTGAGATAACCCTGCAGGCCATTGGCCCGTAAATGACAGGCTGCACACTCACCACATCCATCACCTTTCACGCCGTTATAGCAGGTCAGCGTCTGCTCGCGTACCAGCGCAAGCTGCTGCCAGTAATCCGCCAGCGCCCAGGTTTCCGCTTTATTGAGCCACATCAGCGGCGTCTCAAAACGAACATCGCGCGCCGTGCCAAGCGACACCGCATGGTTCAGCGCTTTGACAAACTCATCGCGACAATCGGGATAGCCGGAGAAATCGGTCTCACAGACGCCAGTGATCACCGCTTCCGCTTCGACCTGATAAGCGTAAACCGAGGCCAGCGTCAGAAAGAGAATATTGCGTCCCGGCACAAACGTACTGGGTAATCCACTGGCCTCGGGATTATAAGCCGGCACCGGAATGTTATCCCGCGTCAGGCTGCTGACGGCGAGTTCGTTCAGCATGGTGACATCCAGCACTTTATGCGCGCGCGCGCCCAATTTAATCGCCAGGTCGCGGGCCACATCGATCTCTTCCCGATGGCGTTGTCCATAGTCGAAAGTGACGCAATGAACGTCATCATATTGTTCTAAGGCCTGAATCAGGCAGGTAGTGGAGTCTTGTCCACCGCTGAAAACTACAACAGCGCGTTTCATGGTGTTTTCCTGATAATTAATTTTGCGCTTATGGTAATGCCTCAGTCCGCCGCTGAACAGCTGCATGGCAGATCAATGGGCGGCGGGATCCATGCGCGGCTGAAATCGAACCAGCCCAGCGTATTCAGTTCAATCCCTTCAACGCCCGGCGGCGCGTAAATTTGATAGCGATAATTGAACAGTGGCAGCAGGATGCCGCCCGTCATCAGCTGATGATAAAGCTGATGCAGCGAGCGGGCACGGGTTTCGTCGTCAGCAATTTGCTGGATAGCCAGCAGTTGCGCCTGAATCTCTTCGCCCTGCAGTGTGGGCCACAGCGGCCGCCATAGCGGGTCAGTCTGCAACCAGCTGGCCAGCGTAAAGACCGGCGCATCACCAATCAGTCTGTCGCCCATCACGATATCTGCCTCATCAAGCGGGTCGATGCCGTGCCAGTTTTTTACCGGATGAAAAACTACCTTCAGGGTGCAGCCGTGCTGTTTTAACAGTGCAACCAGCGCCTGTGACATCTGGTGTAGCTCAACCGGCAACTGATAATGCAGCGTCAGGGTAGACGGTAAGGGAACCCTGACAGCATCAATCAGCGGCACACTCCAGCCAGGTAATAGCTCTTTACTGGGAGTGATGAGTCCCTCATCCAGAGGCAACCGGCTGACAATGCCGCTTTGCTGGATCAGCTGGAAAAGCGTGCGCGCCTGATCAGCGGTAAATCCGGCTCGCGGTCGGCAGACCAGATAACAGAAGCCGAGGCTGATACTGCTGCTGACCGGTTGCAGCGTCCTGAGCTCTGTGGCATCGCCTATCGCAATCTGCACCGGATGACGACAGCTGCTGCCGAGAGCGGGATCAAACAGCTGAGGGGTAATCCAGTACTCTACTGCCTGCAGCAGAGGGCGCTGCAGATGCCAGCGCGCGTGACTTTCAATCCTGACCAGCTCGGTGCTGAAGTGCCTGAGTTTCCACGGCCCGCTGCCCGTGGCGAGATCGATGGGATGGGGCAGCAGGCACAACAAGTGGGCGAGCCGATGGGGCAGCCAGAAATCAGGGCGTCGCAGTACGAAACGCACCGCAAGCGGATGGGGCGCATCCACGCTGACCACATCGGCCAGTAACATACTGACGCGCCTATCCCGCAACAGCTGGTGGAACTGCGCCACCAGTTGTGCGGCCTGCACAGGTTCGTCGTTGTGCCACATCAGCTGAGGCCGTAACCAGAATAACCAGCCAGATGACGCCTCGTCATGTTGCCAGTGATGCGCCAGATCGCCGACCGGCTCATCCTGCTCAAAGCGAGTCAGACCGGAATAGATCTGGCGAGCCAGGTGCTGCTCGGCCCGACCGGTAATCTGGCGCGGCTCTGTGCTCTCCATCGGACGATAGTAGGGGATGCGCAGAACCGGCGTATCGTTCTGCCACTGTCCACCCATTAATGGCCGCAGCATATTGATCAGCCTTTCCGGCGGCAGATCCAGCAGCTGCAAGGCCTCAGCGGCGTCTCCGGCGTCGAGCTGTTGTTGCAGCAACTGCTGCCGTAATTGTTCAGGTGAGCGCAGAAACACTATCTGTCCCTGTTTGCCACGGCCAGGCTCGCCGCGCCAGCTGAGCCAGCATGCATGCTGCCACTGTGACAGCAACGTGCGCAGATGACGCTCGCTGCAGATACAGTGGCGGGCCATCTCCGCCACGCAGGTTTGCTGTGGGGCGCCCTGACTCTGCTGCCACAGACGCTGGAACTGATTAAGACGGTTAAGCTGGCGCATGTTAAACCCGGAACAGTTTTTTAAAAGTATTCACTATTAGTTCCGCAATTAACAGGCAATAGTGGAGTTCATCTTTCAGCAGGAGGTAAATCATGGTGCGTTTAGCCGCGTTCGATATGGATGGCACATTATTGCTGCCGGATCATCAGCTGGGTCAGCAGACGCTGGATAGCCTGCAGGCGTTGCATCTGCGTGGCGTTAATCTGGCGCTGGCGACGGGCCGCCATCTGCTGGAGATGCAGATCTTACGGGAAAAAATGACACTGCCCGCGTGGCTGATTACCGGTAATGGTACCCGTGTACACGACAGGCAGGGCAATCTGATCTTTGCGCGTGATCTGCCCTCTTCGGTCGCCGAAGAGGTGATCCACCGCCGCTGGGATACGCACGCCACCCTGCATGTTTTCAACGATCAGGGGTGGTTTACCGATCATCCACAGCCTGAACTGCTGGTGGCCCATCAGATCAGCGGATTTGGCTATCAGCTGTGCGATCTTAAAAGGTTGCCCGCGCATCAGGTGACAAAAATCTGCTTTATCGATCAGCATCAGCGCCTCTGTCAGCTAAAAACAGAGCTGGATGCCGCACTGGGCGAGCAGGCTAACATCTGCTTCTCTGCTGTGGATTGTCTGGAGGTGTTACCCGCCAGCTGCAATAAAGGCAGCGCGCTGGCACTGTTATGTGACCATCTGTCGCTGACCATGGCGGAGTGTATGGCGTTTGGTGACGCGATGAACGATCGCGAGATGCTGGCGCAGGCCGGACAGGGTTTCATCATGGGCAATGCGATGGCGCAGCTGAAAGCCGCGCTACCGCATCTGCCGGTATTAGGGCATTGCGAGACACAGGCGGTGTCTCACTATTTAAATCACTGGCTGGCAACACCCGACCTCGCGTATTCCCCCGAATGCTGAGGATTGCCGTGAACCGGACAGGATGTCCGGTTTTTTATTCCAGCTCGCGCTGCCATGGCGTGATATCGCCAATATGTTTTGCCACCCACTCAGGCTGATAGTAGCTATCGGGATAACGTTCGCCGCTGTCGCACAGCAGTGTCACCAGCGCTCCCTGCTGATTCGCTGCCCGTAGGCGTTTTGCCACCTGCATCATGCCCCAGAAATTGGTGCCGGTAGAGGCGCCAGGCTTGCGTCCCAGAATCTTTTCCAGTTTCAGCATGGCGGCCAGCGTTGCACCATCCGGCACTTTGATCATTTCGTCGATCACGTCAGGCATAAACGACGGCTCCACTCGCGGACGGCCAATTCCTTCGATCATGCTGCCGCGCGCGCTGGTCAGGGTAGCATCACGCTGCTGCCAGTAATCAAAAAACACCGAATGCTGCGGATCAACCACCAGCAGTTTGGTTTCCAGTCCCTGATAACGGATATAGCGGCCCAGCGTGGCTGAAGTGCCGCCCGTGCCCGCACTCATGATTATCGTATGGGGAATCGGATAAGGTTCATGCTCCATCTGACGGAAAATGCTCTCTGCAATATTGTTATTGCCGCGCCAGTCGGTGGCACGTTCAGCATAGGTAAACTGATCCATAAAATGGCCATTGAGCTCCCGCGCCAGCCGTTCAGATTCAGCATAGAGCTGGCAGGGATCTTCAACAAAATGGCACTGTCCGCCATAAAAGGTGATCTGCTCAATTTTACGCTTCGCCGTGCTCGCCGGCATCACCGCAATAAAGGGCAGACCCAGCAGCCTTGCGAAGTACGCCTCAGAAACGGCAGTGCTGCCTGACGAGGCTTCGATAATCGGCGTATCCTGTTTAATCCAGCCGTTGGAGAGGCCGTAGAGGAACAGGGATCGTGCCAGCCGGTGTTTAAGACTGCCACTGGGATGGGTACTTTCATCTTTCAGATAGAACCAGATACCGGGAAAGTCCGCCAGATCGAAACGGATCAAATGGGTCTCAGCCGATCGTTGAAAATCAGCGTTAATTTCGTTGATAGCGTGGCGAATCCAGCAGGTGTGCATCTCAGGCGTCCGGTAAAAAAGTGATGCGGCTATTTTATGGCACGTGCAGGAAAAAGAGATTGCACAATTACCGCTAAAATGGCGGTAATGGAGAAAATGATTCTCCCGGAGCCGCGAATGTTAGATAAAACTGACCTTAAATTGCTCTCACTGCTGCAGCATGACTGCACGATGTCGCTGCAGGCGCTGGCGGATGCCGTCAACCTCACCACCACACCCTGCTGGAAGCGCCTGAAAAAGCTTGAAGATGATGGCATTATTCGCGCACGGGTGGCGTTGCTGGATGGAGATAAAATCGGACTGTCACTGACGGCGTTTATGTTTGTTAAAACGCAGCAGCACAGCCGCGACTGGTATCAGGCATTTGTCTCGGTGGTGAGCAGCATGCCGGAGGTAATGGCCTTTTACCGTATGGCAGGCGAGTATGATTACCTGCTGCGCATTCAGGTGGCCGACATGAAAAGCTATGATGCTTTCTACAAGCGAGTAGTGAATGGGGTGCCCGGCCTGATTGATGTGACATCCAGCTTCGCCATGGAAGAGATTAAATACACCACGGCTTTACCTGTCGCCCTCTGAGGGCCTGAGATTGAGAGCAGCGTTGTGCGATTATTCAGTCAATTAAGTTGGTATTTTCTGCGGGAGTGGCGGCGCTATCTGGGCGCGGTCCTCCTGCTGATTGTTATTGCTATTCTGCAGCTGCTGCCACCGCATGTGGTCGGGGTGATTGTCGATGGCGTGACGCGTGACAACATGAGCACCAGCCGCATCATGGTGTGGATTGGGATCATGCTGGCAACGGCAGTGGTGGTCTATCTGCTGCGCTATGTCTGGCGCGTGCTGCTGTTTGGTGCCTCCTACCAGCTGGCGGTTGAGCTGCGCGAAGATTTCTATCGCCAGCTGAGTCGTCAGCAACCGGCATTTTATCTGCGTCACCGCACCGGCGACCTGATTGCGCGCGCCACCAACGACGTGGATCGGGTGGTGTTTGCTGCCGGGGAAGGAGTACTGACGCTGGTCGACTCGCTGGTCATGGGCTGCGTGGTGCTGCTGGTAATGAGCACGCAGATCAGCTGGCAGCTGACGCTGCTTGCGCTGGTGCCGATGCCCATTATGGCCATCGTGATCCATCGCTACGGTAATCAACTGCACCATCGCTTTAAGCTGGCACAGGCCGCCTTCTCCAGTCTTAACGATCAGACGCAGGAGAGCCTGACCAGCATCCGGATGATTAAATCCTTTGGCCTTGAACAGCATCAGTCGCAGCAATTTTCCGATATCGCCCGCGATACCGGTGAAAAAAACCTGCGCGTGGCGCGGGTCGATGCCCGTTTCGATCCCACTATCTATATCGCTATCGGCTTCTCAAACCTGCTGGCGATTGGTGGCGGCAGCTGGCTGGTCTGGCATGGAGAGATGACGCTGGGGCAGCTCACCAGCTTTGTGATGTATCTCGGCCTGATGATCTGGCCGATGCTGGCGCTGGCGTGGATGTTTAATATTGTTGAACGCGGCAGCGCCGCCTGGAGCCGCATCGGCGCGCTGCTGGCGGAAGCGCCAGCGGTGGAAGATGGCGATAAGTCACTGCCATCTGAACCGGGCACGCTGCAGGTCGCGATTCGTGCCTTTAACTATCCGGCCAGCGTGGGTCCGGTCTTAAGCGATGTCAGCTTCCAGCTGAAACCCGGCGAGATGCTGGGGCTGTGCGGGCCAACCGGCAGTGGCAAAAGTACGCTGCTTAGCCTGATTCAGCGCCACTTTGATATTCAGCAGGGCGACATCCGTTATCACCAGATCCCGCTGCCGCAGTTGCGGCTGGACAGCTGGCGCAGCCGTCTGGCCGTGGTGAGCCAGACACCGTTCCTGTTCTCAGACAGCGTGGCGAACAATATTGCGCTGGGGAAACCGGGCGCAACCCAGCAGGAGATTGAGCATGCCGCCACGCTGGCCTGCGTTCATGACGATATCCTGCGTTTGCCGCAGGGCTATGAAACGGAAGTCGGGGAGCGCGGTGTGATGCTGTCGGGTGGGCAGAAGCAGCGTCTTTCGATTGCCCGGGCGCTGCTGCTGAATGCGGAAATCCTGATTCTGGACGACGCGCTTTCTGCGGTGGATGGCCGTACCGAACACGAAATCCTGCATAACCTGCGCATCTGGGGGCAGGGACGCACGCTGATTATCAGCGCGCACCGCTTATCGGCACTGACGGAAGCCAGTGAAATCCTGGTCCTGCAGCAGGGCAGAGTGGCGCAGCGGGGCGACCACGATGCGCTGACCGGCAGTGCTGGCTGGTATCGGGACATGTACCGTTACCAGCAACTGGAAGCGGCGCTGGATGATGATGAAAATGAGAAAGGAGTGCCGCATGGCTAAGTCTGCACGCTTGTGGCCTACCCTGAAGCGTCTGCTGAGCTACGGTAAGCCGTGGCGCAAATCCCTGTCGCTGGCGGTAGGGATGCTGTGGATCGCTGCCGCGGCGGAAGTGACCGGACCGGTGCTGGTCAGCTACTTTATCGATAACCTGGTGGCGAAACATCAGATGCCCTGGGGAGTGGTCGCAGGACTGGTGGTCAGTTTTATCCTGCTTCAGCTGCTGGCCGCCGGGCTGCACTACTGGCAGGCGCTGTTGTTTAACCGAGCCGCTATCGGTGTGGTACAGCGGTTACGCAGTGACGTGATGAATGCCGCACTCTGTCAGCCGCTGAGTGCCTTTGATACCCAGCCGGTCGGGCAGATTATTTCACGCGTGACTAACGACACCGAAGTGATCCGCGATCTCTACGTCACGGTGGTTTCAACCGTGTTGCGCAGTGCCGCACTGGTCGGCGCCATGATGGTGGCGATGTTTAGCCTTGACTGGCGCATGGCGCTGGTGGCGATGATGATCTTTCCGCTGGTACTGGTAGTGATGTTCATCTATCAGCGTTACAGCACGCCCATTGCCCGTCGGGTTCGCAGCTATCTGGCAGACATCAATAATGGCTTTAACGAAGTGATCAGCGGTATGAGCGTGATCCAGCAGTTTCGTCAGCAGGCGCGATTTGGTGAGCGAATGGGCGAAGCGAGCCGCTCTCACTATCTGGCGCGAATGGAAACGCTGCGTCTGGATGGTTTTCTGCTGCGTCCGCTGTTGAGCCTGTTTTCAGCGATGGTGTTGTGTGGGCTGCTGATCCTGTTTAGTTTCTCGATGCCTGGCGTGTTTGAAGTGGGGGTACTCTATGCCTTTATTACCTATCTGGGGCGTCTGAATGAGCCGCTGATTGAGCTGACCACTCAGCAATCGATGCTGCAGCAGGCGGTAGTTTCAGGTGAGCGTATTTTCGAACTGATGGATGCTGCACAGCAGCAGTATGGTGCCGATCAGCAACCGCTGGCTTCAGGTCGTATCACCCTGAACAATCTGAGCTTTGCCTACCGTGAAAACCGCGATGTGCTCAGTGATATCAATCTTGAGGTTGCCCCACGCGAGTTTGTGGCGTTGGTGGGACATACCGGCAGCGGTAAAAGCACGCTGGCGAACCTGTTAATGGGTTACTACCCGGTAACGCGTGGCGAGATCCGCATTGATGATCGACCCATTAGTGACCTGAGCCATGCCGTGCTGCGGCGCGGTATCGCGATGGTGCAACAGGATCCGGTGGTGCTGGCCGATACGCTGCTGGCGAATGTGCGGCTGGGACGTGACATCAGCGAAGAGGCCGTCTGGACGGTGCTGGAACAGGTGCAGCTGGCTCCGCTGGCGCATGCGTTGCCGGAGGGAATACATACCCGGCTGGGCGAGCAGGGTAATAATCTGTCGGTCGGGCAGAAACAGCTGCTGGCACTGGCCCGGGTGCTGGTTGATCTGCCGCAGATACTGATCCTCGACGAAGCGACGGCCAATATTGATTCCGGCACCGAGCAGGCCATTCAGCAGACGCTTGAGACGCTACGCCAGCACAGCACGCTGGTGGTGATTGCTCACCGCCTCTCAACGATTATTGAAGCAGACAAGATTCTGGTGCTGCATCGTGGTCGTGTGGTTGAGCAGGGTACGCATCAGCAACTGCTGGCGATGCAGGGACGTTACTGGCAGATGTATCAGCTGCAGCAGGCAGGTGAAGATCTGGTATCGGGCGTCGCTGTAACAACTGAAGGCTGAGTTGCACCTTTTTTGCGCACCTTTATCAGATTAATCTGTATAAATGCACTCCTTTGACGCCTGAAGCACCAAAGGAGTGCAGCCCTCCGCTGCAATTACCCCTGTACGGCCTCTCTGTTTCCCATCCTCTTTAAAGCATCCCTTGTCGCGTCTCGCCTGAACAACGGATTACCGTCATTTTCACACTCTGGCACAGGCTTTGCTTATATCCCTGCGTGTCCGTAAACGTTACCTATTTACTCGCTGGAGGGGATCCAATGAAGCTGGTTACCGTCGTAATTAAGCCATTCAAGCTGGAGGATGTACGTGAAGCTTTATCCTCTATCGGCATTCAGGGACTGACCGTCTCCGAAGTGAAAGGTTTTGGCCGTCAGAAGGGCCATGCAGAGCTTTATCGTGGCGCAGAGTACAGCGTGAACTTCCTGCCTAAGGTCAAAATTGATATCGCTATTGCCGACGATCAGTTAGACGAAGTGGTGGATGTCATCAGTAAAGCAGCTTACACCGGCAAAATTGGCGACGGTAAAATTTTCGTGGCTGAACTGCAGCGCGTCATCCGTATTCGTACCGGCGAGACCGACGAAGCCGCTCTGTAATAAAGACTCAGTACTGTGATGGGATGGAATAAAAATGAATAAAATTTTCGCTAAGTTGGGCCTCACCAGCCTGGCACTGTTACCCTCACTCGCAATGGCTGCGCCTGCCGTTGCGGACAAGGCTGATAACGCATTTATGATGATTTGCACCGCGCTGGTGCTGTTTATGTCAATTCCAGGTATCGCGCTGTTTTATGGTGGTTTGATTCGCGGTAAAAACGTGCTGTCGATGCTGACTCAGGTTGCCGTCACCTTCTCACTGGTCTGCGTATTGTGGATGGTTTACGGCTATTCACTGGCGTTCAGTGAAGGCAACGCCTTCTTTGGCAGCTTTAACTGGGTGATGCTGAAAAACATTCAGCTGACCGCCGTCATGGGCAGTTTCTATCAATATATTCATGTCGCGTTCCAGGCCTCGTTTGCCTGTATCACGGTGGGCCTGATTGTCGGTGCTATCGCAGAACGCATCCGTTTCTCTGCCGTACTGATTTTTGTCGGCGTCTGGCTGACCCTGGCTTACCTGCCTATTGCGCACATGGTGTGGGCTGGCGGTTTCCTGGCACAGGATGGCGCGCTGGACTTTGCTGGCGGCACCGTGGTGCATATTAACGCCGCTGTCGCCGGTCTGGTGGGCGCTTATCTGGTGGGCAAACGTGCCGGCTTTGGTAAAGAGGCCTTCAAACCACACAACCTGCCAATGGTATTCACCGGCACCGCCATTCTGTATGTCGGCTGGTTCGGTTTCAACGCCGGTTCTGCTTCTGCAGCAAACGAAATCGCGGCGCTGGCCTTCCTGAACACCGTTGTCGCCACAGCGGGCGCCGTGTTGTCATGGACCTTTGGCGAGTGGGCGGTACGTGGTAAGCCTTCGCTGCTGGGTGCCTGTTCAGGCTTTATTGCCGGGCTGGTAGCGATTACGCCTGCCTGTGGTTATGTCGGCGTCGGCGGTGCATTAATTATCGGCCTGGTCGGCGGACTGGCGGGACTGTGGGGCGTGACCACTCTGAAAAAATGGCTGCGCGTGGATGATCCCTGCGATGTGTTCGGCGTGCATGGCGTGTGCGGCATTGTCGGCTGTATCCTGACTGGCGTGTTTGCCTCCTCTTCACTGGGCGGCGTAGGCTATGCAGAGGGTGTCACCATGGGCCATCAGGTCTGGGTACAGCTCTTCAGCGTGGGCCTGACTATCGTCTGGTCGGGCGTTGTCGCCTTCATCGGCTTCAAGCTGGCTGATTTGATTGTCGGTCTGCGCGTTCCGGAAGAGCATGAGCGTGAAGGTCTGGATGTAAACAGCCACGGCGAGAATGCTTACAACCAGTAATGGATGGGCAGTGAAAAGATCAACCGGGGGCGAGTAATCGCCCCCTTTTTTTATTCGCTGCGCTGACGCATCACTCCTTCCTGAACCGTTGAGGCCACCAGCACGCCCTGCTGATTGTAGAACTCGCCCCGGACAAAACCCCGTGCGCCTGACGCCGAAGTACTGACTACGCTATAGAGCAGCCATTCACTGAAGTCGAACGGGCGGTGGAACCACATTGAGTGGTCGATAGTGGCGACCTGCATGTCCGGCTCTAAAAAGCCTTTGCCGTGCGGCTGGAGCGCGACCGGCAGGAAATTGAGATCGGAAGCATAGCCGAGCAGATACTGATGGATACGTAAGTCGTCGGGCAGTGGGCCGGTGGCGCGGATCCAGACCTGGCGTTCAGGCTTATCCACATGGCCCCGGAGAGGATTGTGAATCTGTACCGGGCGGATCTCCAGCGGACGCTCGGCAATGAATTTTTCACGTAGCTTTTCTGGCAGCAGATGCGCCATTTTCTGCGCCATCGCCTGTTCAGTTAACAGATTCTCCGGCCCCGCCACCTGTGGCATCGGATTCTGATGTTCAAAGCCGCTTTCCGGTGACTGGAACGAGGCGGTCATATAAAAAATCGGCTGCCCATTCTGAATGGCACTGACCCGCCGGGCACTGAAACTTTTGCCATCACGCAACGTTTCAACATCGTAAATAATCGCTTTCTGACTATCGCCGGGCCGCAAAAAATAGCTGTGAAAAGAGTGAATAATGCGATCTTCCGCCACGGTTTGCTTTGCGGCATACAGCGCCTGACCCACCACCTGACCGCCAAACACCTGACGAAGGCCAATATCTTCGCTCTGGCCGCGATATAAACCCTCTTCCAGTTTTTCCAGATTTAATAAATTCAGCAGATTTTGCAGTGCCTGACTCATGGCGCGTTCCTCAATATAGTGACCTGCTCAGTGTGAAAGATCGGACCAGTTGACGTCAATCAGACTTTCTCCATTGTCGGTGCCAGGCAAAATTTCATTTTTGTGCCAACATTAAGGACATACGGCGAGTGAAGCGCTGTAAGCAGGATTCGCTGCCGACAATCATTTTGATCAAATGGAGACGACATCAATGAAACTCAGGCATGTGTTCAGTGGAGTAGTTATGGCGGTTGCTGTTGTAGGATGCGCCGACAAGAGTAAACCCGTGCCAACGCCAACTCTGGGTTCTGCGGTTGCAGGACAGACGGCGGCGATTGCGCAGCCCAACGTAAGTGGTTCAGTCTTTATCCGCCAGCGCATTGCGCTGCCGCCGGATGCGGTATTAACCGTGACGCTCTCTGATGCGTCCGTCGCCGATGCACCCTCAAAAGTGCTGTCGCAGCGCGTGGTGCGAACCGAAGGCAAACAGGCACCGTTCCAGTTCGTGCTGCCGTTTAACCCAGACGACATCAAGCCTGATGCACGCATTCTGTTAAGTGCAGCCATCTCAATCGACGGTAAGCTGGCCTTTATCACTGAAGGCGTGAAGCCAGTGATTAACCAGGGTGGCACCAAAGCAGAGCTGCTGCTGGTACCGGTACCGTCTATGGCGATGCCAACCCAGCCGGGCGCAGCGACCACCGTTCCTTCGACCTCACCGACTCAGGTGACGCCGTCTGCTGCGGTTCCTGCTCCAACCCGTCTGTAAACTCATTTCGGGGCGACATTGTCGCCCTTTTTACCCTGTCTAAAATCGCCAGCGATAAGTCTCGAGATCGAGCTGTCCGTCATCACTCACCTCTATGCCTTCCGCCTCCAGTGCATCCCGCTGCCGCAACAGACGGTCACCCTGAAGAGAAATTGTGCCGTGTCGGTTTACGACGCGATGCCAGGGAAGGGTAGTTCCCTCGGGTAAGCGACTCAGCACGCCACCAACCTGACGCGCCGCGCGCGGAGAACCGGCCAGTAGCGCCACATCGCCATAGGTGGTGACGCGGCCAGCCGGAATAGCGGCAACAATTTGCCAGATGCGTTGCTGGAAAGTGTCTGGCTGATTCATGTACTTATTTCATCAGGAAAAAGGGTTTTAACTTTAGCACGGGGAAAAGGCGGAGAAAGCGTAAAAGCGGTGGTTGTTCAAGAAAACAACGGTTGTCCCGACTACGCTTGCAATTGCCACCTCCTTCCCAGATAATGCCCCCGCTCTCGTAAAGAGGGCTTGTCAATGGGGGCCCTGTTGGTTCTCCCGCAATGCTAGCTTGTGAACTCGGTCAGATCCGGAAGGAAGCAGCCGTAGCAGGTGACGCGTGTGCCGGGATGTAGCTGGCAGGGCCCCCACCACTTTCTCCCTTCGATATTCTCCCCCTAAGCTGCAGACAGGCAAAACCCGCCTGGGCCGATCCTTTGCCGGCAGGCAGGATTATCCGGTACTTTATTGGGGTAAAACTGAGCCGTAAGCGATCAGGTTAACGGACAAATTTCCATACTGAACCCGGGACTTTATCGTAGAGCTTGTTCATCGTCAGTTCCGCCAGGCGATGGTCAGCTGCTGAGTAAAATACCGCTAATTCATCTTCCGGTAATTCATACTTATTTTTTTCAATCACCCTTTCCAGGGTATCAAGAGAGCGGCAGCGCCGCAGTCGCATCAAATAATCGGTTTTAGTCAGGGTTTTGTTCATAAATAAACCGTTCTCATGTCTTTACTATAATGAATGGCTCGGTTGCTGGAGAAAAGCGCACTCTTCAGTGAACAGATTAAATAAGCGTTTTGCTGAACGTTGCCACCGCTGAAGATCCGGACTATTGACACCATAATTGCTGAATAGCATAAAAGTATCATCAAGATATTCATCGATTTGCGAAATCAGCGCTTCATCTTCAACGTGCTTAATTTTGTAATTCATGGTGAAAGAGGCGATATGCTCAATCAAATCGTTAAGCTGTAGATTGCTTTCAGAAGTGGGATCATTAACCCAGCCATGATGACTGTCGGTTAATGTTGCCATGCTGTCGTCAAACAGACTCTCACAAAGGTATTTAAGCTGGGCAATATCATGCCGTTTCGGTGAGTATTCGTCCATCTTTTTCCCCTCCATAGCTAGCACAGTTGCCGCAGGGCGGCGAGAGAAGATCACGCGGCCAGGAAGCGATTATTCGGGCAGTTATTAAACGGGATACCTTAAAGATAGTGTAAAACCATTAGTTCTGCTCACCTCCATTACTAAATATTACAATTCATCGCCAGGGGAGGGTTGCTCATTGTCGATCACATCAAACTCAAGTGCACCGGGCTTAATGTGAAAGTTTACCTGTTCTGACTGCGTCACGGTTTCATTTAGATCCAGGCAGGGACTAAATAAATTCCAGTCAAAATCGTAAAGTAATTTAAAACTATTCAGATCCTGGTATTCAACCGAAATGATTTTTAAACTGCCTGGAACTAACCGGGCATTATGTGAGTACCAGCGTAAATCCCCTACCAGCAAATCGGTTATTTTGAGAATATTCCGCTGAACAATCTCTGCTATTTTTGCGCAGTCCGATTCACCCGCGGCAATATCACATTCAATGCGTGACAGCATATCTGTTCCACTTATAACCGTTAATAAACCTATCATTGGTTTTCTGCAACTGGTTTGCAAGTCAGTTGAGCACAAAACTCTCAGTTTCTGAGATTTGCCAGACGCAGCCGCAGGCCTTACCGCCAGCGCGGGTCTGCCAGTGCGTGCAGGTGGTATTTATCTTTTGATACACAATCCCACATTCAACAGAGAGCAACATCAGGTATCTTTACTGTTATGTTATAACATTATGGTGAAGTAATGCGTCAGAGTGGACTACTTATGTCACTGAGCGGGCGGCTGGGAGTAGCACTGCTATTTATCACGCTGCTTGCTGTGGCAATAAAATGGGGGATCAGCGCATGATCCTGTTTAACGCGCTTCGCGCGGGCTACCAGGGACAGGTTGTGACCCCGGCTATTACCGGCCAGCTCGCAGCCGGCTCGATGACCGCGCTGGTCGGCGCGAACGGTAGCGGCAAATCAACCCTGTTAAAAACCATTGCTGGCTTACTGCCACCGATAGCCGGGCGCTGTGAGCTGCAGGTTGCACGCCGGGATATCGGCTGGTTGCCGCAGCGCACCGAACTTGAGACCCGCTTTCCCCTGACGGTATTTGAACTGGTCTCTATTGGCTGCTGGCCACGCTGCGGCTGGTTCGGCGGCATTAACCGGATACTGCGTCGGGAGATCTGGCAGGCGCTGGAAGCGGTTCAGATGAGTGATTATGCGGATGCGCAGCCCGCGACGTTATCCGGTGGACAACTGCAGCGGGTATTGTTTGCGCGGCTGATGCTGCAGCGCAGCCAGCTCTGGCTTCTGGATGAGCCTTTTAACGGCATTGACAGCCAGACGGTGACGCTACTGATGTCGATCCTTGAGCAGCAACAGCAGGCCGGAACAACCCTGCTGGTGGTGCTGCACGATCGTCCGCTGGTGGCGCGCTACTTCAGTAACGTGATGTCGATGGATGAACGTGAGGTTAACTGCACCTGCCTGCCTGCTTCCTCTCTGCGGAGTCGTGCGCCGTGACTCTTATTCAACCCTTTATTGAGTTTGGTTTTATGCGACGCGCGCTGGTGGCCTGTCTGGCGCTGGCCGTCAGCGCCACGCCGCTCGGGGTATTCCTCTCCCTGCGACGTATGAGCCTGATTGGCGATGCCTTATCACACGCGGTGCTGCCCGGTGCCGCCATTGGCTATCTGATCTCCGGATTGTCACTGGTCGCGATGGGTGTCGGCGGCCTGATCGCCGGTTTAGCCGTGGCGCTGCTCTCTGGCGCGGTCAGTCGCTACACGCCGCTGAAAGAGGATGCCAGTTTCGCCGGGTTCTATCTGGGTTCACTGGCGCTGGGCGTCACGCTGGTTTCATTACGCGGCTCAAGTGTGGATCTGCTGCACGTTCTGTTTGGCTCGCTGCTGGCGGTAGACAACGCAGCGCTGTTGCTGGTGGGCGGCATCGCTGCCTTTACGCTGATTCTGCTGGCGGTGATCTATCGTCCGCTGGTCATCGATGCATTTGACGGCGACTTCCTGCGTGCGCAGGGAAAATGGAGCGCGCCGCTGGTGCATGGTCTGTTTTTAATGCTGGTGGTGCTGAATCTGGTGGCGGGTTTTCAGGTGCTGGGCACCCTGATGTCAGTGGGTTTAATGATGTTGCCCGCCGCCAGCGCCCGCTTCTGGAGTCGCCATCTCGCCGCGATGCTGGTTATCGCCATTTTCATGGCAATGATTTCGGCGCTGGCCGGGCTGATGCTCTCCTGGCACTTCTCATTGCCGGCGGGTCCCGCTGTAGTGCTGAGCGCCGCCATGCTGTTTTTTTTCTCCATTCTTACAGGGCCGTGCGGCGGAATTTTACGCCGCCATTAATCTTAAGGGGTATCTATGAAAAAATTACCGGTTAGCCTGGCGCTCGCTGCGCTGTTTGCCACGCCTCTGGCGATGGCCAAAACGGTGGATGTCGTGGCCAGCTTTACCGTGCTGGCTGACATCGTTAAGCAGGTCGGCGGCGAGCATGTAAAGGTTAAAAGCCTGGTGGGGCCGAATGGCGATCCTCATACTTTTGAACCGACACCGCAGGACAGTCAGGCGCTGGCGAAGGCCGATCTGGTGTTTGTCAGCGGACTGGGACTGGAAGGGTGGATGGATCGGCTGGTCAGCGCCTCAGGGTATCGCGGTCAGCCCGTTGTCGCTTCAACCGGTGTCACCACCCGCAGCATGGAGGAGGAGGGTAAAACCGTTACCGATCCTCACGCCTGGAACAGCATGCAGAACGGCGTTATCTACGCGACCAACGTGATGAATGCGCTGGTCAAAGCCGATCCTGAAGATGCTCCGGCCATTCGTCAGCGTGGACAGAATTACATTCAGCAACTGCAGGCGCTGGATCGCTGGGCAAAAACCGCCTTTGACGCTGTGCCAGCCGATAAGCGTAAAGTGCTGACCAGTCACGATGCGTTTGGTTATTTTGGACAGCGATATGGCGTGACTTTCCTGGCGCCGGTAGGGTTCTCTACTGAGGCGGAAGCGAGTGCCAGCAACGTGGGTAATTTAATCACTCAGCTGAAGCAGCAGCACATCAACCGCTATTTCATTGAGAACCAGACCGACCCGCGTCTGGTAAAACAGATTGCCAGCGCCACCGGGGCAGAGCCGGGTGGTGAGCTCTATCCGGAAGCGTTATCCACGGCCTCTGGCCCGGCAGCCACCTATCAGGCGGCTTTTAAACACAACGTGAATGCGATGCTGAAGAGCATGCACTAAGCATAAAAAAGGCCGGGCAAGCCCGGCCAGTCATCACGACACAAACTAGCGTTTTTTCTTTCTTCCCTGTACTGCTTTAAACCGCGGGTTCGATTTACAGATCACGTAAATACGGCCTTTGCGGCGGACCACTTTACAATCCCGATGGCGATTTTTTGCTGAACGCAGCGAGCTTAATACCTGCATGATCCTCTCCTCTATTTCTTTCCAAGAAAGCGCCCGAAACGCTGGTTAAAGCGCGCGGTGCTGCCCTCTTTGGCAAAATCTTTCTGTTTACCGGTGTAGAACACATGTGAGGCAGACGACACATCCAGGGTGACGTAGGGCAGCGTTTCGCCTTCGAACTCCACGGTGCGATCGGTTTTGATGGTTGATCCGATTTTGAACCAGACATCAGCCGATGTGTCATGGAAAACCACGTGACGATAGTGAGGATGAATATTCGCTTTCATAATGCACACCTATGTAATGTTATACTATAACAATATTATGCGATGCACAGGCCAGGATTGCAACTGTCCGTGAGACAGGAAAAGCAAGGGGACAGGAAAGGAGAAGGGCAGAATCGCAGGCATAAAAAAAGGCCGCTTGCGCGGCCTCAGATGATTTACAGCTTAGTGAGTCTGGTTATGCTCAACCGGATGACTGTTCGCTGATTCTTCTTTTTTCTTGCCAAAGCGGCGGCGTACCACCACAAAGAACACAGGAACGAAGAAGATCGCCAGTATGGTCGCGGTGACCATACCACCGATAACACCGGTACCTACGGCGTTTTGCGAACCGGAACCGGCCCCGGTACTGATCGCCAGCGGCAGTACCCCGAGAATAAACGCCAGTGACGTCATCAGGATAGGACGCAGACGCATACGGCACGCTTCCAGCGCAGCTTCAATCAGCCCTTTACCCTCTTTATCCATCAAATCTTTAGCAAATTCGACGATAAGGATGGCGTTCTTGGTGGAGAGGCCGATGGTTGTCAGTAACCCCACTACGAAGTAGACGTCATTACTCAGGCCACGCAGGGTGGTAAAGATCAGTGCACCAATGACCCCGAGCGGGACAACCAGCATAACCGAGAATGGAATCGACCAGCTCTCGTACAGTGCGGCGAGACACAGGAAGACCACAATCAGCGAGATGGCATAGAGCGCAGGGGCCTGGTTACCTGACAAGCGTTCCTGATAGGACATGCCGGTCCAGTCATAGCCGATACCGGCAGGCAGTTTCGCGGCCAGCTCTTCCATCAGGTCCATTGCCGCACCCGAGCTTTTGCCTGGCGCAGCCTGTCCCAGGATTTCCATCGCAGGCAGACCGTTGTAACGCTCAAGACGCGGTGAACCATATTGCCATTTCGCTGACGAGAAGGCAGAAAAGGGCACCATGGTTCCGCTGCTGTTGCGCACGTACCATTTACCAATGTCGTCCGGCAGCATGCGGGCGTCCGCTTTACCCATGACGTAAACTTTCTTCACGCGACCGCGGTCAATGAAGTCATTGACGTAGGAACCGCCCCAGGAAGCCGCCAGCGTGGTGTTGATATCACTCAGTGATACGCCCAGCGCCTGTGCTTTCTCCTGATCGATCGTCAGCTTGTACTGCGGGGTATCTTCCATCCCGTTAGGACGGACGCCAACCAGCGTATCAGGATGCTGCGCAATCATGCCGAACAGCTGATTACGCGCTTCCGTCAGCTTATCGTGGCCAAGGTTATTCTGGTCGATCAGCTCAAAGTCGAAGCCGGTCGCGTTACCCAGTTCAATAATGGCTGGCAGGTTGAAAGGAATGACCATTGCATCTTTGATCGCGCCCAGCGCCTGCATGGCACGGCCAGCAATCGCCGGTACTTTCATGTCGCTGCCGGTACGCTCATCCCACGGCTTGAGACTGACGAAGGCGATACCGGTGTTCTGTCCACGACCGGCAAAGCCGAAGCCGTTAACGGTAAACACCGATTTAACCGTGTCTTTCTCCTGGGTCAGGAAGTAATCCGTCACCTGGTCCAGCACTTTCTGCGTACGCTCCTGGGTTGCACCAGCAGGCAGCTGCGCCTGAGCCAGCAGCAGACCCTGATCCTCTTCCGGTAAGAATGAAGAGGGCAGTCGCACAAACAGAAACGCCATACCGACCACGATCACCAGATAGATCACCATATAGCGACCCGTACTGCGAACCATGTGACCCACACCATCCACATAGTGGTTGGTGCTTTTGTCGAACATGCGGTTGAACCAGCCGAAGAAACCGGTGGTTTTACCGTGCTCGCCTTTTTTAATCGGTTTCAGCATGGTGGCACAGAGTGCCGGAGTCAGAATAAAGGCGACCAGCACCGACAGCGCCATTGCCGAAACGATAGTGATGGAGAACTGACGGTAGATAACACCGGTCGAACCACCAAAGAACGCCATCGGAATAAATACGGCAGCCAGCACCAGCGCGATACCGACCAGTGCGCCCTGGATCTGCTCCATAGAACGCTTAGTCGCTTCTTTTGGCGGTAATCCCTCTTCCGCCATTACGCGCTCAACGTTCTCGACCACCACGATGGCGTCATCCACCAGCAAGCCGATGGCCAGCACCATCCCGAACATCGTCAGGGTGTTTATCGAATAGCCAAAAGCGCTGATAACGGCAAACGTACCCAGCAATACCACAGGGACCGCGATGGTAGGAATGAGCGTGGCGCGGAAGTTCTGCAGAAACAGATACATGACCAGGAACACCAGCACGATCGCTTCGATCAGCGTTTTCACCACTTCGAAAATCGAGATTTTAACGAAAGGCGTGGTGTCATACGGATAGACCACTTTCAAACCGGCCGGGAACGTCGGCTGCAATTTGGCCAGTTCTTCTTTCACCGCATTGGCGGTATCCAGCGCATTCGCACCGGTGGCCAGCTTGATACCGATACCGGACGCAGGCTTGCCGTTATAACGGGCAACGATTTCGTAGTTTTCCGCGCCAAGTTCAATCCTTGCCACATCACGCAGACGAACCTGAGAACCATCTTCATTCACTTTCAGCAGGATTTTGCCGAATTCATCGGTAGAGGTGAGACGGGTTTGCGCAATGATCGAGGCGTTAAGCTGCTGTCCCGGAACCGGAGGCGTACCGCCCAACTGACCGGCAGCAACCTGGGTGTTCTGCGTATTCAGGGCGCTGATAACATCAACCGGCGTCAGGTTGTAGTTGTTCAGCTTGTGCGGATCCATCCAGATACGCATCGCGTACTGCGCACCAAATACCTGGGTATCACCCACGCCTTTGGTACGGCTGATCGGGTCTTTGATGGACGATGAAATAAAGTCAGAAATATCATTCTGCGTCATATTGTCATCGTCGCTGATGAAGCCCGCTACCATCAGGAAGCTACTGGAAGATTTCTTAACCTGAATCCCCTGTTGCTGTACTTCCTGCGGTAACAGCGGCGTCGCCAGCTGCAGTTTGTTCTGCACCTGAACCTGCGCGATATCGGCATCTGTTCCTGACTCAAAGGAGATCGTCAGGGTCAGCGTACCGGATGAGTCGCTGCTTGAGGACATATACATCAGTCCATCAATGCCGTTCATATTTTGTTCGATGACCTGGGTCACCGAGTCCTGCAGCGTTTTAGCATCTGCACCAGGGTAGGTGGCCTGAATCTCAATCGCCGGCGGTGCAACATTGGGATATTGCTCAATCGGAAGTTTGAGAATCGATAGCGCACCGACCAGCATAATGATGATGGCGAGCACCCACGCAAAGATGGGCCGATCGATAAAGAACTTAGCCATGAATCAACGGCTCCTGTTATGACGATGACTTGTCAGACTGCGGCTTTGAATCGGGTGCCGCTTTCGCATCGTCTGAGACTTCTTGTGGGGTAACCTGTGCGCCCGGCTTGGCTCGCTGCAGACCCGTGCTGATCACACGTTCACCCGCTTTAACACCGTCGGTGACTAACCACTTGTCGCCAATCGCCTGAGAGGTGGTGACCTGACGAGCTTCCACTTTGTTATCTGCACCCACCACCATGACCGTTGCCTGACCCGTTGGGGTGCGGGCTACCGCCTGTTGCGGAACCAGCAACGCATTAGGATTGGTACCTTCATCCAGACGAGCGCGAACAAACATGCCCGGTAACAGCGCATGGTTCGGGTTCGGGACAATGGCGCGCAGGGTGATAGAACCCGTGGTTTCATCAACGGTAACGTCAGAGAACTCCAGCGTACCTGTCTGTGGATAGCTGTTGCCGTTCTGCATCAGCAGGGTCACGTTGGCTTTGCCATCGTTCTGCTTCAGCTGACCCGACTCCAGTTCTGAACGTAAGCGCATGAAATCTTCGCTCGACTGGGTGACGTCGACATACATCGGGTCAAGTTGCTGCACAGTGGCCAGAGCGGTGGTTTGTGCGTTTTGTACCAGCGCACCTTCCGTTACTGACGATTTGCCGATGCGGCCACTGATAGGCGAGGTGACTTTGGTATAAGCCAGGTTAATGCGGGCCGTTTCTACATTGGCTTTTGCTACCTGAACCGCAGCATCGTTTTGCGCGGCCGTGGCAACGGCGGTGTCGTAATCCTGCTGACTGATATATTTGGTGCCGAGTAAAGGCTTATAACGTTTGACTGTCAGCTGAGCGATGCGTGCATTGGCCTGCGCCTGAGTTAAATCACCTTTGGCGCTGTCATAGGCAGCCTGATAGGTAGCTGGATCGATCTGATAAAGAGACTGACCCGCTTTGACATCGCTGCCTTCAACAAAGTTACGCTTCAGAATGATACCGGAAACCTGCGGACGGACTTCGGCGACACGATATGCCGAGGTGCGGCCAGGTAATTCAGTCGAGATTTTCAGGGGTTCAGTTTTCAGTGTTACAACCCCCACTGCTGGCGGTTGCTGGGCGGCTTGTTCGGATTTATTGTTGTCACATCCTGTTAACAAAAAGCTGCCTGATAGCATCAGGACGGCCGCCAGAGGCGATAATCCTCTGATTTTATTCATAAATAAACCTCTAGTGTCCGATATCAATTGGTCAATGGATCACAAACTGAAAAACCCATTGCTGTGTCAAGTCGCAGGTCATGCTATGGTACATACATTCGCAAATGTATGTAAACTTACCTGTTTGTAAAAAAAGCCCCTTATGGCACGAAAAACCAAAGCGCAAGCACTTGAAACGCGACATCAAATTCTTGATGCCGCCATTGTTCTGTTTTCGCAGCAGGGCGTTTCAGCCACTTCTCTGGCGGATATTGCAACCGCTGCCAGCGTCACGCGAGGGGCCATCTACTGGCACTTCAAAAATAAAGCCGATGTATTACATGAAATATGGCTTCGTTGTGATGCTGGTCTGGACGATGTGGAACTTGAGTATCAGACAAAATACCCTGGCGATCCACTCTCTGTGTTGCGAGCGATGCTGGTCTATATCTTTGACGCGACAGCAAAGGATCCGCAGCGCCGCGCCTTGATGGAGATCATTTTCCACAAATGTGAATTTGTGGGCGAAATGTCGGCGCTGAAGAATATGCAGCAGAGCTTACTGCTGGAGTGCTACGACAAAATTGAAGATGTGCTGCGCCAGTGTATCGAAGCCGGACAACTTCCGGGCAGTCTCAGCACGCGTCAGGCCGCTCTTATCCTGCGCGGTTACGTCAACGGTATGATGGAAAGCTGGCTGTTTGCGCCGGACAGTTTTGATTTAGCCGGAGACGCGCCGACGCTGGTCAATGCCTTTATCGATATGCTGCGCCTCAGTCCGACGCTGACTGCCCACCACTAAGCCGATGGGCGATCACGCTTGTTTTCGAAATCGCGCTGCACCATGGCCAGCGCTGAGAGCACGGTTTCTACCGGCAGTTGATGCTCTTCCAGTAGTTGAATCAGATCAACTGCCAGTTTGACGTCGTCAGGGGCATTTTCCAGTGACATCTCTTCTCCTAAATACGTAGTCGGGCCGCGACCAGCAGCATCACTAATGCACCGAGAATCGCCACGCCCAGTGCGCCAATATGCAGCGTTGCCAGGGTGCCCAGGTCAAAATAGGTGGCGATATAGCCGCCAATCAGTGCCCCGATCATCGACAGCGTCAGGGTAGCAACCAGGCCGCCCGGTGGTCCCGGCATCAGCAGGCGCTTCAGCAACCCCAGCAGTAAACCGCTTAACAGCCACACAAGTAAAGCCATGGTTCTTCTCCGCGCCGAATCACACCCAGTATAGGAGCGCTTTTGTCACGCTGCGCTTTATTCGCTGCCGCGCAACGAAGAGGCCCATTCGACAGAGCGAATCGCCTGCCGACAGCGTGCCAGTCGCTGCTCTAACGTTTCCAGATCCTGTTTCAGCTGATGCTGTACCGCCAGCGTTTCGGCCAGCGCCAGCCGCTGCTCACGCTGATCGATCATTGCCAGCAAACGCCGTTCAAATTCACGGTACTCCTGATATTTTGCGGCGCGTGGGTTCCTGACGGGCTGTTCGCGTCGGGTACGCAGCTGTTGCGTACTCGCCTCACGTTGCAGGGCGGCAATCTGATCGACCAGGCGTTCAGCCAGCCAGGCACTGCGGGCCAGATCGTGGCTGCTGTCGCACAGCCGGGCAAAATTCTGTTCCACTTCCAGCAGGTAATCAGCCAGCCGCGTGCCTTTGGTGCGAAACAGCTGAGTATCAAAACGTGGCAGACGGCAAACCCCATCTGAATGGCAGGCGAGTTCCTGCCGCAGGGCGATAAGGAGCTGTTGCAGGCGCTGTTGTATGGCGATCGCACTCATCGCGTGACGCTCAATTGTGCTAACGTACGCTGATGAGGAAAGAGTTGGGCGGCATTCATGCAACGCATTCTGTTATTAACCCTCGGCTGGCTGGCGATTGTGCTGGGGACGCTGGGCATTGTATTACCTTTATTACCTACCACGCCATTCATGCTGCTGGCGGCCTGGTGTTTTGCCCGTTCATCGCCGCGTTTTCATCACTGGCTGCTGTGGAAATCGCCATTTGGCCGCTATCTGCGTCACTGGCAGCAGCATCGCGCGATGCCGCCAGGGGCTAAAGTACGCGCTATCTGCCTGATAGTCGCCACCTTTAGTCTCTCACTTTTCCTGGTGCATCAGCTCTGGGTACGCATCATGCTGCTGATCATGCTGGCGGCGCTGCTGCTGTTTATGTGGCGTATTCCGGTGGTGGCAGAAGCAGCGGACGCACCGCCGCCGCCGCGATAAAGTTGCATTTAGCCGGTCATTTGCTTAGATTTGGGCGTCTTCGTGCGTGGCTTCCCTTTGTGAATTGACTTCCGCTGAGCCTGTTATCAGGTATTAGCGCTTTTGAAGCTGCGCGAAACAGAATTTTTTACCAGGCGTATCATTATGACCGACACTGCGCAGCAGCTTGAATTCATTAAAAACAGCATTAAAAGCATTCCCGATTATCCTAAGCCAGGCATCCTGTTCCGCGATGTCACCAGCCTGCTGGAAGATCCCAAAGCCTATGCCGCGTCGATTGCGCTGCTGGTTGAGCGTTACCGTAATAAAGGCATCACTAAGGTGGTGGGGACGGAAGCGCGCGGTTTCCTGTTTGGTGCACCGGTGGCGTTAGGCCTCGGCGTCGGTTTTGTTCCGGTGCGTAAGCCCGGCAAACTGCCCCGTGAAGTCTACAGCGAATCCTATGAGCTGGAGTACGGCACCGATAAGCTGGAATTGCACAAAGATGCCATCCAGCCAGGCGATCTGGTGCTGGTGGTTGACGACCTGCTGGCGACCGGCGGGACGATTGAAGCGACCGTTAAACTGATTCGTCGTGCAGGCGGTGAAGTTAAAGACGCGGCTTTCATTATTAATCTGTTCGATCTGACCGGAGAAACGCGTCTTAATGCCATGGGCGTTGAGAGCTACAGCCTGGTTAAATTCCCCGGCCACTAAGCCACTCTTTCGGCCTTGCCATCCGGCGAGGCCGTCACGCCTTCGGCGTCAAGATAACGAGTGCCAGCCAAAAGCGTAGCTGATAGACTACTGCAATCTTATACAGGGGTTGCAGAGCGTCTGCGCTCATCTTTCCATCCAACTTCGTCGAACTCCACATGAGCTATCAGGTACTTGCGCGAAAATGGCGTCCCCAGGCTTTTGCTGATGTTGTCGGTCAGGAACATGTTCTGACGGCGCTGGCGAATGGATTGTCTCTGGGACGCATCCATCATGCTTATCTCTTCTCCGGCACCCGCGGAGTAGGGAAAACCACTATTGCGCGTCTGCTGGCCAAAGGCCTTAACTGCGAAACCGGTATCACTGCCACCCCCTGTGGTCAGTGTGATAACTGCCGTGAAATTGAGCAGGGCCGCTTTGTCGATCTGATTGAGATCGACGCCGCATCGCGTACCAAAGTTGAAGATACCCGCGATCTGCTCGACAACGTGCAGTACGCCCCGGCGCGTGGCCGCTTCAAAGTCTATCTGATCGATGAAGTGCATATGCTGTCGCGTCACAGCTTCAATGCGCTGTTAAAGACGCTGGAAGAGCCCCCTTCACACGTTAAATTCCTGCTGGCGACCACCGATCCGCAGAAACTGCCGGTGACCATTCTCTCGCGCTGCCTGCAGTTCCACCTCAAAGCGCTGGATGTGGATCAAATCCGTCAGCAGCTTGAGCATGTTCTGAAGCAGGAACAGATTGAGAGTGAAACCCGGGCGCTGCAGCTGCTGGCGCGGGCTGCCGATGGCAGTATGCGCGATGCGCTGAGCCTTACCGACCAGGCCATTGCCATGGGGCAGGGCGCGGTGACCAGCAGTACGGTCAGCGTCATGCTCGGCACGCTGGACGATGAACAGCCGCTGGGGCTGCTGGAAGCGCTGGTCGACGGTGACGGTCAGCAGGTGATGAGCCTGTTGAGCCAGGCCGCGTCACGGGGTGTGGAATGGGAAGCGCTGCTGGTAGAAATGCTGCGCCTGCTGCACCAGATTGCGATGGTGCAATTGCTGCCGACCTCGCTTAATGACGATGATGAGAGTAACGCCCTTCGCTTGCGTGAACTGGCGCGGGTGGTGCCGCCCGCCGATCTGCAACTCTATTATCAGACCCTGTTGATGGGCCGCAAGGATCTGCCTATTGCGCCCGATCGTCGCATGGGTGTGGAGATGACGCTGCTGCGTGCACTGGCGTTTCATCCTAAAGCTGCCGTGGCTGAACCCATTGCGCGTCCCGCATTAACTCAGCAGACGGCGCCTGTCGCCCCTGCGCAGACGTCACCGGCAGCATCCGGCCCATCGTCGTTAGCACGGCAACCGGCAGCACAGCCAGCCTCACCGTCACCTGCCGCTACGCCGCCGTCGCACACCGCGTCGCCCGTCGCGCAGCAGACTCAACAGCAGATGCCGGAGCAGACGCAGCAGCAGGTTGCCGCTCAGCCGCAGATGGCCGCGCCCGATGCTGCACCGCAGCATTCGCCGTCGCCAGATGCCACACCTGATACCGCACTTTCCAGTTCCACCAGTCAGCTCCTGCAGGCGCGCACTCAGTTGTTGCGTCAGGGAGCGAACAAGCCAAAAAAGCGTGAGCCGGCAGCGCCAGGTGCGCGGCCGGCCAACTCCGCGCTGGAGCGGCTGGCCTCGGTCACCGAGCGCAGTCAGCAGCGTATCCGCGATCGCGAGCCTGCCGCCCCGGTAAAAGAGGAAGCGTACCGCTGGAAAGCGGTTAATCAGCCGGTGGAAGTGGCGGAGCCGGTGGCGACGCCAAAGGCCTTGCGTTCTGCGCTGGAGCATGAGAAAACCCCTGAGCTGGCGGCGCGTCTGGCCGAAGAAGCGCAGCAGCGCGATCCCTGGGCCGCAGAGATTGCGATCCTGCCGCTGCCGAAACTGGTGCAGCAGCTGGCGTTAAATGCCTGGAAAGAGACCACCGAAACTGGGGTCTGCCTGCATTTGCGTAGCAGCCAGCGTCACCTTAATTCACCGTCGGCGCAGCAGGTATTAAGCGATGCGCTGAGTCAGCATGCCGGTCAGAGAGTTGAACTCTCGGTAGTTGAAGACGATAATTCATCGGTGTTGACGCCACTTGAATGGCGTCAGGCCATTTACGAAGAGAAACTGGCGCAGGCGCGTCAGTCGATCACCTGTGATACCCACATTCAGACGCTGCAGCGCTTTTTTGATGCCGATCTGGATGAGGAGAGTATCCGACCTGTTTGAACACGCTGCTGCTATCTTAACGATAGCGTTGTAGCCTCAGCTGAGAGAGAAAACTATGTTTGGTGGTAAAGGCGGATTGGGCAACCTGATGAAACAGGCCCAGCAGATGCAGGACAAAATGGCCAAGGTTCAGGAAGAGATTGCCGCGATTGAAGTGACCGGTGAGTCTGGTGCTGGCCTGGTAAAAGTCACCATTAACGGCGCGCACAACTGCCGTCGCGTGGAAGTCGATCCCAGCCTGCTGGAAGATGACAAAGATATGCTGGAAGATCTGATTGCAGCCGCGTTCAACGATGCGGCACGTCGCATTGATGAAACCCAGAAAGAGAAGATGGCTTCTGTCTCTTCAGGCATGCAGCTGCCACCAGGCTTTAAGATGCCGTTCTGATGCAAACCAGTCCACTGCTTGAATCTTTGATGGAGTCGCTGCGCTGTCTGCCCGGCGTTGGGCCGAAGTCGGCGCAGCGCATGGCGTTTCAGCTGCTGCAGCGCGATCGCAGCGGTGGCATGCGGCTGGCGCAGGCGCTGACCCGGGCGATGTCGGAGATCGGACACTGCGCCGATTGCCGGACATTCACCGAGCAGGAAATTTGCACCATCTGCGCCAATCCACGGCGTCAGCAGAATGGTCAAATCTGCGTGGTGGAAAGCCCGGCGGATATTCACGCCATTGAGCAAACCGGCCAGTTTGGCGGTCGCTACTTTGTGCTGATGGGACATCTCTCGCCGCTCGACGGCATCGGTCCGGCTGATATTGGCCTGGATCGTCTGGAGCAGCGACTGGAGAGTGAAACCCTGCAGGAAGTGATCCTCGCCACCAACCCGACGGTTGAAGGCGAGGCGACCGCGAACTACATCGCGGAACTCTGTGGTCAGTATGGCGTCGACGCCAGCCGTATCGCGCACGGCGTACCGGTGGGCGGTGAGCTGGAGATGGTTGATGGCACCACGCTGTCCCATTCACTGGCGGGCCGCCAGAAGTTTAAATTTTAATCACTTGCCGGTGTTGTGACAGACACCGGCTTGAAAATCTCCCTGTCACCCCCACATCAACCTCAACGTTTGTTCAACCTGTTTTGTTGAGGTAGCAATGACCATGAAAGGACAAGAGACCCGTGGCTTTCAGTCGGAAGTAAAACAACTTCTGCACCTGATGATCCATTCTCTCTATTCAAACAAAGAAATTTTCCTGCGTGAGCTGATCTCCAACGCCTCGGATGCGGCAGACAAACTGCGCTTCCGTGCCCTGTCAGATTCCAGCCTGTATGAAGGTGATGGCGAGCTGCACGTTCGTCTCTCTGTTGATAAGGACAACCGTACCATTACGCTCAGCGACAACGGTATCGGTATGCGTCGCGATGAGGTCATTGAGAACCTCGGGACTATCGCCAAGTCAGGCACCAAATCCTTCCTTGAATCGCTGGGCTCCGATCAGGCGAAAGATAGCCAGCTGATTGGTCAGTTCGGTGTCGGTTTCTATTCTGCATTCATCGTGGCGGATAAAGTCACTGTGCGTACCCGTGCCGCGGGCGCGTCAGCCGAAGAAGGCGTGTTCTGGGAATCCGCAGGCGAGGGCGAATATACCCTGGCTGAGATTGAGAAAGCCGATCGCGGTACCGAGATCACCCTGCATCTGCGCGAAGGCGAGGATGAGTTCCTGGATGCATGGCGCGTGCGCAACATCATCAGCAAATATTCCGATCACATCGCGCTGCCGGTTGAGATCGAAAGCAAAGATGAAGAAGGCGAAGGGACACACTGGGAGAAGATTAACAAAGCCCAGGCGCTGTGGACCCGCAACAAATCTGAGATCAGCGACGAAGAGTACAACGAGTTCTACAAGCATATCGCCCACGATTACAGCGATCCGGTCGCCTGGAGCCACAATCGGGTGGAAGGTAAGCAGGAATATACCAGCCTGCTCTACATTCCGGCGCGTGCGCCATTTGATATGTGGAACCGCGATCAGAAACATGGCCTGAAACTCTACGTACAGCGCGTCTTTATCATGGATGACGCTGAGCAGTTTATGCCGAACTATCTGCGCTTTGTGCGTGGCCTGATTGACTCCAACGATCTGCCGCTGAACGTCTCCCGTGAGATCCTGCAGGATAGCCGCGTGACCCAGAGTCTGCGCGCCGCGCTGACGAAGCGTACCCTGCAGATGCTGGAAAAACTGGCGAAAGATGACAACGAGAAATACCAGACCTTCTGGAATGAGTTTGGTCTGGTGCTGAAAGAGGGCCCGGCGGAAGATCACGCTAACCAGGAGACGATCGCTAAGCTGCTGCGTTTCGCCACTACCCAGAGCGAAGGTTCAGCACAGACCATTTCGCTGGAAGATTACGTCAGCCGCATGGTGGAAGGTCAGGAGAAGATTTACTACATCACCGCTGACAGCTATGCCGCCGCGAAGAGCAGCCCGCATCTGGAACTGTTCCGCAAAAAAGGCATTGAGGTGCTGCTGCTCTCCGATCGCATCGACGAATGGATGATGAGCTACCTCACTGAGTTCGATGGTAAAACCTTCCAGTCAGTCAGCAAAGCGGATGAATCGCTGAGCAAGCTGGCGGATGAAGAGACCGAAGAGCAGAAAGAGGCGGAAAAAGCGCTGGAGCCTTTTGTTGAGCGGGTGAAAACTCTGCTGGGCGAACGCGTGAAAGAGGTGCGTCTGACGCATCGCCTGACCGATACTCCGGCGATTGTCACCACCGACGCCAACGAGATGACCACGCAGATGGCGAAGCTGTTTGCCGCGGCCGGACAGGAAGTGCCGGAAGTGAAGTACCTGTTCGAAATCAACCCGGATCATCCGCTGGTGAAACGTGTTGCGGATACGCAGGATGAAGCACGCTTCGGTGAGTGGATTGAGCTGCTGCTGGATCAGGCCTTGCTGGCCGAGCGCGGCACGCTGGACGATCCTAACCAGTTTATCCGCCGCATGAACCAGTTGCTGACCGCATAATGGTAACAGGCCGGTGGTTTTCACCGGCCTCAGACGGCTGATAAAGCCACAGCATCAAGCCGGTGACCCTCACCGGCTTTTTTTATGGTTTTGCGGCATCCTGCAGCCAGTCGCGAAACAGGCTGATCTCCGTATCGTGCCGACGGCTCTGCTTTGTCATCATCCATGTGGCCCGCTCGACGCGTACAAAGCCAAGCGGCGCAAGCAGCGTGCCATCCTCCAGCTCTTTGCGTACCAGCAAACGCGGTGCCATCAGGACGCCAAGACCACTTCGTGCGGCCTGAATCCCCAGTGTCAGACTCTCAAAATGCTTACCGCCGTTAAAACGGCCGCTGACCCCAGCTTTGTCCGCCCACTCTGACCAGGCGTGCAGCCGGGTATCCGCATGCAGCAGGGGCATCGCGGCCAGATCCTCGCCGCCCCGCAGCTGCGAGGCAAAGTGAGGTGCGCAGAGCGGTCCAATCTCATCCTCGCTGACCAGCGTGGCGTCTATGTCAGATTCAGGTGGCTCGCCGTGACTGAGGATCAGCACATCCACATGTTCGCTGCGCAGTTGCGAGATCTGCGTCAGCGGCTGGAAGTGAACTTCAATCTCCGGATAGCGTTGATAAAAGCTGGCGATACGGGGGATCAGCCATTGCGACAAAAAGCTGGGGGCGCAGGAGACCCGAATCTGCTGAAGCAGCCCGGTACGAATGCTTTCGCAGCTGCTGCGCAACTCACTGAACGCCTGCTGACAGCTCAGCAGCAGACGTTCACCGTGTGAGGTCAGTTTCACGCGGCCATGGCTGCGGACAAAAAGTGGTTTGCCCATCCAGCTCTCCAGCTGGCGAATCTGATGGCTGATGGCGCTGTGCGTAACATGCAGATGTTCAGCCGCCACGCTAAAACTGCTGTGTAAGGCTGCCTGGTGAAAATAGTGCAGCGCTCTCAGTGGCGGCAGTCCGTTCATCCTCTTCCCCTGTGCAAAAATCTAACAGGGATTGTCAATTTATATCATTTTAAAGTCCAGCCGCATTGCCCTACTCTGTAGGGCAAATTCTGGCGGGTTGACTCAGCCTTATATCTGTGATTTTTCAGGGTATTCCGCCTCGCTTAACCTGCGTTCACGCCGCACACTCCCCGAAGCGAGACAACCATGGCACACCGCTCTTTATCCTCTGAAACCTCAGCAGAGGCGCGCCATCGGTTACGCCTGGCGCTCTCACGTTTTTACCGGCTGGAGCAGTTCGATCTCTTCTTCGCGCCCTCGCTGCATGTGGCGCAGGTCCTTCTTTCTCAGCTCTTTCTGCGGCAGGAGCAGGCGCGCAATCAGCACCGTTACGCCTCGCACTTTCCGGTAACCGAACTCAACATCCTGCCAGCAGTTCCGCTGATCGCAGGCAGCATCATGCTGGTACCACATGTCGAATTGCCCAATGGCCGCGTGCGTCCGCTGCGGGATTGCCAGAACCAGGGTGTGACGGAGGCGAGCGAGAGTTTTGCCAGCGTGCTGCATCAGAAACTGATCGACGAAGCCCATCTGTTTGTCACCCGACTGGATCGCCACGCTGAGATCTGCAGCGATCTGGTGCTGGTGGCGTTGCGGACCCATGACTTCAGTACGCTGGTGCGCAGCGAACTGCGGCTTTTCGAACAGGGGCTGACCCTGACCGCCACGCATGAGGCACTGCGCCGCTTCGACGATCCGCACTGGCGGCCTTACAATGCCGCCACCGTCGATGCGCTCTCCCTGTCAGACCCGCTGCCGCTGAACTCCTGCCATCAGCCCGGTTTGCCGTTTGCCAGCTTTAATGTCCCGGCCTCCGTGATCACATCGCTGTCAGATGCGGAAGATGTGGTGAAATGGCCGCAGCAGGCGCGGCTGCTGCTGAATGCTAACGTGCGCGGCAGCGGCAAAAAAAGCGTGAATATGACCCATCATCTGAGCCGACGACTGCAATTCCTGCTCGGCTCAGGCGGTAAATCTGAAAAAGCGTCCGGCAGGCCAGGCGGGTAGGGGGCAGGGCCAAAAAGCAGCTCAGGTCGCCCTGCGCGATCCGCGCCCTTCCTTGTGATGAGCGGGTCATAATGGTATGTTCTTTCGCTTCTAAGATAGATCAATGCGATTCGCAAGGGGATTTACGCAATGCGTATTATTCTGCTCGGAGCTCCGGGCGCAGGTAAGGGGACTCAGGCCCAATTCATCATGGAGAAGTATGGCATTCCGCAAATCTCCACCGGCGACATGTTGCGTGCAGCAGTAAAAGCAGGCAGCGAGCTGGGCAACCAGGCGAAAGCCATTATGGATGCTGGCAAACTGGTGACCGATGAGCTGGTGATTGCGCTGGTCAAAGAGCGTATCACCCAGGAAGACTGCAAAAACGGTTTCCTGCTGGACGGTTTCCCGCGCACTATTCCTCAGGCAGATGCAATGAAAGAGGCCGGGATCACCGTTGATCACGTGCTGGAGTTCGCCGTACCGGATGAACTGATCGTTGAGCGTATCGTGGGCCGTCGCGTTCACACGCCATCAGGCCGCGTTTATCACGTCACTTTTAATCCACCGAAAGTGGAAGGCAAAGATGATGTGACCGGCGAAGAGCTGACCATGCGTAAAGACGATCAGGAAGAGACCGTGCGTAAACGCCTGGTGGAATATCATCAGATGACCGCGCCGCTGATTGCTTACTACAGCAAAGAAGCGGAAGCGGGCAACACTGCCTATCATAAAATCGACGGCACCCGTAAGGTGACCGAAGTCAGTGCCGAGCTGGCTAAGATCCTGGGCTAAGTTCACAGGGGCCGGTATTACTGGCCCCTTTTGCAGTAATCGCTTTTACCTCCCACTAATTCCGCTACAATTTTCCCGTTTTCACGCATCCCCGTTGTTATCAAGGAACTCAAATGAGGCAAGATAAGGCCGGCGTGTTATTGGTTAATTTAGGTACGCCAGACGCGCCCACCACACCTGCAGTTAAACGCTATCTGAAACAGTTTTTAAGCGATCCGCGCGTGGTCGATGCGCCGCGCTGGCTCTGGTGGCCGGTTCTCAATGCCGCTATTCTGCCGTTTCGCTCGCCGCGCGTCTCTAAGCTCTACTCATCGGTCTGGATGGAAGGCGGTTCACCGCTGCTGGTTTACAGCATGCGTCAGCGCGATGCGCTGGCGGCACGGGTCGATATGCCCGTCGAGGTGGGCATGAGCTACGGTAATCCCAGCCTGAAAAGCGCGGTTGATAAGCTAATGGCGCAGGGCGTGACCCGCCTGATTGTGCTGCCGCTCTATCCGCAATTCTCCTGCTCCACCGTGGCGGCAGTGTGGGATGGCCTGACCGCGGTATTCAAAGATTACCGCTCGCTGCCTGATGTGCAGTTTATCCGCGACTACGCCGAACATCCGGCCTATATCGCCGCGCTGAAAGCGACGGTGGAGCGATCCTTTGAGCGGCACGGTCAGCCCGATCTGCTGGTGTTATCCTTCCACGGCATTCCGCAACGTTTTGCTAACGAAGGCGATGACTACCCGCAGCGCTGTGCGGATACCACGGCGGCCCTGGTCAAAGCGCTGGGCCTGCGTGACGATCAGTATATGATGACCTTCCAGTCGCGTTTTGGTCGTGAGCCGTGGCTGATGCCCTACACCGATAAAACCATGGAAAGCCTGCCCGCTAAAGGGATCAAACATGTTCAGGTGATGAGCCCGGGCTTCTCGTCAGACTGCCTGGAGACGCTGGAAGAGATCAGTGGTGAAAACTGCGAAATCTTCATGCATGCCGGGGGTGAGAAGTTTGAGTATATCCCTGCGCTGAACGCCGATGAGGCGCATATCGACATGATGGTGCAACTGGTCGACGCACGCCGTTAAAGCGCAGGCGGAGAGTGTGATATCATTCTCCGCCTGTTTTTCCAGACGGCACCTCCCGATGAAATTTCCCGGCAAACGCAAATCCAAACACTACTTTCCTGTCAGCGCACGCGATCCCCTGTTACAGCCCGCCCAACACGATGTTGATGCAGGCAGCTGGGTGGTGGGTATCGACCAGACGCTGGTGGATATCGAAGCCAAAGTCGATGACGCTTTTCTCGCACGTTATGGCCTGAGTGCCGGGCACTCGCTGGTTATCGATAATGCCGTCGCGGAAGCGTTGTACAACGAGTTGATGCAGGAAGCGCTGATCACCCATCAGTTTGCTGGTGGCACCATCGGTAACACGCTGCATAATTTCTCGGTGCTGGCCGATGACCGCTCCGTGCTGCTGGGCGTCATGTGCAATAACATCCAGATTGGCGGCTACGCCTATCGCTATCTCTGTAACACCTCAAGCCGGGTCGATCTTAACTATCTGCAGGGCGTGGATGGCGCCATTGGACGCTGCTTTACGCTGATTGGCGAACATGGCGAGCGAACCTTTGCTATCAGCCCCGGCCAGATGAACCAGCTGCATCCGGATAACGTACCGGAAGAGGTGATCGCCGGAGCCTCTGCGCTGGTACTGACCTCCTATCTGGTGCGCTGTGCCGAAGGTGAACCGATGCCACAGGCAACGTTACGGGCGATTGAGTATGCCAAACGCCACAACGTGCCGGTGGTGCTGACGCTGGGCACCAAACATGTGATTGGCGACAATCCTCAGTTCTGGCGCGATTTCCTGCGCGAGCATGTCAGCATCGTGGCGATGAATGAAGAGGAAGCGCTGGCGCTGACCGGCGAAAGCGATCCGCTGCTCGCCGCCAATATGGCGCTGGACTGGGTCGATCTGGTGCTGTGTACTGCTGGCCCGATTGGGCTCTATATGGCGGGTTACACCGAAGAAGAGTTCAAACGCAAAACCAACCATCCGCTGCTGCCTGGCGCGATTGCTGAATTCAACCAGTATGAGTTCAGCCGGGTGATGCGCCAGCAGGATTGCCAGCAGCCGCTGCGCATTTTCTCGCACATCGCGCCTTATATGGGCGGACCGGAAAAGATCATGAACACCAACGGCGCCGGAGATGGTGCGCTGGCGGCGTTACTGCATGACATCACCGCCAACAACTATCACAGCCTGAATGTGCCAAACTCCAGCAAACATGCGCGTCCTTACCTGACCTACTCATCGCTGGCGCAGGTATGTAAATATGCCAACCGCGTCAGCTACCAGGTGCTGAATCAGCATTCGCCGCGTCTGACCCGCGGTCTGCCGGAGCGGGAAGACAGTCTGGAAGAGTCTTACTGGGATAGGTAAAGCTGGCAGCTGCCGCGCATAAAAAAGCCCTTCTGAAGAGAAGGGCCTTAGAAGACTGGCAACGTCTGGCTCGGTTAGCGATGAGATCGAGCCTGTTAAGGGAACACGGTCAGATCGGAAAATTGCTAAGCCATCCGTAGCCGGGCGAATTCTTCGCGTTGTTCAAAAACGCTCCCGGCGTTTTTAGTACGCACCTCATCCCTGAGGTGCGCCCGTAGCCGGGCCAACGCTTCGCGTTGTTCAAAAACGCTCCCGGCGTTTTTGTCCCGGTCGACGGGACGCTTTGCTCTTCTGTCCGTGTTCCCTGCGTGTTGAGTTTATTCGTTGCGGTAAAATTTACTCTGGTTTTGATATATCAGAAGCCTGCCAGGCTTTGCTTAACACGAATCAGCGCACGACATCGCAGGGCTGTAAATCTTCGCCCTGGGTCATCTCATCCTGCAGGATTTGCAGCATACTGCTGGCAATCTCACGTTCACCCATCACCACACGGGTGGCACCCCGTTCCATGATGTACTCGACTTCATCGTCATAGTGGGCGCGGGCGATAATCTCGATATTCTGATGTTTTTCACGCGCGGCGGTGACTACTTCACCCGCTTCATAGCCATTCGGAATAGTCAGTAACAACCAGCGGGCGCAGTCGAGTCGGGCCAGTTCCATCGTGTCAGCGCGGGCAGCATTACCCAGCACCGCCTTGATGCCGCGCTCGCGCAGCGCTTCGACACGAGCGCGGGAGTTTTCAACCACCACCAGCGGAACATTGGCTTCAAGCAGCTTCTGACCAATCAGACTGCCCACCCGGCCGTAACCCACAATCACCGCGTGATTGCAGAAATCCACCGGGATCTGCTTCTCTTCTTCAATCGCCTCTTCCAGCGTCTGCTCTTCCATCGTCTCCGTTTTCGCCAGGAAACGCTCCAGCAGGGTAAACAGGATCGGATTAAGCATAATCGACAGGATGGCGGCGGCCAGCACCAGGTTGCGGCCCTCGTCAGTCAGCAGGCCCAGCGAGATACCCAGACCGGCCAGAATAAAGGCGAATTCACCAATCTGCGCCAGACTAACCGAAATGGTCAACGCTGTACGACGTGAATGGCCGAGCAGCGATACCAGCAGCCAGGCGGCGACCGATTTACCCACCACAATAATCACCAGCGCGCCCAGCACTGCCAGCGGCTGCGTCACCAGAATCGACGGGTCAAACAGCATGCCGACCGAGACAAAGAACAGCACGGCAAAGGCATCACGCAGCGGCAGCGTATCGCGCGCGGCGCGGTGGCTCAGTTCCGACTCGTTCAGCACCATACCGGCAAAGAAAGCGCCCAGCGCAAACGAAACATCAAAGAATTCAACAGCACCAAAGGCGATGCCCAGCGCCAGCGCTAATACCGCCAGAGTAAACAGCTCACGCGAGCCGGTGGCGGCGCTGCGGGCGAGGATCCAGGGGACGGCACGCCGTCCCACCACCATCATCAGCACCATAAAGGCGGCGACTTTGCCGATGGTCCACAGCAGGTCCCAGGCCAGCAGTCCGGCACTGGCGTTGCCCTGTTCCATCATGCCGGCAATCGCAGGCAGCAGCACCAGTGTCAGCACCATCACCAGATCTTCAACAATCAGCCAGCCAATCGCAATCTGCCCGCGCTGGCTATCGATCAGTTGCCGCTCTTCAAGCGCGCGCAGTAACACCACGGTACTGGCGGTAGAAAGGCAGAGACCAAACACCAGGCCGGTCATCCACGACCATCCCATTGTCCACGATAAGCCCATTCCCAGTAACGTCGCGACCGCGATCTGTGCGATGGCACCGGGAATGGCTATCGACTTTACCGACATGAGATCTTTCATTGAGAAGTGCAGGCCGACACCAAACATCAGCAGAATCACGCCGAGTTCTGCCAGTTCAGGAGCCAGATTGGTATCGGCAACAAAGCCGGGGGTAAAAGGGCCAGCCAGCACGCCTGCCATCAGGTAGCCAACCAGGGGCGAAATACGCAGGCGGTTCGCCAGCATCCCAAGGAGAAATGCCAGAACCAGTGCTCCGACAATGGTAGTGATCAACGGTGTGGTGTGATGCATGCCTGTCTCCTTGTATACAAATGTATCCGCTTGTAACAAATGAGTTTAAAACAAAATCTATTCTTTCGCTGAGCAATTTGCGGGAATACCCTAAAAAAGCAGGAAAAAAAGTCAAATGCACAATCGAAAGGGTGTTTTTGTTCATTATCCATAATATTGGCTGATTTGACGGTTTAAAGCGGTCCGGGTAAATAAAAATTAGCATCCTTAAATGCCGTGGGTATGACACAAATAAGGGTTAAATGCGCGCACAGACAGGGTAAAGCCCGTCAGCGGCACTTTTGCAGGGGTAAACAACTGGTTAACATCAGGCCTGGCTACCCGTTCTGGCTTATCCGGAACAAACCAGTCTGACGCTGGCGCGGCCTTGCGGCTATTGTCATGCTCAGCAAAAGCGGTCCGGAGATAAAAAGAGCGGCATACAGAGACAGGCGAATGTGCGTTGGCCTTGAGTTCGCCGGGGGAATGTGCGACACAGTGGGGCAAACCGGCAGAAAATCGGGCCAGACGGCAAATTAAGGAGAATCACAGTGTTGTTATCTAAATGGACAGGGGCGGGCGTGGCACTACTGGTGGCCCTGATGCCGCTGTTTTCACAGGCCGCCCAGGCCGATCGCACCTATCGTTTCAGCCTGCTGCACACCAACGATGAGCATGGTCATTTCTGGTTTACTGAGCAGGGTGAATATGGTCTGGCGGCGCAGAAAACCTTAATGGATACGATGCGCTACGATGTGCAGTCCAGAGGCGGCGGCGCATTGATTCTCTCTGCCGGTGATGTGAACACGGGCGTGCCGGAGTCCGATGAGCTGGATGCTGAACCCGATTTTCGCGCGATGAACCTGATTGGCTATGATGCCATGGCGCTGGGCAACCATGAGTTCGACAAGCCCATCGCGGTCCTGCGAAAGCAGGAGAAGTGGGCGCGATTCCCGCTGCTCGCCGCCAACGTTTATCAGAAAAGTACCGGTCAGCGCCTGTTTAAGCCCTGGGCGGTATTCAATCGTCTCGGGCTGAAAATTGCGGTGGTCGGGCTGATCACCCCGGATACGGCGAAACTGGCCAATCCGGCGGGCCTGACGGATACCGAGTTCCGCGATCCGATTGCGGAGGCGGAGAAGGCGGTGGCCGAACTGCGCGCCACAGAGAAGCCGGACGTGATTGTCGCGCTGACCCACCTTGGTCACTATGACGACGGTAAGCATGGCAGCAATGGCATTGATGACGTCACCCTGGCGCGCAGCCTGCCTGCCGGCACCATCGATCTGATTGTTGGTGGTCATTCGCATGATGCGGTCTGCATGGAAAAAGAGAACGTCAGCGTTAAAAATTATCAGCCGGGCCAGCCCTGCAAACCCGATCAGCAGAACGGGATCTGGATTATGCAGGCGGATAAATGGGGCAAATATGTCGGACGTGGTGACTTCACCTTCCGTAATGGGCAGGTGACGCTGGAGGCTTATCAGCTGGTGCCGGTCAACCTTAAACATCAGATAAAGAACGCGGATGGCAGCGAAACCTGGCTCACCTGGCAGGAAGAGATCCCGAAAAACACCGCCATGATGAAACTGCTGATGCCATTCCAGAAACGGGCTGAGGCGAAGTTAACCGTGAATGTCGGTAGCGCCGACGGCAGCTTCAGCGGTGAAAAAGAGCAGGTTCGCTTTGAGCAGACGAATCTCGGCCAGCTGATTCTGCGCGCTCAGATGGCGCACACCAAAGCCGATTTTGCGGTGATGAGCGGTGGCGGTATTCGCACCTCGCTGAAATCGGGCAAGCTGAGCTGGCGTGACCTGCTGCAGGTCCAGCCGTTTGGCAATCAGGTGGTCTCGGTCAGCCTGACCGGGGCGGAGATCAAAAAATATCTGGATGTGGTCGCTAATATTCAGCCTGACTCAGGCGGCTACGCCCAGTTTGCCGGCATCAGCCTGACCGCAGACGGTAAACATGTCAGCGACGTCAGCATTAACGGTAAACCGCTGCAGGATGCGCAGCATTATCGCATGGCAACCAACAGCTTCAATGCGGCTGGCGGCGACGGTTATCCGCGTCTGGATAATCATGCGGGTTATCTCAACAGCGGGGTAGTCGATGCGCAGGTGTTGCGTGACTGGATCAAGACGCACTCGCCGGTCAAAGCCAGCGACTATCAGCCGAAAGGGCAGATTGTGCATCTGACCGATGAGCAGATCCGGGCGCGGGATGAAGCTGCGGAAAAAGCGCGGAAGCGTAACTATCCAAAAATGATCCTGGCGTGGATCTGGCCGTGGGGGAACGAAACAGCCGCCACGCATTGAACTGACCGGGAGGCGCTTGCGCCTCCCGTTTTTCTTACGCCCGGCAGGCGTGACGTCTGATCCAGCGCTCGCGCAGTTTGTCCCACACCCAGTTGTAGGCCATGGTGTAGGGCAGGAAGAAGAGGAAAAAGGCCACTTCGACCAGGAAAGCCTGACCCAGAGAGATATCCAGCATCCAGGCGGCAATGGGCAGACCAATCAGGATAAATCCACCTTCAAACCCCAGCGCATGTAATACACGCACGCCCGGGCCACGTTTCTGGCCTGGCGCATAGAGGCGATCAAATCCGCTGTTGTAAATCATGTTCCATAGCATCGCGACCGTAGAGAGCATAATCGCCAGCGATCCCATCTGAAACAGCGGTTTATTCATTGCCCATGCCGCCAGCGGCGAAACGGTCAGAATCGCCAGCGTTTCAAAGCAGACAGCATGAAGAATACGTTCTTTAAGTGAGCGGGTACGCATTGTGAGTTCTCCTTCAATAATGCGGCGCATTTTCACACGTCGGAATGCTAAGATAAAATGAACACCTATCGGAAAAAGCGATGGTTCAGATGCGTTACTCCCCGGAATCCCTTGAGGCTTTTATGCAGACTGTGGCGAGCGGTTCTTTCTCTGCCGCTGCGCGCGCGCTAGGTAAAAGTCAGTCCACCATCAGCGCGGCAGTAGCCAGTCTTGAAGACGATCTCGGCTTTGCGCTGTTTGAACGGGCAGGTCGGCAGCCGGTCCTCACCGAGCAGGGACGCCGCGTTATTCCTCAGGTTCAGCAGATCCTGGCAGCCAGCGAGCGGCTGGATGCGCTGGCGATACGGCTGTCGCAGGGCGTTGAACCCCGGCTCAGTTTTGCCATGTCAGACTTCTGGCAAACCGATCATCACGAGCATCTGCTCAGGCAATTTGATGCCCGTTATCCGGAGATTGAACTGGAGGTCATGATTGCCGAGGATGGTGATGTGCTGGATCTGCTGCAGGCCGGGCGGGTACATCTGGGCGTGGTGCGGGCACAGCCCAATCTGCCGGTGGATATCGCGGTGGCGCGACTGCAGGTTGAAGCACAGATGGCGGTCTTTTTACATCGCGATCATCCGCTGGCTCAGCTTAAGACCCTGAGCGAAAGCGAGCTGGAAGGGGTTCGTCACCTGCGATTAAATACCTGGGTTGAGGCATCTGAACCCGCGCCAATGGGGCGCATCTGGTCGGCACCGACCTATCTGTTACTGCTGGAGATGGCGGAGCAGGGATTTGGCTGGACGATTCTGCCGCGCTGGCTGGTGAAACAGTTTGGTCATGGCGTTCTGAAAGAGTTGTCGATGCCGGGCTGGCCGCAGCATATCGCCATTGAGGTGGTCTGGTCACGCCGTACGCCACCCGGTCCGGCGGGTCGCTGGATGATCGATCAGCTCTGCGCACAGCCACGGGTTTAGTCGTGGCGGGCGATATCCGCAAACGGAGCGTCCAGCAGTCGTGAAAGATCCCGGGGAGCCAGTTCGATATCCAGCCCACGCTTGCCGCCTGAGATAAACATGGCGTCAAACGCGCTGGCTGAGTGGTCGATCACCGTAGGCAGCCGTTTTTTCTGGCCCAGCGGACTGATGCCGCCCACCAGATAGCCAGTGACCCGCTGGGCCAGCTGTGGGTCGGCCATATCCGCTTTCTTCGCGCCCAGCGCTTTTGCCACCTTCTTGAGATCCAGTTGCGTCGATACCGGCGTAATCGCCACTGCCAGCTGTTTCGCCTCGCCATTCAGCGCCACCAGCAGCGTCTTATAGACCTGGCGCGCATCCAGATTGAGTTTACGTACCGCTTCGTCGCCAAAATGGGTTTCGCTGCTGTCATGCTCATAGGGATGCAGGGTGAAGCTGACTTTTTGTTTTTCCAGCAATTTTACGGCGGGCGTCATACAGGTTCCTTACTAAGAATAATCTTATTACGCAGAATCGTGGAAAAAGGTGGCGAAACTTTGTTCTTTGAGTGAAAATTAGCCGCGCGCCAGCAATCTGATTGCTGAGCGATAACCAAAATCATAAACAAATTCCTCTTTGACGGGCCGATAATATTATCGGCTCTCTTTTTTTCAGGGCTTCTTCAGCATCTCAGGCAGGTTATCTTCGCCGTAGAGATGCAGAGCACCGACCGCTACCACATAGTTTCCTGCTGATAATCCCTGAAGCCGGTCACACCACTGCGCATTTCGCTGACCGATCAACGTATCATTCAGCGCCTGGCTGAAGGTGGCGGGCAGGGCGATTTCCGGCTGGCGTGGCGGCGTATCGAGCCACCAGCTCACCATCATCTGCAGCAGGCGCGCATTGGTGTGCCAGTGCAGCAGCGTATCCTGTAACAGCGCCATGCCATCATCCGGCAGCGCAGTCAGCAGGGCGATCTGCGCCTCTGCGCCTTCCAGTTCAATCACCGGTTTGTTCAGACCTTTCGCGGCCTGCAACAGCTGATAATCGATGCCGTAGTCAGGTCGTAATCCCAGCCTTTGTGCCTGCTGCGCCTGTAACATCAGCGCCACCTGCCAGGCGGGCAGATTATCAAACAGGCTCAGATTGAGGCTCATCTCCTGACAGAGTGCGGTGAGCGTTTGCATCGCGTGACTATCCAGCCGGGTGGAGAGCGCAGGACGATCGCCGTGGTGATCAAAGGGTGAACCACCCTGCGTAATATCCGCTTCCACAATCAGTGCATCCGCCTGCTGCAACTGACGCAGCAGACGGGCGGGCAACGGCTGCATGTCGCGCGTCCCCATGTGGATGCTGCCGACCAGATGCAGCTGACGATCGCCAAGCCGGACATCCATCGCAGGCCAGCGGTAACTGGCGGGAAAAAGTTGGCTGATAAAGCCGCGCAGTGAGCGCCAGATGTTGCCTGTCATTCCCGGTCCTTTGCGATTCAAAACCCCATGCTAGCGACTTCAGCGCGTGAAAAACAGCGCTGAAACGGCGATCACTCGCGCGGTGGCCGGTAACGCAGCAGGCGGTTAGCATTGCTGACCACGGTAATGGAGGAGAGCGCCATCGCTGCACCCGCCACAATCGGGCTGAGCAGGGTACCGGTCAGCGGATAGAGCACACCCGCTGCCACCGGAATGCCGATGCTGTTATAGATAAATGCCCCAAACAGGTTCTGCCGGATATTGCGCAGGGTCGCGGAAGAGAGCGCTAACGCGTCTGCCACGCTGTTCAGGTCGGCACGCATCAACGTGATGCCCGCGGTTTCCACCGCCACATCGCTGCCGCCACCCATGGCAATGCCCACATCGGCCTGCGCCAGTGCGGGCGCGTCATTGATGCCATCACCCACCATCGCGACGCGACGGCCCTGCTGCTGTAATTGTTCAATTGCAGCCGCTTTGCCTTCCGGCATCACGCCCGCAATTACTTCATCAATACCGACCTCGGCAGCAATGGCGCGCGCGGTATTTTCATGATCGCCAGTCAGCATAATCAGGCGATAACCCTGCTGATGCAGTCGCTTCAGAGCTGCGCCGCTTTCCGGTCGAAGCTGATCGCGCAGCGCGATAAGCCCGGTTAGCTGGCCCTGCTCAGCCAGTAACACCGGCGTTGCACCCTGTTGCGTCAGCCGCGCAATCTCTGCTTCCGCCGCCTGGTAATCGACGCCGTTATCCTGCATCAGCGCGGCATTACCCAGCAGCAGCGTTCTGCCATCCAGACTACCGCTGACCCCTTTGCCGCGTATTGTACGAAATTGCGCTAACAGAGGCGGCTGGGTCAGTTTCGCTTCGGCGACAATCGCTTTCGCCAGTGGATGACCCGAGGAGAACTCCAGCGCAGCTGCTGTCGCTAACACTGATTCACGGGTGGCATCGCCCCAGACCTGCACGTCACTGACCTGCGGCTTGCCGGCAGTAAGTGTGCCGGTTTTATCAAACACCAGGGTGTCGATTTGGCTGGCGCGCTGCAAGGCATCGGCGTCGCGCACCAGCACCCCCAGCTCGGCGGCGCGGCCAACACCAGCAATAATCGACATCGGCGTCGCCAGGCCCAGCGCACAAGGACAGGCGATAATCAGCACGGTTGTCGCGATCACCAGCATGTAGGCAATTTGTGGCTGCGGCCCGAACAGATACCACACTGCGCCGCTGAACAGTGCGATCAACACCACCACCGGGACAAAAACGGCGGAGATGCGATCCGCCAGACGGCCCACATCCGGTTTACTGCTCTGCGCCTGACGCACCAGCCGGATAATGCGCGACAGGGTGGTGTGATTACCCGTCGCCCGGGCGATAAATTCTACCGAGCCATCCTGCACCAGGGTGCCGGCAAAGATGGCTGCGCCCGGGGTCTTGCTTTGCGGCACCGCTTCGCCGGTCAGCATCGCTTCATCAAACCAGGCTTCACCGGTAGCGATCTCGCCATCGACCGGCACCCGATCGCCGGTGACCAGGCGCAGCGTCATGCCGGGCTGCACATCGCTGACCGGAATCAGCCTGTCGCCCTGTTGATCAACCTGCCGCGCCTGGGCTGGCGTCAGATCCAGCAATCTTTCCAGCGCTTTAGAAGATCGCTGACGCGCCCGCTGTTCCAGGGCATGCCCCAGATTGATCAGGCCCAGGATCATGACGCTGGCTTCGAAATAGAGATGGCGCGCCTGTGGCGGGAAAAAGTCGGGCCACAGCACCACGCTAAAGGAGTAAATCCAGGCGGCGCCTGTGCCGAGTGCCACCAGCGTATCCATGGTGGCGCTGCCATTGCGTAAACTGCGCCAGGCACTGCGGTAAAAATGGCTGCCGGTGACGATCATGATCAGCAGAGTCACGATGCCCAGCGTCAGCCAGACGCCGTGGTTGTGGTCGGTGAGCATCATGTTGTCGCCCACCATGCCCCAGATCATCAGCGGCAGGCCAAACGCTAAGGCGACTGCAGCCTGCCAGCTGAAACGCCGCATCGCGCTGCGGGCGCTGAGCTGCTGCTTCTCCCGTCGCTCCTGCTCGTCATCCACTACCTGCGCGCCATAACCCGCGGCATCGACGGCCGCTACCAGCTGCTGCGGATCAGCGTCGCCCAGCACCAGCGCACTGCGTTCGCCGAGATTTACGCGCGCCTGGCTGACGCCTGCTACCTGCTGCAGTGCTTTTTCCACCCGGCTCACGCAACTGGCGCAGGTCATGCCCTCAATCAGCAGCATATGGGTGGGGAGGGTTGTTTCTGCCGGACGGGAAGCAGTCTCCGTTGTCAGCGCCTCCGGCGGCGGCTCTGATGCTGTCAACGGTTCAGACTTTGGGGAAGCGTCCGCGGTTTTCAGCGTCGCGTGATAACCCGCCTGCTCCACGGTGGCGATCAGCGCGGCCGCATCTGCGTGACCGGAAACCTGCGCTTCCTGTTGGGTCACGTCGGCCTGGTCAACATCATCGCGTTGTTCCAGTGCCTCTTTGACACGTTTGACACAGTGGCCGCAGGACAAGCCGTCCAGTGCCAGAGAAATAGTGTGTGACATAATCAACTCCTTCTGTAATCCCATTTGACCGATTGGTCATTTTCGATTCATGCTTAAGCATAAACCTTCCATCAAGGGGAAGGTCAAGGGGACGAAAATGAACATCAGCGATGTGGCAAAAAAGACCGGACTGACCAGCAAGGCGATACGTTTTTACGAAGAGAAGGGGGTGGTGACGCCGCCGTTGCGCAGTGAAAATGGCTACCGCAGCTACAACGGACACCATCTTGAGGAGCTGAACCTGTTACGTCAGGCACGACAGGTTGGCTTCACGCTGGATGAGTGTCGTGAGCTGGTGGCGCTGTTTAACAATCCGTCGCGCCACAGTGCCGATGTAAAAGCCCGTACTCTGCAGAAAGCGGAGGAAATTGCGGCGCATATTGAAGAGCTGCACGTCATGCGCGCTCGCCTGCTGGCGCTGGCAGAGGCCTGTCCCGGCGATGACGGCGCCGAATGTCCGATTATCAACAATCTGGCTGGATGCTGCGGTCAGCGTGGCTGAATACGCAGCGTAATCCCCTCAATGCCGGTTACGACCACTGCTGTGCCCGCAGGCAGATCCTGCTCCGCCTCGACCCGCCAGCTGCTGTCCCCGATCCGCACATGGCCGGTGCGGTTATGCAGCGCGGTATCCAGCGTCAGCTGCAACCCGATCATCTGACTGCCGCGCTGGTTCAGGGCATTGGGTTTCTGACGCGCTTCACGGTGGCGCATCCAGCGATACCATAAAAAGACGCAGATCAGCGTCAGCACGGCAAACAGAGAGCCCTGCGCCGTCCAGCTTACCGGCACAAACCACTCAATGAGGCCGACGATGACCGCCGCCAGCCCGCTCCAGAGCAGGTAACCGCTGGTGCCCAGCATCTCAGCCGCCAGCAGTAACCCACCCAGCGTCAGCCAGAACCAGTGCGGATGCGCGATAATATCGACCAGCATCAGCGTTTCGACTCAGTGCGTGATTCCTTCAGCAGTTCACCGATGCCCGCAATCGAACCCAGCAGACTGCTCGCCTCCAGCGGCATCATCACCACTTTGCTGTTATTAGCTTCACCGATTTTTTGCAGCGCATCGGTATATTTCTGTGCCACAAAGTAGTTAATGGCCTGAATATCACCTGATGCGATCGCTTCCGAGACCATCTTAGTGGCGTTAGCTTCCGCTTCCGCCTGACGTTCGCGCGCTTCTGCCTGCAGGAACGCCGAGGTCCGTTCACCTTCTGCTTTGAGGATTTGCGACTGCTTATCCCCTTCAGCGCGCAGGATCGCCGCCTGTCGCACCCCTTCGGCTGTCAGAATATCGGCGCGTTTAGTTCGCTCCGCTTTCATCTGCGCATTCATCGCGCCAATCAGCTCCTGCGGCGGACGCACATCGCGGATCTCGATGCGGGTGATCTTGACGCCCCACGGATTGGTCGCTTCATCCACGATATGCAGCAGGCGGGTGTTGATGCTGTCGCGCTGTGACAGCATTTCGTCCAGCTCCATGCTGCCAAGCACGGTACGCATATTGGTCATGGTCAGGTTAAGAATCGCCTGCTCAAGATTGCTGACTTCATACGCGGCACGCGCCGGGTCAACGACCTGAATAAAGCAGACTGCATCGATGGTGACGTTGGCATTGTCTTTGGAGATGATCTCCTGCGAGGGAATATCCAGTACCTGTTCCATCATGTTGATCTTACGACCGACACGATCCATGAACGGCACCACCAGGCTTAATCCTGGCTGCAGGGTGCGGGTATAACGGCCAAAGCGCTCAACCGTCCATTGAAAACCTTGTGGCACGATCTTGACGGTGGCCCAGACCGCCACCAGCGCCAGAATAATCAGGGCAGGAATTACAGTTATCATACAACCTCCGCGTTGTCAGATTAACGGGCCGAGTCGCTTCGGCCCGGGGTGCTGCCGCTTAGTAGAGCAGGGAATAGAGCTGACGACGATAACGCGCGGCAAGTGCATCGCCGGTACCCAGCGCCGCCAGAATCTCCTGCAGCATTTTACGCGCCTGGCCATCAGCGGCATTAAGATCGGATTTCAGGAAGCTGAACAGCAGTTCCAGTGCTTCTTCATTACGACCCACCTGATGGAGCTGTAACGAGAGTTTAGCAGCCAGCCCGGCGTTAGTCGGGTCAGCCTCCAGCTGGGATTGCAGCTGCTGAATCTCCGGCGTATCCGCTGCCTGTTTCAGCAGATCGATCTGCGCCATCAGGCTCTGATAGCGGGTGTCCTGATCCTGCAATGGCACCACTTTCAGCACCGCTTCCGCTTCATCGCTGCGGTTCAGGGTAATCAGTACGTCAGCCAGCAGGAAACCGATCTCGCTGGACTGGTTGCTCAGCTGCCACGCATCTTTTAATAACGGCAGCGCCTCCAGCGGTTTACCTTCCTGCATCAGCGCCATCGCCTGCTGCGCTTTCAGCTCTTCTTCGCGCGGCAGGACTTTTTCCAGCAGGGCGCGGATCGCTTCTTCCGGCTGTGGACCCTGGAAACCGTCAACCGGCTGACCATCCTGGAACAGATAGACGGTCGGGATTGAACGCAGACCAAACTGCGACGCCACCCTTTGCTCTTTGTCGCAATCCAGTTTTGCGAGAATAAACTGACCCGCGTACTCCTGCGCCAGGCGCTCCAGCACGGGCGTCAGATCCTGACAGTGCTGGCTGCGCTCAGACCAGAAGTAGAACAGCACCGGCAGCTGCATCGACTGCTCAAGGGTCTGCTGCAGGTTAGATTCGTTGATGTCGATGATCGAAGCTTGTGGTGACATGGATAAGTCTCTTTGCAAAAAGTGTTCTAAGAATATGGGGCCAACTGGCCCGGCTTCAAGCGCTATTGCGCATGGCTGATTAATGGCTGCGCAAAATGCGATCCAGCATCCAGCCGGGGAGTAACCGTTTCAGCAGGCTCATTATGTGTGCGACCAGTGTCACCGGATAGCGTAAACGCGGATGTTTACTCTCGAGTGCATGACGAAGTTTAGGCAGAATGGCTTCCGGTGGCAGGGTAAAACGTGCCGCGATGCCAGGGTTGCGCACCGGGTTATGCTGTTCGCCCTGCGTCACATTGTCGGTAAAGCGGGTCTGAATCGGACCCGGTTCAATCAGGCTGACCCGGATGCCGCGGCTGCGCACTTCAAGCCGCAGCGCATCGCTCCAGGCTTCCAGTGCATATTTACTGGCGGCATAGGCGCCCCGGCCTGGTGTGGAGATCAGCCCCAGCACCGAGCTGGTATTAATAATGCGGCCATCGCCGCTGGCCTGCAACGCGGGCAACAGACGCAGTGTCAGCTGATGGACGCCGAAAAAGTTGCTGGAAAACTGCTGTTCCAGCTGCTGGCGGGAGAGGGTGTGCAGCGGGCCATAGAGACCGAATCCGGCGTTGTTAAACAACGCCGTCAGACGGTTATCGCAGAGCGCGAGCACTGTGTCGGCGGCCTGATCCACACTTTGCGGATCGTCGAGATCCAGTTGCAGCCCGGTAAAGCCCAGTGTTTCCATGCGGGCGACATCCTCTGCTTTACGGCAGGCGGCGATCACCCGGTAACCCCGCGCCAGTAAATCGTGAGCGGCAACCAGGCCAATACCGCTCGAACAACCTGTAATCAGAATGTTTTTTTGCACAAATTCACGCCCTTGAATAAGATTTAATAATCAATAAGTTAAGTTATGTTCGTTAATGATTTTATGTTGTGGATTGACAGTTTGTCGCCCGCACCGGCTGACAGAACGGGCGGTAAACGGGGCTATACAGCCCCGCAAAAAATGCCCGATTTCAGATTTTACGTCTGAGCAGTGAGACCAGTGTGCTTAATTGACGGGTGGCAGTCCCATTTGTGTGATTTCAGCAGAATGGTTTTTGTTCAGATTAATTTGGCACTGGTCGATATATGACTGGTAGTCGTATGCGTCCTCGTTAAGCTCTGTAGCTACAGACAGGCAAAGTTGAGTCCGGTAATCCTTCCATTTTTTTTGCGCATCCAGAAAGCGCCGAGAGTAAACGTCTCCGGACGTTTCTTTGCTGGACTCTTTTCCATTAAAAGGGCCGACATTGTTGGCTTTGATTCTCTTAACTGTATCCGCTATTAGCGCATCCAGCGCTTTATTGCTGTTGTCTCTTTTGGCAGACAGACAGTTATATGCAGTTGGTATGTCTTCATTCTGTTTGAAGCAGGCGTTACGTTCTGGCCCTGATGATAATTCAGCCTGCGCCATAGCAGGTGCAATAAGAGCAACCATTAGAATTAAGACTTTTTTCACTGTAGATACCTTATTCTGTTTCTGTGGTTTTCGTAGGTCATGTATGTAGGACTACTTTTAATATGGGCTATTAATGCGGGCTTACTTTCAATTGCGGCCTGAAACAGTGCCCTGGCATTGTGAACACCCTGATAGAAAATATCGGTTACGACATCTCGAATTTTGGGGTCTAACTGTTCCCATGCTGGGGCGGAAGGCATGGATTGTGCTATTCGCCGATAAAGGTTAAGGGCTTCGTTCCGTTTAACCCTGTACGCAATTTCAAAAAGTCGGATTTGTTGAGTGTGGTTTATCTCGCCGACCAACGGACCATAAACCTTAACAAACTGTTCTGCGTGCCGCCCTTTCAGGCCAGCTGCTTTAGAGCACAAAACGGCTTTATATTCTTCAATCCCAGCTTGCCTTAGTGTGGAGTAGATTTCACCAGCAGATCTACTGCCCATATCATAGCCTCGACCAAGTGTAACCCCCGAAAAACTCGTGGGCGGCCATTGAAGAATGCGTGAAAAATTGGGATAGCGGCGCTGTTTGAAGGGCTCCACGGCGGTTATATAGTCGGTGCCTTCGGCGTCAAAAGTAATTTGTCCCTGGCTGACTCGTAAGGGGCCAGAGGTATTAGAAGGCCGCCAGCCAGGTGTGGTTGCTTCACTTATTGCCCTGATAAACCATGTGTCGGTTGGCTGAACCAATCCACTCGGCGAGAGATTCAGCAACCGCTGATACCAGCGTATAGCTTCAGTGGTGGCAGTATCGCATTGTCCATTTGTTGGGAGCCTGCGACCCGTTGCGAACTGATAGCCAGCATCATTTATCATGCGTTGAATTGATTTAACTTCATTGGGATTATTGGTTCCACAAGCGCCGACAGATGAAGTCAGGCGAAATATGCGGGGGTCGTGATAGCGGTGATAGGGCATATACATTCCTTTGCAGCTAAAATTCCGTGCAGAAATATTAACCAGTTGGAGAGGGTAACGCCAACTTATATGCGACTGTTAAAATGCTAATTTAAGATGCATTAAAGTGAATTTTAAGGAACGGCGGAATTATCTTTTCGCATTGATATTGTTTAGAGAGTAAGCCTGGACACTTAGAGATGGCAAAGCGGTCGAAAATCTCCGTCGCCACCTTGCCGTTATTTAGTGCTTTTTCATTTCTTTACCCTTTTTGCGCATCCCGGCGCGCTACGGCTGCTTAACTAAGGGGGCCAGGTCTTTCGCCATTAACTGGGCGATAAAAGGCTGGGCATCAGGATTAGGATGAATGCCATCCTGCTGCATCCACTCGGGTTTCAGATAAACCTGCTCCATGAAAAAGGGCACCAGAGGAATGTTATGCTGCTGCGCTAATCCGGGATAGATGCCGCTGAACGCTTCGGTGTAGCGGCGGCCATAGTTGGCAGGCAGACGAATCTGCATCAGCAGCGGCTTCGCATTGGCGGCTTTAACATCGTCGATAACTTTACTCAGATTCTGCGCGATAGCGTCGGGCGGGAAACCGCGCAAACCATCGTTACCGCCCAATTCGATTAACACCCATTGCGGCTGATGCTGTTTTAATAGTGCGGGCAGGCGCGCCAGCCCCTGTGCAGCCGTATCACCGCTGATACTGGCGTTGATCACTTTAGGTTTTTGCTGCCACTGCTTATCGAGCAGGCTGGGCCAGGCCGCAGTGGCAGACATGCGATAGCCCGCACTCAGGCTGTCGCCCAGCACCATCAGCGTATCTGCAGCAGCAAGACGCGACACCAGCAGAAGAATCAATAACAGGAAGGGATAATGCCAGCGGAAAACATTGTTGAAGTTCATCATCTTACTAAGTCCGTCGGTCAGGGAGAGCATCAGTTAACCATCCTTACCGGAGTTGAGTTGGTTGTCAAACCAGCTGAGACCATTGCGCTGATTGGCGAGTCCGGTTCCGGCAAGTCAACCCTGCTCGGAATTCTGGCCGGGCTGGACGATGGCAGCAGCGGCGAAGTCCATCTGCTGGGGCAGCCGCTGCACCAGATGAACGAAGAGCAGCGTGCGGCCCTGCGTGCCCGGCAGGTCGGCTTTGTATTCCAGTCATTTATGCTGGTGCCAACCCTGAATGCCCAGGAGAACGTGCAGCTTCCTTCGCTGCTGCGCGGCGACAGCGACCGTCAGAGCCGTGAACAGGCGAAAGAGCTTCTGACGCTGCTCGGACTGGGCGAACGTCTGCATCATCTGCCCGCCCAGCTTTCAGGCGGCGAGCAGCAGCGCGTGGCGCTGGCCCGCGCCTTCAGTGGCCGTCCTGGTCTGCTGTTTGCCGATGAGCCTACCGGCAATCTCGATCGTAAAACCGGTGACCGCATCGCCGATCTGCTGTTTTCCCTTAACCGCGATTTTGCCACCACGCTGATTCTGGTGACGCATGACGAGCAACTGGCGGCGCGCTGCGATCGTCGCCTGCGGCTGCGCGACGGTAAATTGTGGGAGGAGCAATGATCTGGCGCTGGTTCTGGCGCGAGTGGCGTTCGCCCTCGCTGCTGATTGTCTGGCTGGCCCTGACGCTGGCGGTCGCCTGCGTGCTGGCGCTGGGGTCGATCAGCGATCGCATGGAAAAAGGGCTGAATCAGCAGAGCCGTGATTTTATGGCCGGCGACCGTACGCTGCGCAGCAGTGATGCAGCGCCAGAAGCCTGGCTGGCAAAAGCGGCTGAAAGCGGTCTGACGGTGAGCCGTCAGCTGACCTTTATGACCATGACCTTTGCCGATCAGTCACCGCAGCTTGCCTCAGTAAAAGCGGTGGACGATCGCTACCCGATGTTTGGCACGTTGCAGACGCAGCCGCCAGGGCTGAGGCCGCAGGCGGGTACCGCGCTGGCGGCACCGCGCCTGATGGCGCTGCTGAACCTGAAAGTGGGCGACACGCTGGAAGTGGGTGACACCCAGCTGCGCATCAGCGGGGAGGTGATCCAGGAGCCGGATGGCGGCTTTAACCCGTTTGAGATGGCGCCGCGTCTGCTGATCAATCTGGCGGATGCCGCCAAAACCGGTGCGATTCAGCCAGGCAGCCGCATCGCCTGGCGCTATAAGTTTTCCGGTAATCCCGATCAGCTGGCCAGCTATGACCGCTGGATTGAACCGCAACTGAAGGCGGACCAGCGCTGGATCAGCGTGGAGAACTCGGAAGATGCACTGGGCCGTTCGATGCAGCGGGCACAGCAGTTCCTGCTGCTCTCGGCCTTGCTGACGCTGATGCTGGCGATTGCGGCCGTGGCGGTCGCCATGAGCCACTATTGCCGCAGCCGCTACGATCTGGTGGCGGTGCTGAAAACCCTGGGTGCGACGCACGGCGCGTTGCAGCGGCTGATCATCGGTCAGTGGCTGGCGGTGCTGCTGCTGGCGGCGATTGCCGGTGGTCTGGTGGGGCAGGGCGTTGAAGCGATCCTGATGGCGATGCTGAAACCCGTGCTGCCTGCCAGCTTACCGGCGGCCAGCGTCTGGCCATGGATCTGGGCGGTGGGATCGTTGTTTGTGATTTCGCTGCTGGTGGGTCTGCGTCCCTATCGTCTGCTGCTGGCGACACAGCCGCTGCGGGTGTTGCGGCGCGATGCGGTGGCGAACCTCTGGCCGCTGAAGATCTATATTCCGGTGATGATCGCGGTGGTGGTGACGCTGTTAGCGCTGCTGGTTGGCGGCAGTAAAATGCTCTGGGCGCTGCTGGCGGGTGTGGTGGTGCTGGCCGGATTGCTGGCACTACTCGGCTGGGGAACCCTGCTGCTGCTGCGTCGGCTGGTAGTGCGCAATCTGGCGTTACGACTGGCGATCAACCGGCTGCTGCGCCAGCCCGGCATGACGCTGAGCCAGCTCGCGGCCTTTTCGCTGTCGTTCATGCTGCTGGCGCTGTTGCTGGTAATGCGTGGCGATCTGCTGGATCGCTGGCAGCAGCAGTTACCGGCGGATAGCCCGAACTTCTTCCTGCTGAATATGACGGCAGATCAGGTGCCGCAGGTGCGTGATTTCCTGCAGTCGCATCAGATCACGCCCGGGACCTTTTACCCGATTGCGCGGGTGCGGCTCAGTGAACTCAACGGCAAACCGGCCGATCCGAAGCTGGATAACGCCCTGAACCGTGAGCTCAACCTGACGGAACTGGCCAATCGCCCGGATCACAATCCGCTGGTGGCAGGCAACTGGCCACCTAAAGCGGGTGAAGTGTCGATGGAAGTGGAACTGGCGGATCGGCTGGGGCTGAAGCTCGGCGATACCCTGACGTTCGATGGCGATACGCAGACCTTCAGCGCGCGCATTACCAGTTTGCGTAAAGTGGACTGGGAAAGCCTGAAGCCGAACTTCTTCTTTATCTTCCCGCCGGGCGCGCTCGACAGCCAGCCGCAGACCTGGCTCACCAGCTTCCGCATGGAGGCGAATCCTGTTCTGCTGGCGCAGCTTAACCGTGCTTTTCCGGCGCTGAGTCTGCTGGATATCGGCAGCATAATGCGGCAGATCGGTCAGGTGCTGGCGCAGGTCAGCCAGGCGCTGGAGATCATGGTGGTGCTGGTGACCGCCTGTGGTGTGTTACTACTATTGGCGCAGATTCAGGTCGGTATGCGCCAGCGGCGTCAGGAGCTGGTGGTCTATCGCACGCTGGGTGCCGGTAAACGCCTGCTGCGTACGACGCTGTGGTGTGAGTTTGCCCTGCTCGGCGTGGTCTCCGGCGTGGCGGCGGCGATGGGGGCAGAAGCGGCGCTGTGGGGATTACAGACTAAGATTTTCGACTTCCCGTGGCAGCCTGACTGGACCCTATGGCTGGCGCTGCCGTTGTGTGGCGCGCTGCTGTTATCGCTGTGCGGTGGCTGGCTGGGGATCCGATTACTCAAAGGGAAAGCGTTGTTCAGGAAGTTTGATGCGACGTGAGTTAGCACCCGTAGCGCTCGACGGTAAGGTGCTGGCTCAGGGAGCATACGCCCTCCGCAAAGACGCAAAAACGCCATCCATGGCAGGCTCAGCGCGGGCGATTACGCTCCTCATCCCTGAGGTGCGCCCGTAGCCGGGCCAACGCTTTGCTTTGTTCAAAAACGCTCCCGGCGTTTTTAGCCGGGCGGCCCGATGCTTTGCTCCAGGCGTATGCTCCCATCGCATTAAGCTTCTGAGCTGCCTGGTAAAGCCATCATCAGACTCAGGTGCGGGGATTACAGTTTTTCAACCGCCCAGGCGATGCCGCTGGCGTACGCTTCCGGTAGCTGCGGCACCAGCGCGTTAAGGGCAGCACTGAGCCGTTCTGTATCGCTGTCGGTCAGATTCAGATGGCCCACTTTACGACCCGGACGCACCTCTTTGTCATACCAGTGCAGATGCACCAGCGGCTGCTGCAGCCAGCTCAGATTCACGTCGGTGCCAATCAGATTGACCATCGCCGACGGCGCAAACACCACCGGCTGCGGTAATGCCAGGCCAAGAATGGCGCGCAGATGCAGCTCAAACTGGCTGATCGACGCACCGTTCTGCGTCCAGTGCCCACTGTTATGGACGCGCGGCGCCAGCTCATTGATCAGCAATCCCTCTGGCGTAATGAAACACTCCATCGCCATTACGCCGACGTAATTCAGTTCCTGCATGATCGCACTCAGCATCGCTTCGGCCTGCTGCTGCTGTGCCTGATCCGCCTGCGGCAGCGCAACGCTGGTGCGCAGAATGCCATCCTGATGCAGGTTATGCGTCAGCGGATAGAACACCACCTGGCCATCGTGACCGCGCGCCCCCACCAGTGAGACTTCACCGGAAAAGTTGATGCCCTGCTCAACGATGCATTCGCCGTAGCACGCCTCCGGCAGGGTGTGAGTCTCATCAGCACGCAGACGCCACTGACCCCGGCCGTCGTAACCGCCGGTGCGGCTTTTCACAATCGCTAACTCGCCCAGCGAGTCGAACACCGCTGGCCATTCGCTTTTGTCCGCCAGCAACTGCCACGGCGCGGTGGCCAGTCCCAGCTGATCCAGCAGCTGTTTCTGCGTCAGACGATCCGCCAGACGCGGAAAGATATCGCGGTTAACAAAGGCCGGATGGCTGGCCAGCTCACGCGTCAGCGCCGTCTCCGGCCAGCGTTCGATTTCGGCGGTGATCACGCTGTCGGCGATAGGGAGCGCGGTAGGATCGGCGTCTAAGCCCACCGGATACACCGCGATGCCCAGGGGTTCACCCGCCTGACGCAGCATACGACCTAACTGGCCGTTGCCCAGTACGCAAACCGGCTTCATGCATCCACCCGCGGATCGGGATGGTTCAGCACCTCATCGGTCTGGCTCTGACGCCAGGTGGTCAGGCGTAACGCCAGCGCACTGTCATGCAGCGCCAGAATCTGCGCCGCCAGCAGCGCGGCATTGGCTGCGCCCGCCTTGCCAATCGCCAGCGTACCGACCGGAATACCGCGCGGCATCTGCACAATCGAATAGAGGCTATCGACGCCGCTCAGTGCCGCGCTCTGCACCGGCACACCCAGCACCGGCACCAGCGTTTTTGCCGCAAGCATACCCGGCAGATGTGCCGCGCCACCTGCGCCAGCAATAATCACCTGAAGACCCTTGTCGGCTGCCGTTTCGGCGAAGCTGAACAGTTTATCCGGGGTGCGGTGCGCAGAGACCACTTCAACATCAAAAGGGACGTCCAGGCTGGAGAGGATTTCAGCGGCGAACTGCATGGTGGCCCAGTCACTTCTGGAACCCATAACAATGGCGATGCGGGCCGGGGCGTTGGATGACATGGGGTCAACTCCTGTGAATGAACAAACAGACCTGGCCGGGCGGACAGGTTTTGAAGGGCACCGAGAATAGCATGAGAAGCACGCAAGGAAAACGGTTGCGTCGGGCTTAAGGTCGTGGATTTAACCGCAGATTAAAAGTCGAAATGGATAAGCTGAATGCCACTGGCGTCGAGCTGGATCATGGAACCCCGGCTGTGCCAGGCACCCAGCACCGCGCGTTGCGCCGTTTCACCCTGCAGGCTCAGCGTATGAATCGCCGGGCGATGAGTGTGACCGTGGATTAACAGCGGCACCTGCTGGCGCAGCATAGTGGCGACGACCGCTTCCTGATTCACATCCATGATGGTCTGGGATTTATGCTGGTTGGCCTGTTTACTGTCGGCGCGCATCCGGGCGGCAATACGTTTACGTATCCACAACGGCAACGCGAGAAACAGCCGCTGGATCCAGGGATTATGCACTTTGGCCCGAAAACGCAGGTAACCCGCATCGTCGGTACAGAGCGTATCGCCGTGCATAATCAGCAACCGATGGCCGTAGAGCGTCAGCACCTGCTCTTCCGGCAGCAGCGTCATGCCGCAGGCCTGCGCGAAGCGTCGGCCAATCAGGAAGTCGCGATTGCCATGGATAAAGTAAACCGGAACCGGAAGGGCGCGCAGGGCGCGGGCAACCTGCTGATGCAGTGGATTGGGATCGTCGTCGCCAATCCAGGCTTCAAACAGATCGCCGAGAATATAGAGCGCGTCGCAGTGGGGCGCTTCGCGCTGTAAAAAATGCAGAAAACCGGCGGTAATCGCCGGTTCTTCCTGACACAGATGGAGATCTGCGATAAACAGCGTGCGCGACATTACTCGCTGACGGTCACTTTCTGGATAACGACGTCGTCTTTTGGCACATCCTGGTGCATGCCGCTGCGGCCGGTAGAGACCGCTTTGATCTTCTCGACCACATCCATACCTTCAACCACTTCAGCGAATACGCAGTAGCCCCAGCCCTGAACGCTTTCGTCACGGAAGTTCAGGAAGTCGTTGTCAGCTACGTTGATGAAAAACTGTGCGGTCGCAGAGTGCGGCGCAGAGGTACGTGCCATTGCCAGCGTACCTTTGGTGTTTTTCAGGCCATTGCTGGCTTCGTTCTGAATTTCGGCTTTGGTTTCTTTCTGCTTCATGCCCGGCTCGAAGCCGCCGCCCTGAATCATAAAGCCGTTGATTACGCGGTGGAAAATGGTGTTGTCGTAAAAACCTTCACGGCAGTAATCCAGGAAGTTCTGTACGGTTGCCGGCGCTTTATCATCGAAAGTTTTGATTACGATATCGCCATGGTTCGTCTGGAAAGTTACCATTTTTGTCGTCCTGTAAAGGTTGTCATCAGTTGCTGAGGTCGCTCTGTCGATGGGCGTCCCCCTTTTTGTCGACCGTTCTTATATCATAATTTCCAATGACGCGTCAGCAGCGCGGCGCAGTTGGCTTGCTTTGCGTCGCGCGAGCGATAAAAATACGGCACAATGTCTGGATACTTAAAAGTGCCAACCACACGCGAAAACGGAACCGTTCAATGCTTAAGATTTATAACACCCTGAGTCGACAGAAAGAGGAATTCAAACCCATTCATGCCGGTAAAATCGGGATGTATGTTTGCGGCATCACGGTGTATGACCTCTGTCACATTGGTCATGGGCGGACGTTCGTGGCGTTTGACGTGGTGGCGCGCTACCTGCGTTACCTCGGTTATCAGCTTAATTATGTACGTAACATCACCGACATTGATGACAAAATCATCAGGCGCGCCAACGAAAACGGCGAGAGCATCGAAACCCTGACTAACCGCATGATTGGCGAGATGCACAACGACTTCGCCGCGCTGGGGATTCTGCCGCCCGATGAGGAGCCGCGCGCTACCCGTCACATCGCTGAGATTATCGAGCTGGTGGAAACGCTGATCGCTCGCGGTCACGCTTATGTGGCGGATAACGGCGACGTGATGTTTGATGTCCTCAGCGACACCGATTACGGCGCACTGTCGCGTCAGGATCTGGAGCAGTTGCAGGCGGGCGCGCGTGTTGAAGTCGCCGACGTGAAGCGCAACCCGATGGACTTCGTGCTGTGGAAAATGTCCAAAGCGGATGAGCCAGCCTGGTCATCGCCTTGGGGCAACGGTCGTCCCGGCTGGCACATCGAGTGCTCGGCAATGAACTGCAAACAGCTGGGCACCCATTTCGATATCCACGGCGGCGGCTCCGATCTGATGTTCCCGCACCATGAAAACGAAATCGCTCAGTCGAGCTGCGCCCATGACGGTCCTTACGTCAACTACTGGATGCACTCCGGCATGGTGATGGTTGATCGCGAGAAGATGTCCAAATCGCTCGGTAACTTCTTCACCGTGCGTGACGTGCTGCAACATTATGATGCGGAGACGGTGCGTTACTTCCTGATGTCCGGTCACTATCGCAGCCAGCTTAACTACGGCGAAGATAACCTGAATCAGGCGCGTGCGGCGCTGGAGCGACTCTATACGGCACTGCGTCACACCGACAGCAGCGTGCCTGCCCACGGCGGCGAAGCGTTTGAAGCGCGGTTCCGCAGCGCGATGGATGATGATTTCAACACCCCGGAAGCCTATTCGGTGCTGTTCGATATGGCGCGTGAAGTGAACCGCCTGAAAAGTGAAGATGGCGCTTCAGCGCACGGGCTGGCGTCGAAGCTGCGCGAGATGGCCAACGTGCTGGGCATTCTGCAGCAGGACCCTGAGTTGTTCCTGCAAAGCGGCGCGCAGGTCAATGACGAAGAGGTTGCCGAGATTGAGCACTGGGTTAAAGCCCGTGCCGATGCGCGCGCCGCCAAAGCCTGGGCGGAAGCGGACATCGCGCGCGACAAGCTTAACGCGCTGGGTGTCATCGTCGAGGATGGGCCGCAGGGCTCCAGCTGGCGTCGAAAATAAACCGGAGAGGGCGAGCAATCGCCCTTTTTTATTATGGCGATTGAACAGATTCAGATCCGCGGCTTCCGCTCGATACGTAACCTGACGCTGTCGCTGCAGCAGCTGAATGTGGTGAGCGGTCCTAACGGCTGCGGTAAATCCAACCTCTACAAAGCGGTGCGGCTGCTGCATGAGGCGGCCAGCGGTCGCCTGGCACTGGCGCTGGCTGAAGAAGGCGGTATTCAGAAAGCGATGTGGGCGGGCGGCTTACGCCGGGGCGATCGCCGACACGATCCAAAGCGCCTGGAGCTGGCCGTGGTGATGGATGATATGGATTACCAGCTGGAGATTGGCTTTCCCGAGCCGCTGGTGACCAGCCTGTTTAATCTCGATCCGCTGGTGAAGCAGGAGCGACTCTGGCTGAGCGGTCAGCAGCGCCGTCCTTCCGCCTGTATTATGCAGCGCGAAAATCAGACTGCCTTTCTGCACAACGTTGAGGGCGAGCGCGTCGCCTATCCGGCGGTGCTGCATCCCGAAGAGTCGCTGTTTGGTCAGCTTGGCGAACCGCATCGCTATCCGGAGCTTTCGCAGTTGCGCGAACGTCTGCAGCAGTGGCGCTTTTACCATGAGTTTGCGGTCTGGCCTGGCTCACCGATACGGGCACCGCAGATTGGCGTGCGTGCGCCGGTGCTGAGCCATGATGGCAGCAATCTGGCGGCGGCCTGGGCGACCATTGTTGAGCGCGGTCATTCCGAACTCCTGTCTGAGGTGATGGAACAGGCGTTTCCCGACAGCCAGTTTGATGTCGATGTGCAGAATGGCCGTTTCCAGATGCTGATGTCGCGCCAGGGCATTCTGCGTCCGCTGGAGAGCGCGGAGTTTTCTGATGGCACGCTGCGGTTTCTCTGTCTGGTTGTCGCACTGCTCAGCCCGCGTCCGCCCGCCTTTATGGCACTGAATGAGCCGGAAAACAGCCTGCATGAAGATCTGTTGCCTGCGCTGGCGCGCTTAATCGCCGAAGCCAGCGAGTTCAGTCAGCTCTGGATCACCAGCCATTCACCCCGGCTCGCGACGTTGATAGCGCAGCATACGGCGGTGAATCATATTGCACTGGAACAGCGGGAAGGGGAGACGTGCGTAAAGGGGGATGAGCGGGTGTAACAGCGTCCCCGCAGGGACGCCCGTAAATTACTCGACCACAGTAATGCGGAAACCCGCGAATTCCACGGTCTGACCGGCTACGATTTTGCAGCGCTTGCGGGTTTCTACCGCACCGTTGACCTTCACTTCACCCTCGGCAATCACGACTTTCGCCTGTGCGCCGCTCTGAACCCATCCTTCCAGTTTCAGCAGGTCACACAGATCGACGTGCGGGAATTTACCCAGTGAAAAACTTGTCATTTATACTACCTCTTTATCATGAAACTCTTCGCACGCCTGCAGCGTGTTTTGAATCAGTGTTGCTACTGTCATCGGACCAACACCGCCCGGCACCGGGGTAATGTAGGAGGCGCGCTCGGATGCACTGTCAAAATCAACATCGCCCACCACTTTGCCGCTCTCCAGCCGGTTAATGCCCACGTCGATGACGATGGCGCCCGGTTTGATCCAGTCACCCGGAATAAACCCTGGCTTACCCACTGCAACGACCAGCAGATCGGCATGCTCAACGTGATGGCGCAGATCTTTGGTAAAGCGATGAGTGACGGTCGTGGTGCAGCCCGCCAGCAGCAGTTCCATACTCATCGGACGACCAACAATGTTGGATGCGCCAACCACCACGGCATTCAGGCCGTAGGTGTCAATGTTGTAGCGCTCCAGCAGCGTCACGATACCGCGTGGCGTGCAGGGACGCAGGGTTGGCGCACGCTGACAGAGGCGACCGACGTTATAAGGGTGGAATCCATCGACATCTTTATCAGGCGTGATGCGCTCCAGCACTTTGACGTTATCAATGCCGGCTGGCAGTGGCAGCTGCACCAGGATGCCATCGATTTCGTCGTCCTGATTGAGCGCATCAATCAGCTCCAGCAGCTCAGCTTCGCGGGTCGTAGCAGGCAGATCGTAAGAGCGGGAGTGGAAACCGACCTCTTCACAGGCGCGGCGTTTGCTGGCCACGTAGATCTGCGATGCCGGGTTTTCACCCACCAGAACCACTGCCAGACCTGGCGCGCGTTTTCCGGCGGCCAGGCGCTGCTTCACTTTTTCCGCAACCTCAACGCGCACCTGCTGCGCAATCGTTTTACCGTCAATAATTTTTGCTGCCATCAGAGAGGAAATCCACTGTGTTGTGTTGAATCGGGGAAGGGGGGTATTTTGTCAGAAGCGCGGCGCGCTGTCAGTTACAGTTTCAGCCGCGTATGTGCTTTCCGGCTTTTTCGTCGCGACGAGTGCCAGCCTGCATGCGTATGATATCTGCAGGACAATCCGGGGACGATGTAATGATTTGGATAATGCTTGCTACTCTGGCGGTGGTGTTTGTCGCTGGATTTCAGCTGCTCACCGCTGGCTCACGCCACGCCGCTCAGCGGCTCAGCAAACGGCTGCAGCTGCCACCGGTACAGGTGGAATCAATGATCTCTATGATGGGGAAAGAGGCGGCGAAAGAGTTTACCGACTATCTCAGCAAGGATAATGAAACGCACCTGCATAATGGCGCAGCGGTACTGCTGATCTGGCAGGTGTTCATTGTTGACGGCAGTGAGGAGAATAGCCAGCGCTGGCATGCGATTCTCAGTCGAGCCGGTTTTCCACCGCTTATTAGCCGCCAGCAGCTGCTGCTCGCGCTGGGCTTTCTGCGCCAGCTGGAACCGGACATCCAGGAGCTGCATGCACTTCGTGAGCAATACAATGCGCGTTTCACAACACAAGGGATTGAGCTGGAAGGAGAATTTACCGACAACAGTAAACTCGTGTCGCTCAGCGAATGGCGCAGGCGCCACTGACGTCAATTGGTCATTACAGCAGCACTTCGCTGCGGAGAAACGGCAAAAACGTTGACGTACCCGCTTCCCGACGTATAATCCGTGCCATCTCCATGCGCCCTTAGCTCAGTTGGATAGAGCACCGGCCTTCTAAGCCGTAGGTCACAGGTTCGAATCCTGTAGGGCGTACCAAATAAAATCATCGGTTTACGCCAGCTTCAATCCTACCTGATTATCTTCTTGTGTCGTATTTGTGTCGCTCTCACCCAAAAGTGAGTCAATTTTGCGCGCATGTTCGGTCAGGTGGTTAGGTGCGAGGTGAGCATACCGACGCACCATTTCAATATTTTCCTATCCACCCATTTCCTGCAGCGCGGAAAGCGGAACACCAGACTGGATTAACCAGCTCGCCCACGTATGCCGTAAGTCATGAAAGCGGAAGTCTTCTATGCCTGGCGCTTTTAGACCGATATTCCACGCCGTGTTATCATCACTGCGCATTTTCCTGCCTGCCGGTGCCAGCGTTCCATCGCTGCGATGCTTCGCCTTGGTTTGTACGAACACCTAACGTGACTGCTTACCTATCTGCCCCTTCAGCACTTTGCATGTCGTATCATTCAGAGCCACGCCAATAGCCTTGCCCGCTTTGGCGTTCTCCGAATTAATCCAGGCGACCTTCCTTTGCATATCAACCTGCGTCCATTCCAGATCCAGAATGTTTGAAAGGCGAAGGCCGGTAGCCAGCGCAAATATGACCACTGGTTTTATGCTTTCCGGCATGCAATCAATCAGCCGGTTCGCTTCCTCTCGCGTTAACAGCGGATGCGCTAGCTGACAGGCTTCTTTGTTTTGATAACCGGCGCTGTCTTTATCCAGCCCCATTCATTTACTGCTGCACGCAGCAGCGATTGCATAAGGGCTGCATGGATGAGGTTATTCAGGCATTCAATATGCAGACACTTTTGAGTGAGTGGCGAAATATTACGCCACCCTTACTGGAATCTTATATAGCTGTGTAATAATGAACCTAAAAAATTGGCTGGGATGAAAAATAATGGGATTTCAGTATTGGTTCACAGTATGTGCCGCCTTTATAGTTGGTCTAATAACGCTGGCTGAGTCTTTCATTTACATGCATCGGGGAATCTATACCAAAACCTTTAAGGGAACGAGTCGCAAGGAATTCATCTACAAGGATGCCAAACCTATTGAATATTGGATCAGCACTATTCTTCATTTTGGAATTAGCATCATGATGATTGGGATCGGCTTCTGGTTCTTACAGGAAATCCCCGCAGTTAACCATTGGTACAATGAAATCCGCACAATGCCAGCATTTTGGTTTTAGGTCTCGTTCGCAGTTCAACCTTTGCTTAGGAAAAACAACCTCATCGTTTACCCAATCTTAAACCTCTAACTTGCGGTTTTTTATTGCCCGGAGAAAGCTATGGGCATTCAAGTAAAAGGCATTCAACTGGCTCAGTAGAACCTCAACCCTCTGATTGGAGACATTTAGGGCTGAGCAGCGAGAAGTGTTTGAAAGGAATTAAAATTTGAATGGGTAATCCATATTTCGCATGATGGTTATAATCTTCAGGTAGCTATACCATTTTTGCTGCACACCTTTTAGGTGGCGATGATGAGATTCTTGTTAGTCTGGGGGAGCACTCAGGGAGTATTGGGCTCGAAGAGCCAGAATTTATGAAAAGACTAATGAAGTTGTTGCAACAAAGAATCGCTAGTGCCTTTCCATAAATTCATAAAGTGCATAATGGCATAGCCCACTCAGGTGGTTTTTTTGCTATCAGGTCTCAAGCATTGGGCAGATTGGGCCACTTCTTATAAGCGAAGATATAGAGTGTAAAGAAATGCAAGCCGGGGAATGATAGTAACAGAGCCATTTTCCATCCGAATCCCGCCTTTTGAGCCATACGAAAGCATGGAATAAACATAAAAAACCAGATTATGAACGTCATCGCTGCGAGTGGGTTTGGGTGTTCCATTGTGATTTCTCCGTGATTTGCGTTCTCTGGCTTATCGGCAGGCGCGCTATGACTTTTAGCAAAATTGATCATTTTCCACTTTTTTTCGACTACTCCATGCGAGGATTTATCCCGTCTATTATTTTGGGTATAGGGATATGAAGAAGCTGATTTTTGGTGCGGTTATTGCAACATTGCTTTCCGGCCGCGTCTACACAGGCACTAACTTCGACGAATCAAAGCTGAAGAAATGGATAAAGTAATTACCATTTCTCAAAACGGCTTAGCCGCTTTGTCTGACAACTACACCAACCTTGCGCGAATGAATGCTCAGGCTAAGCCCCTGAGGTCCTTCTGTTGGCCGTCGATGAACATCTTCTTGAATGTCGCTTCGTTATCGTTGGTTAGCTTTGCGATATAGCCAGACACCGATAAAGGCCAGCAGAACCGAAAGCACCGCCTTAAGTGCAATCACTGTGAATTCGAAACTATCCATAGCGCCTTCACCGTCACCGCTAATGTGGCCTTCTACCAGGGATCTGATGATCCCTTCAGGTATGAGAAACCAGGTTGCGGAGAAGATTCAAATAAATATCAGTATTTTCATCGCACTACACACTTTGTGAAATCAGGAACATCAATGCGGCCGTATGCTGGTAATCCTCCTTTCATAAAGCAACGTCCCATTCTTACGGCTCCTTGATCGCTGCCCTGATATGCCTTCCGACTAACGATTCTATTGGTTATCCCTTCTGTACAGTGCCCACTCCTCGATGCGCTCTCCGCCTGGCAGAGTACAGTAACCTGATTCGCCATCCGGGCCCTTCACTATGTCCAGCTTGCCGCCCATCTTTTCACAATACACAGAGGCTGGGTTAGCCATGCCCACAGCGTGTTGTCTGTCATTATGGGGTACACAGGCTGTGAGTAATAAAATGGTCGCTGCGATTGTAATTGTTTTCATTTTTAACCTTATCTGAAGAGATTGACGAGGGTTAATCGTTATATCCACGCTGCTTCATCTCGCGCTGGTTTTTCTGTTTAATTAAAAGGCTATTGTGACCCTGTGTAGCCATTGAAATCAGATCATAACCTGGGCTTAATCCCGCCAGTTAGTGTGGATTTATACATACATCGTGTTCATTAGGTGCATCACCTCTATCCCTTACCTTTGGGATCGCATCTCATCAGGTTACAGCCAGAGCTGCGTTGGCCCCATCAACCGGCTTTCAGCAGCTGCATTGCTGGTCGCTTATTCGTCAGCTGTAACAGGCGCATTGATAGAGCACTTAAGGAGGGGCAGCCATCGCGGGATTAACGGGTTACACCACAGCAATGACAGCAGCGCAGATAATATCAGCGGGCGGTACCGGTGCCGCCCATGTAAAGAGGAGGGTTAGCATGGCTCAGGTACACTGTGCTATATTTTGCTCGTATCGCAACGGCATTCAGGATGAATCAGATGAGCGAATTTGAGCAAGAACTCTATAATAACGGCTTCTCCGCTAAAGAGATCGGTAAACTCAAAAGTATTATAAAAAAAGACGAGTCAAAAAAAGATACACTTCAGAGCCTCGTGATTGATCTAAGTAAACGCTTCTGGGGCGGAGTCATTGCTCTTATTATTTTGATGCTTATTGGGCTGGGTGGCATTTTCAATGTAGATGCTTCAAATGCCATTCCATATATTGTTGTTCTGACGTTTGCATTTCTTGTGATCTATTTTGTTACACCTCTCAACCTAGCATGGAAATCATATAAATTTACCAGAGAATGTAAGCGCTAATTTTTATCCAAAGTTAGTTATCTGATTCCTGTTTCTGGCACTTATTTATAGTAGTACGATCCTTACAGGAACATAGTGTGTACATCGATAATCTGTATTTTGCGATAACAATCTGATAATAAAAATTTAATAATTCTTCAGAAATCATTCCAATCTATAGATTATCTGTAATCTCATTATAAAAGGCGATTAAAACGGGGGAGCGCTACGCTGGCTTGGCAAAAGTTAATTTAAATTTAAAAACGCGGATAATTATTGCCAGCAATACTGATCTGCCGCTCCCCAGCCAGAAGCGGCATCCCTTCAGCAGAAATTAAACCTGGCCCGCAACCACACCCGACAAAGCCAGAACCTGCTTCTGTTTCCTGGCGGGCAGCTTATTCAGCTGCGCTAACGCGTTAACCAGCTGCTCATCGACCGGCTCTGGTGGTTTTACGGTCAGCACAATACGGCCCGCCGTGACTTTTACTTCTACTTCGGTGCCGGTGGTAAATCCGGCGGCAGCCAGCCACTGGCCTTTCATGATAATCGACGGAATACGCGCGTAACTGGGATACCGGCTGGCGTAACTCACCGTTAATTTGCGTTGGGAAACGGAAGGGGCTTCTGAATTTAAACCAACTGCATTACACTCTGACTCAGTCATGATCTCTATTCTCACTCAATAGTGGTTGTGATTAGCGATACAGGAGTGCTCCAACACCTCTGTATCGCGCTAAATACCTGTACATATAATCAACTATTGCAGGAAAAGTCCAGCTGAAAATCGATGTAAATCAGTGACTTTAATCATCTGATAAACAGCGCGTTTTACGATAACGATCTCAAAAAAATGCAATTAACTGAAAGCAATCGCCGTTCGGAATATACGAAAGAAAACAGGCGAGATCTCGTCATAAATATCTGCCATTAGCCGCATCCATTAAGCCCGCTATTAGTAACAGGTGCTTAACCCGCAGTGTGCTTAAGCAGAAAGTCGATTAACGTTTTTACTCTTTTCGTTTTACCCGCGCTTTTAGGATAATAGAGATAAACCGGCGGATAAGTTTTCCAGTAACGCTCCATCACCGGAATAAATGCCTCTTTATCGGGCTGTAAATTATGAACCGGTTCAAACAGTCGCCCGATACCCAGCCCGTTGCGAATGCCATCAGCCATCACCTCAATATCATTACTCATCAACTGACCCGGCATCTCAACGGTCAGCTGTTCGCCATGATGATCCAGAATCAGCGGCAGAATACGATTATTGGTGATAAACCGGTAACCGATAAGCCGGTGCTGATGCAGGTCAGACGGAGACTCTGGAATACCGAACGCTGCCAGATAGGCAGAAGAGGCATACAAACCTTCGCGAAACGGCTTCATCAGCGGGCGCGCCACCACGCCACCTTCCAGAATGTCGCCAAACCGGATCCCCAGATCAAAACGTTCATCAATGATGTTCACGGTGCCATCGTATACCGAAATTTCCAGCTGAATACCGGGATATTGCTGGCAGAAAGCGGCCATCGCAGGTTTCAGCACCAGCAGATAAGCAAAGCGCGAAAGGGTGATTCTGACCAGTCCCGACGGTTCCTGATTCTGGTCACGGATGCTTTCCAGCGATTTTTCCAGCGAGGCTACCGCTGCTGAAGTTTGTTCCAGCAGCTGCTGTCCGGCATCGGTCAGCTCAATACGGCGCGTGGTTCGCACAAATAGCGGATGACCGATGTGCGCTTCAAGCAGCTTCAGCGCCTTACTGACAGAGGGGGGAGTAATCTCCAGTTTGCGCGCTGCCGATGAAATATTCCCTTCGCGGGCGATGCTCTGGAAGATGCGTATCTGGTTATAGATGGCGTTGTTCACGGGATAATCCTGACACAATCGGGCTGCTTATTATTAGCCGCAGGCTAAATATCTTTGAGTCAATAGTGGCCTAATCTTCACTAAATCGCGAGCATATACTCCTTATCAGTTCCCCCTGGCCGTGAATCTCAGGAGATTGATATGCGAATTTTGTGTCTGGATAAACCCGCCCCCGATGCCACGCTGGAAAAGTATCACCCTCATATGGCTGCCGAAGCTTTCCATGCCTGGAGTCTGTATAAATCCGGTGCGCTACGCGATATTTACTACCGACAGGATCGACCCGGCGTTGCGATCTTCCTTGAATGCGACTCGGTGGAACAGGCCCAAAGCCTGCTGGCTGACTTTCCGCTGGCAAAAGCCGGTCTGCTGAGTTTTGACTGCATCCCGTTAGGTGCATTCACCAACTGGGAAAGCCTGTTCGCTGCAGAGTATAAGCCTCAGCAAGAGGGCGCCACCCAATGATCAGTCGCAAACCGCTACCGTGTGTTGTCACCAGTCATCCGACAGGTGTCAGGCAGGCGGCGCAGTAAAAACGCCGCGTGAAGCGCTGGCTGCAGGAAAGGCGGAAGCCGTATCGGTGGGTTTTGATTAAACGGTGCCGGACGGCAAAAAGTACCCAGCGCGTGATGGCATCGCCAACGCCTGGCTATCTGTTAAAAAAATAAATGATTAAAAACTGAAAATGAAAAATATATTAATTATTTCCGGTCATCCTGACCTGAGCCATTCGGTCGGTAACGCTACCATTCTTAATGAAGTCGCTTCTGCGCTGCCTGATGCTGAAATCCGTCGTCTGGATGCACTTTATCCGGACAACAACATCAATGTCAGTGCCGAACAGGATGCGCTGCTGAAGGCAGATATTATCGTCTGGCAATTTCCCTTCTCATGGTATTCGCTGCCAGGGCTCATGAAGTTATGGCTGGATGACGTATTTGTTCATGGGTTTGCGCACGGATCGACGGCCAGACTCGGCGGTAAAAAACTGATCCTCTCCTTCACCACTGGCGCACCGCAGGCGTTATACGCGGCAGATGGCGTCTTTGGTCATCAGCTGGAGGATTATCTGATTCAGTTTGAAACCACCGCCCGGCTCTGCAATCTGGAGATGCAGAAACCGGTTTATACCTGCGGGATAAGCTATGCCAGTCGTAATGAAACTATTATCACGCAGCAAATTGCTGCAGCAAAGCAACACGCGTCGCGACTCATTGCTCAGCTCAATACGGAACTCACAACGGCTTAATAGCCAGATGAAACAGAAATCGCGCCGGTTAATACACCGAATGAATCGCAAATCACCTCATCCGATAATTAAGGCAGACCGTGAACAATATTACCGCTCTGACTCTGACTCTGCTGATGGCCGGCCCGGCATCGGCAGCCGCTTTAACAGAACCCACAAATCGTGTCATTAATCTGCATGAAATGGAAATTAAGGCCGGGAAAAACGGACAGTACGATGAAGTTGCCAGAGATAATATTACCCGTTCGCTGGCAGAGCAACCAGGTACGCTGGCGATGTATTCACTGAAACATAAAGAAAATGCTCATCAGGCTTATATGATTGAAATTTATGCGAGTGAAGAGGCATACCAGCAACATCTCAGTTCTGAGCCGTACCGGTCTTTTATTACACGCGCACCTGATCTTATCGGCCAGAAAAAGAGCACTGTGCTGGAGCCGCAGTTTCTGGGTGATAAACCCTTCGTACAGAATAAAGAAACCATCAATAACCTGGTGATCGTGGACGTGAAACCGGCCGATCAGCAGGCATTCCGCGATATTGTGCTGCCTGAAATGGCAGAGTCACTGAAGGTGGAACCGGGCGTACTGGCGATGTATGCCGCGACCGATGCAAAAAACAGATATCGCTGGTTCTTCTATGAAATCTACGCCAGTGACGCCGCCTATCAGCAACACCGCGAAACGCCCCATTTTCGCGACTATATCCGGCTGACAGCTGAGATGACCGACCGCAAAGAGGCGATCCCCGTGGTGCCAGCTCTGCTGAAAAACCGTGGCGCTCTTAATGCTTTTGTTAACTGACCTTTACCAGGAAGCTGATCAGAGGATGAAAAAAGTGATTGCCGCCGCCGCGATCTCCATGATGCTGGCCGACCTGGCCGCTGCTGAACCCAAAAGAGGTGAAACTATGTTGAACGTCAATCCATCCAGCCTTTCGGTTGCCGACATTGAGTCCGTCTCTCCCGCACTGGCTCGTTTCGGACGTGAAGCGATAACCGACGATCTCTGGAAACGCGACGCACTTTCGATCCGAGACCGCAGTATCGTCACGCTTGCCATTCTCATCGCCCGCAACCAGCCTGCTGAGTTACAACATTACGCCGGTGTGGCGCTCGACAGTGGAGTGACGCCTGCTGAAGTCTCCGAAATTATCACTCACCTGGCGTTCTATTCCGGCTGGCCCAATGCGATGTCCGCAATTGCGGTGACCAAAAATGTGTTTCAGGCGCGAGGCATTGGTGCCGATCAACTGGCCAAAGCCTCTCCGGCACTGCTGCCACTGAATCAGACAGCAGAACAGCAGCGTTCTGCAACGGTGGAGAAAAATGTGGGGCCGATCTCACCCGGGCTGGTCAGATTCACCGCCGATCCGCTGTTTCTCAATCTGTGGCAGCGGCCAGCGCTAAAGCCTCGTGACAGAAGTCTGGTGACGGTCAGCGCACTGATTGCTTCGGGACAAAGTGCGCAAATTAGCTACCATCTCAACCGGGCGATGGACAACGGATTGACGGCTGAAGAAGCGGGCGAGATTATCACTCAGGCCGCGTTCTATGCTGGCTGGCCAAATGCCTTTTCAGCGGTTCCGGTGGTGGGGGAAGTGCTGCGGGATCGCGCAGCAAAACAGGAATAACCTGCAGCGGGTGAGGAGCTCAGGTTTTACTTCACCCGCCGTTTCTTATGCCCGCCGGATACCGACAGAGATCCGGCAAAGTGCTGCGCCATTCTGGTGGTTTTTTCCCTCCCGGCGCAATGCCATGATGACCGCTCCAAACCTTCCACTTACGACCACCCGCCACCGGGCATAAAAACAGGGAGCACCGCGTCATGGAAAGTAAAAATCTGACAGATATTGCTGAAGACGTTTCAGGCGGTGTGAAATATAAAGCAGTAATAAATTAAAGATGGGCAGGGCAGGAGGCGGAAATTACATTGCGGAATAAATAAAATAAGCCGTGGCGGGCGCCACGGCTAATGTTTTATGCAGACTGCCACTCACTTTCAACATCCGCTTTGGCTTTAGAAAGGATGACTTTATTATCATCAACTTCTTTCACCCAGCTGAATGGAATAATGTGGTGTTTGCCGCCCGCTTCAGGATCGCTTTTCGCCAGCTTAATTTTGTCGTCGCCTTCGAAGTGGTCAACAATCCCGACATGTTCGCCATTCACATCAACAACCTGCGCGTGATCTAAAATCTCTGATTTATCTACCATGGTGGCTTAATCCTTATATTTAATGAGTTCAGTTGCCCTCAGACAAAACAAGCCTGGTTGTTAAATGCTGTTTTCGCCAGGGGATTAACAAAATGAAATAGTTCAGTGAGCTGGACCTGGTCGCTGTTATTTATTTCCGGCAGGAGAATAAAAACATATAAGCGAAACCGCAAACAGAGCCGGAGTGTCTGCAGCCACGGGTCTGCTGACCTCACTGCCTGCCACATCGACACCATCAGATTTGCCGCAATCGTCTGCCGCCCGTTCACCAATCAACGCTATGATAATCAGGTCAATCGCCACGCCGCAGATCGGCCAGCACGCGGGCGGTTTAACTTACCCAAAGGAGTGCCTATGACAGCAGTCAGTTCCATTACCACTGAAGGTGGCGTCTGGATTAATCAGCCGCCGGTACACAGCCTGGATGGCGATACGCTGAGGTTCGAAACCGCGCTGAACAGCGATTTCTGGCAGCGTACCTGGTACGGCTTCGAACGGCACAGCGGCCACGCTTTCGGCTTCTGGGTGGAAAATGACTTTACCGTTCAGGTGCAGGTAAGGGCGGATTTCAGTCAGCTCTACGATCAGGCCGGGCTGTTTATTCAGGATAACGAAACGCACTGGGTTAAGGCGGGCATTGAGTTTAACGATGACCAGCCCGCAATTGGCAGCGTGGTGACGCGCGAGTTTTCCGACTGGTCTACCGGTGTGTTTCCCGGCGATGCGCGCCAGTTCTGGCTGCGCGCCACCCTGGAAAATGCGGCCTTAAGAATTCAGTACTCTACCGACGGCGTGAGCTGGCCGTTGTTACGGCTCTGCCCGTGGCCCGGTCAGGGGCGGCGGTTTGTCGGAGTGATGGGCTGCTCGCCTGAACGTGAAGGGCTGGCGATGAGTTTTACGGACTTCGCTATTACTCCACCGCTCGGCAAAGCACTGCACGATCTCTCCTGAGCCAGGCGGCGCATTGCATATCGTTGCAGAATCGGCTTAATTGTCAGGTCAGAATTTGCGGTGACGCGTCGCCCGTGCAAGACGACGCCTTTACAGGGAAAGCTATGCGTTGCGCCACCTCGTTTATCCCGCTGCTGGTCATCAGTTGCTGCGCCGGATGGGCACAGCAGGCCACTGCCGATACCGTCTGGCTGAATAATGGCGATCGGCTGACCGGCACGATTCGTTATCTCAGCGACGGCAAGCTGGGGATAGAGACACACTACGCCGGTACCGTCACGCTGGACTGGAGTGCGGTCAGTACGCTCGCCAGCGAGAATCCGGTGAATGTCGAAAACAAAAAGACCGGCGAACATTATCAGGTGCGGCTCTCCTCATCCGATCCCGGCTATGTCTGGGTGGAACGCAACGAGCAGGAGCAGCAGGTTTCGCTGCGGCGCATTGATGAGTTTATGAAAGCCAAAGTCCGCAGCGATCAGCTCGCCTGGACCGGCAACATCGATGCGGGCGTGAAGGTCAAAAAAGCCTCGACCAAAACTGACGACTACAGCTTCGCGCTCAACACGAAACTGAATCAGGGAAAATGGCGTCACGATATCGGTGCGACCTACAATCGCGAGCAGGAAAACGAGAACATCAATACCGATAACTACAGCCTGCGCTACGCCTTTGACTATCTGGTCAGGGAGCAGTTCTTCTGGCAGACCCGCGCCACCTACAAGCGCGACTGGGTGGAAAATCTGTCACGTCAGGCGCTAATCGGCACCGGTCCGGGTTATCAGTTGTGGGATACCGAACTCAGCGCGTTCTCACTCTCGGTGCTGGGTGGTGCCTTTGAGTATGGCTACAGCGATGACCGGGAAGAGCGGCACTTTGGCGGCTCGCTGCGCTGGAACTATCAGCGCTATCTGCTGGGCAAGTCGGTCACACTTTACAGCAATGGCGATGTCGGCCATTCGCTGGATGATGACGGCGTATTTATGCTGGATGCCGAAGTCGGGCTGCGCTACAGCCTGACTTCGTGGTCAACGCTGCACGTTGGCTATCACCGTAATCTGGTCAGCGGCATACCCGATACCCTGAACGAAGGCATTTTCTCCACCGGATTAGGGCTGAAGTGGTAAGCCGCTGATCGAACAGCGCCGCAGCAAATCCTTACGGTTTTTATCCGGTTACAGGCGTGGGATTGGCTAAGCTGCATGTATTGTCACAACGGGAAAGCAGAAGATGATCGTAAGCAGCAGGGTGTATCGTCCGGGATGCGCGGGCGAAGAGGTCGAAGTCGATGATATCAGTGAAGTGATCAAAGAGCCGGAGGCGTTTATCTGGCTCGGGTTGTGGCAGCCAGACGCTGAGTTTATGGCGAAGATTAAAGAGGAGTTCGGCCTTCATGAACTGGCGGTTGAGGATGCACTCAATGCCCATCAGCGACCTAAAATCGAACACTATGGCGAATCGCTGTTTATCGTGGTGAAAACGGTGTGCGCTAAGGATGACAGCTGCGAACTGGGCGAAACGCATCTTTTTGTCGGAAAAAACTTCCTGATCAGCATCCGTCACGGCGCCTCTGAAAGCTACACCCCGGTGCGGCAGCGGGCGGCTGAAAACCCGGCGCTGCTGAAGTTTGGTCCCGCTTATCCGCTCTACTGCCTGCTCGATTTTATTGTTGATCGCTATGCCGAGCTCTCTACCTCGCTGAATGAACGGGTCGGACAGATGGAGAACGATCTCTTCACCAGTGAATTTGATCGCAAGTCGGTGCAGTCGGTCTACACCGTGCGGCGTCATCTGCTGAAACTGCGCAATGCGGCGCTGCCCGTGGAGGAGATCTGTAATCAGCTGATCCACCTGCATGAAGATCTGATCCCGCGTCCGCTGCGCGCCTACATCCGCGACGTGCAGGATCACGCCCGGCATGTCGTCACCGACGCGGAAGATATGCGCGAAATGCTGACCAGCGCCATGCAGGTCAATCTGGCGCTGGTGACGGTGCAGCAGAATGAAGTGGTGAAAAAGCTGGCAGGCTGGGGTGCGATCCTGGTGATCCCGACCGTAGTCTTCAGTATGTATGGCATGAACTTTGAGCATATGCCGGAGCTGAAATCGCTGTATGGCTATCCGCTGGCGGTGGGGCTGACCCTGCTGGCCTGCGGCGGGCTGTGGGCCAAACTGCGTCGCTCCGGCTGGCTGTAAACGGCAGGATGCGGTGCCAGATTGTCCCGGTGAAAAGGTCACGACCCGCCAGATAGTGAACCGATACTGTCTGGCTATGCTTAACGCAGCGTGCAGTTTTTGTTCCTGAGCCAACAGTGTGTGAGGTCACGGTGAAAAAAGAGGATAGCAGCGGCCAGGCAGTACCGATTCAGGAAAACCTCCGCTGGATACGTCGTGAATGGCTGATTCAGCGTATAGGTGAATACGTCCTGATTGCGCTGGTGATTCTGGGGGCATGCGGACTCTTTTCCAAAGGCGTGCTGAGTAACGGCAGCGCCCGCTCGCCGGATGGGACCATTCAGGTGGAGTATGAACGGTTTGGCCGGGTTGAGAGCAATATGGATATGCGCATTCGCTACAACGCACCGGTAACCGATCGCTTTACCGTTACGATTGGCGGTGGCGCCCTGGATAACCTGCAAATCCAGACGCTGCAGCCTCAACCGCTGGAGGCGGTGACGATTGGCAGCGATCTGCGGCTGACCTTTTCGGCCCGCAACACCGGACCGGATCACGCGATCTGGCTTGGCCTGCAGCCGCGCAATGCGGGCCGCATTCACGTCACTATTCATGGTGACGGCCATGCTCCGGCCCGTTTTACCCAATGGATTTATCCCTGACAGAGGCGCTTTATGGAAACGGTATTACGTGCCGCAGCGATCTACCTGGTGCTGATGGTCGTGTTCAAAATTGCCGGCAGACGCACTCTGTTGCAGATGACCTCTTTCGATCTGATTCTGCTATTGATCATCAGTGAAGCAACTCAGCAGGCGCTGCTGGGCGACGATTTTTCTGTTACCGGCGCTGCGCTGACTATTATCACGCTGGTAGCGATTGATATTGTGCTGGGCAAACTGAAAAGTCGCTTTCCGGTGGTGGAGCAGGTGATCGATGGCGGCCCGGTGATCCTGGTCGAGAATGGTAATCTGCTGACTGACCGCATGAAGATGACCGGCATCAGTCCTGATGATGTGCTGGAAGCGGCGCGCTCCGGGCAGGGTCTGGAGCGATTTGATCAGATTAAATATGCGGTGCTGGAGGTTAACGGGCATATCTCGATTATTCCCCGAGCCGATAAAGAGTCCTGAGGGGCGTTCGCCCTGACAGGAGAGCGCCCGTGCCGGAGCCGCGCAGGTTACACACGCCTGAAATATCCTCATCCCCTTGCTGCAGCAGGCCCTGAATGCATTACAGATCCTCATCGCGTCACGCTGCGCTTGTTATGCCGCTTCCCTTGTAATCCTGTCGATTTCGTTCAGACTGAGTATTCCACTCATGCTTTATCATCAGAGCTGGCCTGACTATCAATCAGCGTTATGCTTTTACAGTCAGGATTAAATGAATGAATTTACGCGATTTACCTTCTACCCGGTTACCGGCTGGCATATTGGTCCCCTGAACACTCATCAGGCACTGGTAGTGAAATTCGGTTATATCGATCCCGATGCCCCGCGTGAAAAGGGCCCGCAGGAGACCCTGTTTCTGGGTCTGACCCTCGACATGGCGAAAAAGCTGGTCGCCAATCTTTCCGAACACATCGACTACGCTGAAAAAAAGAGCACCCAGCACTAGTTTCTCACCGCGATCGGTACCGCGCCCACCGTCGGGCTATTTTGCTGCGCTGTCGCCCGGTGCATAAACCCGCAGTGCACTGGCGATCAGGCGAAAATGCGCGGGTGTCTGACCGATAATCTCACCATCTGCATTGATGTAATGGGGACGGCGCGTCTCAATCGTCAGCTCCGTGGCGCTGAATGCCCGCACGTTACGCCAGCGACCGTGAGTGCCGCGCCGCAGAAAGGGCAGCAGCGCAATGAGCTGCCAGCTATGCTGCAGCTCCAGACTATAGACATCCAGTAACCCATCGTCTGGTGCGGCACGCTGTTCCACTGTCATGCCGCCCCCATAAAAGCGTCCATTGCCCACCGACACCTGAACCGTTTTGATCGGCGTCCGATGGCCCTGATGCACCAGCGTAGCGCTGAAGGGACGGCTCTGCCGCAGCACCCGCAAAGCCGCCAGGGCATAACCGCCCACTCCCCAGCGTTTTTTCGATTCCGCCGTGAGGTTGCGCGCCAGTTCCACCGAAAAGCCGATGCTGGAGACGTTCAGAAACAGGTGCTGATTCACTTCACCCAGGTCTACTGCACGCAGCTGCCCGTCAGCGATAATCTTTATCGCGGACTCCAGGCTGGCAGGAATGCCCAGCGTGCGGGCAAAATCGTTGGCGGTGCCCAGCGGTAAAATGCCCAGCGGCAGGCCGGTCTGCATCAGTCCCGGCGCGGCCGCATTAAGCGTGCCGTCGCCACCGCCGACGATCACCGCATCAACGCGATGGGCATACGCCGCGATTAATTCGCTGTAGCTGCGGGTATCATCTCCGGCCGGTTGCAGCAGGGTGAACCCGGCCTGAGCCAGCAGCGACTGTGCGCGGCTGGCCTCGGCGCGTCCTTTGCGTGAGCGCTGATTAATCAGAAGCAGGGCAGTTTTCTCCTGTTGAGACATACTTTTGCGTTATCCCGATGTCAAAATGGCTGTAACGAGACGGCAAGTACAGCACTGGCCTGACCGGTGAACAACCCTGCTTGCGCTACTTTACGTAACCTGTTGAGTGCCATAAGCGGCGATAAAGATCGTCTACACTGCTAAGGGTCAGATCCACACTGAGGAGTTGCGATGACAGAACACGAATTCAGAAAATTGTTAGCCGAACAGGGTTTTGACGAGCCTCTGTTGATTGAGCGTGCAGCCGCCGCCCAGCTTGATAATCATGTACATCCCTTTGAAGCACTGGCACTGATTCTGAGTGGTGACATCACCATCAGTACCGAACAGGGCGATACCACCTATCATCCCGGTGAGACATTTCATCTGCAGCCCAATGAACTCCATCGTGAGGCGTTCGGGTCGCAGGGCGTACGCTATCTGGCGGGACGTAAATATGAGTGACTGGCAATCAGCATGAAGGTTTCTGACGATCTTTTTACCCGGCTGTCACGCTCGCCGTTCCGTCAGCGCTTTCGTCTGGGACGCGCGGAATATGATTATGCGAGCAGCAAAGGCGAGCCGGTATTGCGCCAGCACGCCGCTGAGTTTGTGGCACAGCGGCTGGCGCCTGCGCAGCCTGAAAATGATGGCAAGCAGACGCCGATGCGCGGCCACCCGGTGTTTATCGCTCAGCACGCCACCGCAACCTGCTGTCGTGGCTGTCTGAGTAAGTGGCACAACATCGGACAGCACCAGCCGCTGAGCGCGGAGCAGCAGACCTATATAGTGACGGTGTTGCTGCAGTGGATCACTCATCAGATGCAGCAGCCTGCACCGCCTGCTCGCATCAGCCGAAGCCAGCCGAAACCGGACGACGATCCGCAACTCGCACTTTGGTAATGGACGAAAAAGCTACAACCGGCGGCTTTTTCTGGTGAAAACTGGCCCTTTTTCATTCCTGGTTTATTCTTAAATCTTTCCTGGGAACACTATGCCAGGATTAAAACCTACACGGCAACGATTCATACAGAGGGAATTATGAAGAAATCAATTATTGCACTGTCTGCTATTTTGCTGGCCTCGCCGGTATTTGCTGCTACCACCACAGACAACACCGTTGCGGAAGCGCATAAAGGCGCCGATACCGCGAAGGAAAAACTGCATCAGACCCAGAACGAAGGCAAAGAGCTGAAGCTGAAGTCTGAGCATGCTGCTGAAGGCAAAAGCGATACCACCGGCAGTAAAATCACCGAAGGTACGCAGAAAGGCTGGCACAAAACCAAAGAAGGCACTGAGAAAGGCTGGGATAAAACCAAGCAGGGTGCTGAAGATCTGAAAAACAAAGCGACTAATTAATTCGCGGCTGTTTTCAGGTTAAAAAAAGAACCCACCGAAAGGTGGGTTTTTTTATGGTTGGGAAATTCTGGCTTTGGATTGCTGCTGGATCGAGCCTGCTCAGGGTACTGGGTCAGATCGGAAAGACGCAAAGGCCGTCACGGTCAAACGTGGCAGCTTTTTTTCTGGGCGAGCGAGCCACAGTGCGGGCCTGAGCACCTCTGCTGCTGCCGGGCCGTCCTCGCGCCGCTCACGCGGTACCTTCGGCTTTGACGGCG